>NZ_CP119676.1:1115000-1415000 GCF_029318635.1 Varunaivibrio sulfuroxidans | reverse complement strand
CTTGCCCGGCTGGGTGTAATGCCACTCGATCCGCCGCTCCTGAGACCACTTGAGGATTGCGATGGAGGTCAGTTCGGTGCCGTTATCGCTGACCACCATGTGCGGCTTGCCCCGCCGCATGATGATCGCATTAAGTTCCCGCGCCACACGCAAACCTGACAGGGATGTATCAGCGACAAGCCCTATACATTCGCGCGTGAAGTCATCGACGACACACAGAATGCGAAACCGCCGTCCGTCATCCAGGGCGTCCGAGACGAAATCCAGGGACCAACGTTGGTTCGGTCCCTGCGGCAGCAGCATTGGTGCCCGTGTGCCCAAAGCACGTTTGCGCCCGCCGCGTTTACGCACCTGAAGGCCTTCTTCTCGATATAAGCGCCTCAGCTTCTTCTGGTTCATGTGTACGCCTTCCCTGGACAGCATAATGTGCAAACGACGATAGCCAAATCGCCGCCGCTCCGCAGACAGCGCGCGTAGGCGCTCACGGATCGGCGCATCATCCGGCTTGATGGACCGATAACGCACTGAACTGCGGTCCGTTCCGGTGGCGTGACACGCCCGCCGTTCGCTCACCTCATATTGCCTACGGAGATAAGCGACGGCCTCTCGCCTGGCGGCGGGCGTCACCACTTTTTTGAATTGATGTCTTTGAGCATGGCGTTGTCCAACATCGTCTCGGCCAACAGCTTCTTGAGCCGGTTGTTCTCCGCTTCCAGCGCCTTCAACCGTTTGGCGTCGGAAATCTCCATGCCCCCAAACTTGGACTTCCATTTATAAAAAGTGGCCTCGCTGACGCCATGGCGGCGGCAAACGTCGACGGTCTTCTGCCCAGACTCCTGCTCGCGCAAAATGCCAATAATCTGCTCTTCCGTGAAACGTGAACGCTTCATTTCCATCTCCTTCTTAGGTGATGGACTCTACCCAAAAATGGAGGAGAAAACGGGGCTCACGTCATAGACACCATCAATATGCCACATGGTACAGTAAATTTCGGAGCGTTCTCGGCATGCCCGAACTTTGGTAAATCTCAAGATATAGGAGCGTTTCTGTCCCTCATCATCGAAATCTAGAGGGATGATTCTATCCGCAACGTCACTCTCCACCATTGCAGCATGTATCAGTGACGTAGACGCATATGGTAACTCTAGGAGAGGTTTTTTTTCATTATGGTATTCTCGATTTCCTTACCGTATCCACACCCTCGCTTGTTAACTTATTGCGCCTTAACTGATTGCTTAGCATGATTTCGTACTTATCACTTCCTGTGCGATTTATTACACGCCATTTTGGAGGGGAGATTTTTGCGGCCTTGAGCGCTTGAGATGAACGTGTGTTGAGAATAAGGGTATTACCATCACGAACAATGTAATTAATAGGCACATCTGAGGGTTTAATACTACCAGAGCGAAGCGCTGAAGATACATCTTCCACACTCATACCCGCAAAGGGACTCCTTGCGTCAAACATCAAACTATATGTTTTCGGTGCATATCGTGCATTTTTAATCAACTCCACTTTCACGACCTGTTTTTCGATCGCGGTCAGCACCCCGGGCTGCGGGAGTGACGCGCCTTTTGCGGCATCGACGCCAAGGGTGACGGCTTTCCCTGCGTCTTCCGCCACCTTGACACCCTGGATGACTTTCGCCATCGCGGACGCCGAGACATAAAGGGTGACCCCCATTTCCCCCAGATCGGCGAGACCGATAATTTTCTTGCGATATTCCGGCGGAATTTGATCCCAGGCGTCGCTGATGACGTTGCCCGTCTTGTCGTCGACAATTCTTACCCACACACCGGCCGTGTCGATGGCGTCGCCCAGGGTATGCAAAACCGTCGCCGTGGCATTGGGATATCGCGAATAAGAAAAGGCCACGGATTTAGCCACACCCGTGGTCAGCATTTTTTGTATCGGGTCCTTGCCCTCGGCGATGACGTCAAGACCGGCTAGGGGGTTCCCACCCCCGGCATAGGCGCTATAGGCCGCAGAAATCGCTACAACAACGGCAGCGATACACAGCCCGCCGCAAAAGACGTTATTCTTGGCCGCGTTACCGGCGGTCAGGACGGCGGTGTTGGGATCGGAGCCGCCCATCGCGGCGGCCAGCGCGCCGGATAGGCGGGCGACATCGACACCCGCCGCCGAACGAGAGTCTCATCTTACGGCGACAATCCCGCGTTCAAAGAACTCAGGCGCGCGGTGATTGCTTCGTTGCGTGGGGGGGGACGGGAAGAAAACGAAAAAAGCCGCGTAAACCATCCGATCCCCGGAGCGGCGAGTGTCAGGCGATTGGCATTTCTGTACAGAAATGCCAATCCGCCGCCGCACTCATGCTTGCGTCGAACTATACGCCATATTTATCCCAATCGGGATGGTCTCTCATTGGGAAGTGGGTCTTCCACTTTTTGCTAATTTTTTGGAGGTCAACCCCGTAGATATTACATTTATGAATGTTGTTATAATTAGGTTCTAAATTATTTCTGTGTTTTAAGAAAAATATCGTCATCTGAGCAGGACCAAGGACAAATCCCTTAAAATATAATTTCTCATCCGAACTAAGGTGTTCATCTAGATCAATTTTTTTCCAAGCAATGTCAAACAACTCTTTAGCGTCTCTATATTTTGATGCTCTGAATTTTATATAAGCCTCCATAATCTGGTGCTCCGCACATAAATCCGGAACAATTTTATTAATTGATACAAAGCATTCTTCGGCATCTTCAATACGATTGGATGCAACGGCATCCCACGCTTCAGAAAGCAACATGCTGGCCTTGAAAGCTTTATATATTTTTATGATAAATGAAAACATTATTATTTATTCATATTCACAATTAATCTTGCCACATTTGAAAGCATATATACGATTTTTTCCCATCTTTTTTTCAATATAGGACTCTTAGTATTTAATAAAAATTCGTTTCCTTGTTTCAATGCTTCATAAAATTGCCGTTCATTCCATTTGGTGTGCAAGGTCCCTGCGCTTGTGCCCTGCAGAGAATGGTTCCCGAAGACATATTTTTCGCCATCTGGACCTATTGCAATGACATAACCATCAAGCTTTTTCTGGACCCTGTAGGTAACTTTACCAACAGAAGCCGTCGTCGTCTCGACGAATTGGGCGGAGCCCACCCCGGAGATCGACCAATTTCCCGTTACGCCCGTCTTCACGGCCTGTTTTTCGATCGCGGTCAGCACTCCGGGCTGCGGGAGTGACGCGCCTTTTGCGGCATCGACGCCAAGGGTGACGGCTTTCCCACCCCCGGCATAGGCGCTATAGGCCGTAGAAATCGCTACAACAACCGCAGCGATACACAGCTCGCCGCAAAAGACGTTATTCTTGGCCGCGTTACCGGCGGTCAGGACGGCGGTGTTGGGATCGGAGCCGCCCATCGCGGCGGCCAGCGCGCCGGATAGGCGGGCGACATCGACACCCGCCGCCGAACGAGAGCCTCATCTCACGGCGACAATCCCGCGTTCAAAGAACTCAGGCGCGCGGTGATTGCTCCGTTGCGTGGGGGCTGGGGGACGGGAAGAAAACGAAAAAAGCCGCGTAAACCATCCGATCCCCGGAGCGGCGAGTGTCAGGCGATTGGCATTTCTGTACAGAAATGCCAATCCGCCGCCGCACTCATGCTTGCGTCGAACTATACGCCATATTTATCCCAATCGGGATGGTCTCGACATGGGAATCGACGCTTCCAACATGAGCTTACTTCTTTCAATGAAACACTAGAGTTTGTTACTTCTTCAACCCCGTCAAGATCGGCGTGGAGGAATTTTTTATATATTATTAAAACGCTGTACATATAATATTTTAGGTACAATTTGTCACTTTCTGACAAGTTGCTATTACTTACATCGATATATGCATTTTTGAATAACTCCATGCATTCATCGCGCTTTTTTAGCCTAAATTTAATTGTACCTTTCATGATTTTATATTCATATGGCAAAACACCCAATAGATGCTCACCTTTTTCAAACAAAGTCTCAGCGTCAATGAGCTTATCTTGGGCGAGCAAGTCCCACGATTCCTCGAATATGAATGCAATCCTCCACATCCGGGGCAGCTTAGTAATCTTTCTTAAAAATTGAATCATCGCCCGCCGCCAAATCCATTCAACAAGTTTAGAACTGCTCGCATCCCCTCAACGATTTTCTGTAGTTTTGTTCTCGCCTCGATATTTTTTATGGCATCTCGTGCTTTTTCTGCAGTCAAGAGTTGTTCATAAAATTGCCGTTCATTCCATTTGGTGTGCAAGGTCCCTGCGCTTGTGCCCTCTAGAGAATGGTTCCCGAAGACATATTTTTCGCCATCTGGACCTATTGCAATGACATAACCATCAAGCTTTTCTGGACCCTGTAGGTAACTTTACCAACAGAAGCCGTCGTCGTCTCGACGAATTGGGCGGAGCCCACCCCGGAGATCGACCAATTTCCCGTTACGCCCGTCTTTGCGACCTATTTTTCGATCGCGGTCAGCACTCCGGGCTGCGGGAGTGACGCGCCTTTTGCGGCATTGACGCCAAGGGTGACCGCTTTCCCTGCGTCTTTCGCCACCTTGATACCCTGAACGACTACAGGTAATCGTATCCGCATGGTGACGCACGGTGCGATGGACCGTTGCGATTATTGATCGTCGGCAGGGGTCGCCGTGTCGATAGCTTCACCAAGTTGCGCCAAAAGCAATTGCGCGCGGTCGCGGTTGACGCCTATTCGGGTTTCAAATTCAAAAATCCCAACGCCGTTACAGACCTCATTGAGGGCCGCGTTCAAAATTAAAAGGTCATCCAATCCCATATCGACCGTTAATTTTTCTTCCGACGGGTTTATTACTTTCATATCGATCACCTCAAGCCCTCAAAATACGCCCTACCGCCCAAGGGCCGAAACGCGACGCCGCTGTCCGTTGCACCCGAGTTTTTAATCACAACGATATTAATAATGCGGCACCAGTATGCCCGGCGGCCTCCGCTTAACGCTTTCTCCTGCGCCGGACAATCAATCGTATCCTCGATATGGCCGGAAAACTGTTTTCGGGTCCGCGCATTCAGTTCGCTAGGCTCTTCTGGTGTGAGTGCGTACTTTTCAAAATCATGATCTCTAAATTCCGTACAGTTTCGCAATTTGCATTCGGGCGGGTCGGCGGCGTCCCCGACGGGGGGGGGCGCCTTGAACGCCACGGCGCCTATTTTAAACCAGCCCCATTCGGCGTTGAGGCGGTCCTCCCGGAGTTGGCGTATCAGGGCGTTGCCTTCCTCGGGATAGACGACATGAGGACCGCTAACCAGTTCAACGTGGCCGGTATTGATATCGACGATATAAGCGTCGGGCTCCCAGTCCCAGGCGTACAAAAGCCCATCTTCGTTTACCATAAGGTCCATATACGCACCTCCGTGAAGGGCTGGCTCAATTTCCCAGAGCTTCGTGCCGTCTTGATTGAAACACCAGATATTTTTGGGGCCTGTCGCCACGGTTAAAACAAATATGAAACCGTAGCATTCGCATATGCTATAGCTATTATATCGATTACCGTTATCCAGGATGGGCGCGGGAAGCCGAACGCGTTTTCCGCCTCTAAAGTGAAGGGTGTTTCCATCATCCGACAGCCTTACCATCTGTCCGATCTCCTCTGGTTGGTGTTGCCGCGCCAATTCCTTTCCGAGAGGCCCCGATCTGCCGGATTTGTTCCGTTCATCCCGATCACCTCAAGCCCTCAAAATACGCCCTGCCGTCCAGGGGCTGAAATGCGGCGGCGCCGTCCATTGTCCCCGGATTTTTAATCACAACGACGTTCATGTCGCCGCCCCGGTACGTCCGGCGGCCTCCGCTTAACGCTTTCTCCTGCGCCGGATGGTCAATCGTATCCTCGATATGGCCGGAAAACCGTTTTTGGGTCCGCGCATTCAGTTCGCTAGCCCCTTCTTGTGTGAGGGCGCACTTTTCAAAGACATGATCCCTAAATATCTCATAGTCGCTCAGCCGGGATTCGCGGGCCGCGGGAATGGACTCGGCGACGCCCCGGGTGGGGGCGTATGGATTTTCGGTTTTGATCTTTTTCGTCCAAAGCTTGGCGATGCTTAGCACTACGGCGCCTATTGCATACCAGCCCCATTCGGTGTTGAGGCGGTCTTTCCGGCGTTGGCGTATCATGGCGTTTGAATTTTCAGGGGAGATGGCGCGTTTGCCGTAAGGCAATTCGATATAGCCGTTATTGATATCGACGATATAAACATCGTCCTCTAGGTCGCGGGCGCTCAAACGTCCCGCCGCATCCAGCACGAGGGAAAGATACGGGCGATCGGAAAGACTCGGTTCAATCTCCCAGAGCTTTCTGCCGCGTCGGTTAAAACACCAGATATTCCTGGGGTCCAGCGTGTTGTTTATAACGAATACGCGACCATAGCATTCATATACATGGCTTTTGTCCGGGATGGGTGCGGGAAGTTTAATGCATTCAACGTCAATGATTATTCCATCCCCCAGCAACTTTACCATCTCTTCAGTCTCCTCTCGTTTTTAAATATCGCATTAACTTCGTCAGTGGATGTTTTCGATTTGATCTGAAATTGCTCACCGCCGCCTTTTACTCCCCACTGCGGCATCGCCGCGGCGGTGCCGGTTTCCATTTTAACGCCCTTGGGGACGTATAGGCGGGCGACATCGACACCCGCCGCCGAACGAGAGCCTCATCTCACGGCGACAATCCCGCGTTCAAAGAACTCAGGCGCGCGGTGATTGCTCCGTTGCGTGGGGGGACGGGAAAAAACGAAAAAAGCCGCGTAAACCATCCGATCCCCGGAGCGGCGAGTGTCAGGCGATTAGCATTTCTGTGCGGTTATGGTAGACCGCTACCGTATTACCGTCGTGCCCCCGTATTCCAGACTCACTTCCCAGCGCTACGCATTTTGTGGGTAGTGAAACTCGTGAATGCGTTGCATCACACGTTTAAGAGTCTTTTCAGCCTCGTCATCGGCGTTGTTGTATTCACTCCAAAAATGCCCCATAAATTCGGGCGGTGTTATGCGATACATCGTATTCGATAGCCGTTGGCAAACCCAATTGTCAGGTATTCTTTGGTCCACAAAATCGAAACAGGCCAAATCAAGGATACCAGGGCCCCCGCCATCATCACATAGCACCGATACATCACAGGATCCTTCCTCGCGCGCACTAAACTGCATATCCACGACTAAATATTCTTTCCCAAACGTAACCATAGGGTCTTCCCCGTCGGGATTGCTTCGCCGTTCGCGCATGTATCGTACGATCATCTTTCACCTCATTCTTCCGGCTGTGTTGGATTTCCTGGGGTCTCGGTTTTCCCGGGGGCTACGGCATTGGTTTTTTTGGGATCGCGGGGACGACGACTTTAACCTTAAAATCTACCGTCTCGTAGTCCACTTTTCCCGTTCTTAGGTTCTTATAGAAATGCACCTGTAGCCTTGATTCGTTCGGCCCAGAAACGGTGCGCGCCTTGAATTTGGACCAGTCCTTAATACTGGAGCCATCTTTTGTGAGGGCCTTTATTATCGATGGGTTCTTAATTCCTCCGGCTTCTAGGCGAATTTTTAAAGCGGTCTCGATGGCCCATTTTGTCAATTTGCCGTCATTTCCCAAGATGTTTCCTTCTTTCAAGGCGAGCTCAGTTTTCAAGCTCAGTCCATTAACAATATTTTTCGCCGTCTCGCCACCGACACTTTTTGCTCCTTTTGCGGCATCGACGCCAAGGGTGACGGCTTTCCCCGCGTCTTCCGCCACCTTGACACCCTGGATGACTTTCGCCATCGCGGACGCCGGGACATAAAGGGTGACCCCCATTTCCCCCAGATCGGCGAGACCGATAATTTTCTTGCGATATTCCGGCGGAATTTGATCCCAGGCGCCGCTGATGACGTTGCCCGTCTTGTCGTCGACAATTCTTACCCACACACCGGCCGTGTCGATGGCGTCGCCCAGGGTATGCAAAACCGTCGCCGTGGCATTGGGATATCGCGAATAAGAAAAGGCCACGGATTTAGCCACACCCGTGGTCAGCATTTTTTGTATCGGGTCCTTGCCCTCGGCGATGACGTCAAGACCGGCTAGGGGGTTCCCACCCCCGGCATAGGCGCTATAGGCCGCAGAAATCGCTACAACAACGGCAGCGATACACAGCCCGCCGCAAAAGACGTTATTCTTGGCCGCGTTACCGGCGGTCAGGACGGCGGTGTTGGGATCGGAGCCGCCCATCGCGGCGGCCAGCGCGCCGGATAGGCGGGCGACATCGACACCCGCCGCCGAACGAGAGTCTCATCTCACGGCGACAATCCCGCGTTCAAAGAACTCAGGCGCGCGGTGATTGCTTCGTTGCGTGGGGGCTGGGGGACGGGAAGAAAACGAAAAAAGCCGCGTAAACCATCCGATCCCCGGAGCGGCGAGTGTCAGGCGATTGGCATTTCTGTACAGAAATGCCAATCCGCCGCCGCACTCATGCTTGCGTCGAACTATACGCCATATTTATCCCAATCGGGATGAGGCATTATAGGAAAATAGATTTTCCATTTTTTTTTAACTTTTCGCAGATCAATATTACGAAGGTCAAATTTACGAATATTCCTGTAGTCAGGATACGAATAATTTTTGTATTTTAAGTAGCGCATCGTAAGCTGGGATGGGCCAAGAATATATCCCTTGAGGTATAGTTTTTCATCCGAGTTGAGCCGCGCGTCTAGTTCAATTTTTTTCCAGGCGATGTCAAATAGCTCCTTAGCTTCTCCGTATTTTGAGGCTCTGAACTTTATGTACGCTTCCATAATTTGATGTTCTGCACACAATTCAGGAATAATTTTGTTAATTGATACAAAATATTCCTCAGCTTCTTCTATACGATCAGATGCAATCGCATCCCATATTTTAAGAAATAATATAGTCGCTTTAGAGGATTTGTACAGATTTGTGATGAATGAAAGCATTGTTATTTATTTAATTGCATCATTAATTTCGCTACAGTCGAAAGTGTATATATTAATTTTTGCCATTTTTTATTTAATGCAAGACTTTTTGTATTTGATAAAAATTCTTTAGATTTTTTGATCTGTTCATAAAATTTCCGTTCATTCCATTTGGTGTGCAAGGTCCCTGCGCTTGTGCCCTCTAGAGAATGGTTCCTGAAGACATATTTTTCGCCATCTGGACCTATTGCAATGACATAACCATCAAGCTTTTTCTGGACCCTGTAGGTAACTTTACCAACAGAAACCGTCGTCGTCTCGACGAATTGGGCGGAGCCCACCCCGGAGATCGACCAATTTCCCGTTACGCCCGTCTTCGCGACCTGTTTTTCGATCGCGGTCAGCACTCCGGGCTGCGGGAGTGACGCGCCTTTTGCGGCATCGACGCCAAGGGTGACGGCTTTCCCTGCGTCTTTCGCCACCTTGACACCCTGGATGACTTTCGCCATCGCGGACGCCGAGACATAAAGGGTGACCCCCATTTCCCCCAGATCGGCGAGACCGATAATTTTCTTGCGATATTCCGGCGGAATTTGATCCCAGGCGTCGCTGATGACGTTGCCCGTCTTGTCGTCGACAATTCTTACCCACACACCGGCCGTGTCGATGGCGTCGCCCAGGGTATGCAAAACCGTCGCCGTGGCATTGGGATATCGCGAATAAGAAAAGGCCACGGATTTAGCCACACCCGTGGACAGCATTTTTTGTATCGGGTCCTTGCCCTCGGCGATGACGTCAAGACCGGCTAGGGGGTTCCCACCCCCGGCATAGGCGCTATAGGCCGCAGAAATCGCTACAACAACGGCAGCGATACACAGCCCGCCGCAAAAGACGTTATTCTTGGCCGCGTTACCGGCGGTCAGGACGGCGGTGTTGGGATCGGAGCCGCCCATCGCGGCGGCCAGCGCGCCGGATAGGCGGGCGACATCGACACCCGCCGCCGAACGAGAGCCTCATCTCACGGCGACAATCCCGCGTTCAAAGAACTCAGGCGCGCGGTGATTGCCATTTCTGTACATGAGTAAAGAAAATTGTCAGGATTTCTCATCTGGAGCCGACATACCAATCTCAAATGCGACTCCATTGTTCGTTATTTCTCCCAACAACAATCCTCCAACGGCTCGTAAAAATTCCTTTTCGTCATTAAAGTCATCTACATCATAGATTAATCCCATGTCTGGTTGTATCGCCCCTGAGGGCAACAGCCAAAACCCCTCAACGCGCAATAAGCGATTTGAAGCGGCCACTCCGGTACAAATAAGGTTCAGGGCGTCACGGGGTTTTAACAGGAGGAGGCTTTTCGTTTGAGGGCCAACTCCTAACTTCTGGAATTTTACATAAAGCGCCTCAAGTTTATCCATGACTACTTCTCCGGAATAAATGGATCCAGGATACTTCTATCGGGTGCCCACTGACCGCTTCCGTGGCCAATGGGGAGCTTTGTATTACTCATTTGCACGAGATCACCGGTTATTATATTATCTCGCACGACATAATGACCATCTGATCTGAAGTAAGCCGTCGCAGGATTGCCCGTAGGCTGTAATCTTGAGATTCGCTAAACATGTGGGCCGAATCGGCAACCAACTGCCGGCAGCGCACATCATTGCCGCACGCCTCGGCGCTTTTAATAATCTTCGCCAACTGCCGCGGCGTAAGGTAATTGTAGGTGATCGTAGTGGCTGCGGTTTGGGCTGCGGCCTCGGGGTTTACCTCGGCGGCGGAAGCTGCGAGGACCGCGGCGATCTGCCCAGCGGCAAGAACCGTCTTGCGGGCAGAGTTGCTGGAACCCGCCGCCTCCTTGCCGCCGTGTGCACCCTGATGCATTCTCGTGTTATTTATTCTCCGGAGATCGCGCCGCCCTTCATCTTCGGGGCGAGGGCGTCGCCCGAATTCTTGGTTTTGTCAGCAATGGGGGTAGATTTAAGCTACGCAACCGGACTCAGTGCCCCATCACGGCGGGCAGGGCGGTGACGATTTCGGGGAAGGCGGTGATTAGGCCGAGGGCGATCAACAGGATCGCGAAAAATGGCGCGGCGGCCATCGCGACGCGGACGATGTTGCGCCCGGTCAGGGACTGGATGACGAACAGGTTAAAGCCGACCGGTGGCGTGATCTGCGACATCTCGACCACGATAACGACGAAAATTCCGAACCACAGAGGGTCGATGCCGGCCTGTTCGACCATCGGCAGGATGACCGACGTGGTCAGCACGACGACCGATATGCCGTCGAGGAAGCAACCTAAGATCACGAAAAAGACCGTCAACGCCCCGAGTAGGGCGTAGGGCGACAGATGCAGCGAGCCGATCCATTGGGCGAGCAGGGAGGGAATTCCGGTAAAGCCCATGGCGACGGTGAGAAACGCCGCGCCGACCAAGATGAAGGCGATCATGCATGATGTCTTGGTGGCCCCGATCAGCCCCGCCTTGAAGGTTTCGAGATTGAGGGTCTTGGCGAACCACGACAGCACCAAGGCCAGCACCACGCCGACGGCGGCGGCGTCGGTCGGTGAGGCGATGCCGGCGTAAATCGAGCCGATCACCCCGGCGATCAATAAGATGACGGGGATCAAGCGTTTCGAACGGGCGAATTTTTCGCGTAACGGCAGTGACGGATCGGGGGCGGGAATCTGCGCCTTGTGGGTCAGCGACCAGATCACGACGTAACCCATGAACAACACCATCAGCATGATCCCGGGCAAAATTCCGGCGACGAACAGGCGAGCGATCGACTGTTCGGTAGCGACGCCGTAGACGATCAGGATGATCGACGGCGGAATCAACAGGCCCAGCGTCGCCGAGCCCGCCAGGGTGCCCAGGATCAGCTTTTCGGGATAGCCGCGCCGGGTCAGTTCGGGCACCGACATCTTGCCGATCGTCGCCGCCGTCGCCGCCGACGATCCCGACACCGCGGCGAATACGGCGCAGCCGACGATATTGACGTGCAGCAACCGCCCGGGCAGGCGGCCCATCCACGGCGACAGGCCGGTGAACATGTCTTCGGACATGCGCGAGCGAAACAAGATTTCGCCCATCCAGATAAACAACGGCAGCGCCGCCAACGCCCACGAATTGCTCGCCCCCCACGCGGTGGTGGCGAGCACGTCGCCCAGCGGCGCGCTGGAAAACAGCGCCATGCCGCTCAGCGCGACGATGAGCAGGGAAAAGGCGACCCAGATGCCGCTGCCCAACATGACGAAAAGCAGGGCGAGAAGCAGGACGGTCATGGCGACTTCGTTCATGGCCCGCCCCTATTCGCCGTCGAGGACGGAGCGCGCCAGCGCGCCCTCGTCGGTATCGATGGCCTGGGCGGGGTGGGCATAGGCCGGAAGCGCGCCCTTGAGCAAGGTGACGAGAGCGTCGAGCAGGGCGATCGACAACACCCCCAGGCCCAACGGCATCACCGATTGAGGCAGCCACAGCGGCACCGCGACCATGCCCGAGGATACGTCGCCGTAGAGATAGGATTGGTAACACAGCACGCTGCTGTACCACGTGAAATAAAGCGCCGCCGCGCCGCCGGCGAGGGCGGCCCAAATTTCGAAGGCGCGCCGAAAGCGCGGCGGAACCTGATGGACGACCAGGGATACCCGGATGTGCCCGCCCTCGTTGAGGGTGAAGGCGAGGGCGAAGAAGGATGCCCCGGCGAGGAAAAACCCGGTGATATCGGCGTAAGATGGGATCGTCAGCCCGATCGCCGATCCGGTCAGCAGCGTCGAGACGCGGTCGATCGAATTGAGCAGAACTTGAGCGGACACCAAAAGACAGATGGCGGCGATGAAGGCGGCGGCGATCCATCCGCACGCCCGGTACAATCGGTCGAGAAATCGTCTCACGCGGGCCTCCTGTCGTGGGGTGATTTTTTTAATTTTTTTTTAGGGGAAATATTTCCCCGGTGGAAAAAACGCGGCAGGGACGCCGACGCGCCCCCGCCGCGCGGCCGTCAGGGCTTGTAGGCGTTAAGGATCGCCGCGCCTTGTGCGCCGGCGTCTTTTTTCCATTGCGTCATCATTTCACCGCCGATTTTCTTCAGTCCGGCCATCAATTCGGGGCTCGGGGTGATGATATGCATGCCGTTTTCACGCAGGATCGCGGTTTTCTCGGCGGTTTCCTTCTTGCTCATCGCCCAGCCACGGGTTTGCGCTTCCTGGGCGGCCTTGATTACCGCCGCCTGTTCGTCTTTGCTTAGTCTGTGGAAGGCGCGGGCGTTGACGACGACGATGTTTTTCGGCACCCAGGCCTGAATATTGGTGTAGTACGATACGTAATCCCACGCCTTCGAGTTGGCCCCGGTGGACGGCGAGGTGATCATCGCCTCGACCCGCCCGGTGGCGAACGCCTGGGGAATGTCGGGTACCTGAACCTGGGTTGGGGCGGCGCCGACCAGCTTGGCGAAACGTTCCAAGGTGGCGTTATAGGTGCGGAACTTCAGACCCTTGAGGTCGGCGACGGTCTTGATTTCGTGCTTGGTGTATAGCCCCTGGGGCGGCCACGGTACGGAAAAAAGCACCATCAGGCCCTGCTTTCCGAGCAGCTTTTCGACCACCGGGCGTTGCGCCTTCCACAGTGCCGCGGCCTGTTTGTAATCGGTCGCCAAAAAGGGCTGGGTGTCGATCCCGAAGGCCGGGTTCTCGTTGGCCAGAAGGCCGAGGAAAAATTCGCCGATCGGCACTTGGCCGCCGCGCACGGCGTTCTTGATTTCCTTGTGCTTGAACAGGGAACCCGCCGAGTGAACCTTGATGGTCAGCTTGCCGTGGGTCGCTTTTTCGACGTCCTTGGCGAATTCGATGATGTTCTGGGTGTGGAACGTCTTGTCCGGGTAGGGCGTCGGCATGTCCCAGGTGTCGGCCTTGGCCAACGGCGAAAGCGCGACCGCGGCAATCGCCGTGGCCAACGCGGCGCCGGCCATGGTCGGCGCGGTTTTTTTGGTGATGTTGCTCATGATGATGCATCCTCGAAAGTTGACGTTTAAGCGCGGGGCAAAACGTAAACGAGCGGATCGAACACCAGCATAATCGACGGCGGCCAGTATATTCGACGACGGATTTAAATTCTTTGGCGCGCCTGTTTCCCCGCGCGCAACCCGAAGCCCGTTTTTCTTTCCCTGCCTCCCAGTGGAGTACGAAAGCATAACGTTGACAGTTTGTCAATGTTATGCCAGCGTTTGATTGCCGTATGATTTTTAACCGATGAAGGTCGCGACGATGGCAGTTGAACAGCCCCCCCTCAAAACCCCAAACGAGCATGAGGGGGGAACAAGAGCAAAAGAAGAGTGGCAGTTCTGGATCGACCGCGGCGGCACCTTCACGGATATCGTCGCGCGGCGCGGCGATGGCGTGATGCGCACCCACAAGCTGTTGTCGGAAAATCCCGAACGCTACCCGGACGCGGCGCTACAGGGCATCCGCGACGTGTTGGGCGTGGATGCGTCCGAGCCGATACCCGCCGAAAACATCGACGCCATCAAGATGGGCACCACGGTGGCCACCAACGCCCTGCTGGAACGCAAGGGCGAAGCCGTCGCCTTCGTGACGACGCGGGGTTTTGGCGACGCCCTGAAAATCGGCTATCAAAACCGTCCGCGCCTCTTCGATCGCAATGTCATTTTGCCCGCCCCCCTGTATGCACGGGTCATCGAAATCGACGAACGGCGCGCCGCCGACGGCGCACTGTTGATCCCGCTCGACGAAGGTGCGCTGCGCACGGCCTTGCAGGCCGCCTTCGATGACGGGCTGCGCGCCGTCGCCATCGTTTTCATGCACGGCTACCGCTACCCCGATCACGAACGACGTGCCGGGGCGATCGCCCGCGATGTTGGGTTCACCCAGGTCAGCTTGTCCCACGAGGCCAGTCCGCTGATTAAATTCGTCGGGCGCGGCGATACCGCCGTCGTCGATGCCTATCTATCCCCGATCCTGCGACGTTACGTCGATAAAGTGGCCGCGGAGGTCGGCGACGCGCGCCTGATGTTCATGCAATCGAACGGCGGTTTGACCGCCGCAGACAGGTTCCAGGGCAAGGACGCCATCCTGTCCGGTCCGGCGGGGGGCGTGGTCGGCATGGTGCGCACGGCGAAAATGGCCGGATTCGATAAGATCATCGGTTTCGACATGGGCGGCACCTCGACCGACGTTTCCCATTTCAGCGGCGCCTACGAGCGGGTTTTTGAAACCCAGGTCGCCGGCGCGCGGTTGCGCGCGCCGATGATGAATATTCACACCGTGGCGGCGGGCGGCGGCTCGGTGCTGGCGTACGACGGTGGACGGTTTCGGGTCGGCCCGGATTCGGCGGGGGCCAATCCGGGTCCGGCCTGTTACCGACGCGGCGGGCCGCTCTGCGTGACCGATTGCAATGTCATGTTGGGTAAAATCCAGCCTGAATTTTTCCCCCACGTGTTCGGTCCCGACGCCGAACTCCCCCTCGATGACGCCGTGGTGCGCGAGAAATTCGCGCTTTTGGGCGATGAGACCGGCAAATCCTCCGAGGCCGTCGCCGAGGGCTTCCTGCGCATCGCGGTGGACAACATGGCCAACGCGGTCAAGCAGATTTCGGTGCAGCGGGGCTACGACGTCACCGAATATACCCTGTGCTGCTTCGGCGGCGCGGGTGGCCAGCATGCCTGTTTGGTCGCCGACGCCTTGGGGATGGAGAGCATTTTCGTTCACGCCTACGCCGGCGTGCTGTCCGCCTATGGCATGGGACTGGCCGACCTCAGCGTGATCAAGGAACGCTCGATCGAGGCGCTCCTCGACCCCTCGCGGATCGAGGAAATCGAAAAAGCTTTCACCGACATGGCCGCCGAGGCGCGCGCCGAGCTGATCGGCCAGGGCGTGCCCGCCCGGGACATCGTCACCGCGCGCACGGTGCGCCTGCGCTATCAGGGCACCGACACCGCGATCGGCGTGGCGGCGGGCGGCGAGGCCGAGATGCGCCGCGATTTCGCCGAAAGCCATCGCCGCCAGTTCGGTTTCGTGATGGAGGACCGCGCCGTCGCCGTCGCCGAAATCTTGCTCGAGGCGTCCGGCGGGGCCGAGGCGATCGGCGAACCCGAAGGGGCCGTTTCGACCCCCGGACCCTTGCCCGAGCCGCTGTCCACGGTGCGTATGTTCACCGATGGGGCGGCGCACGCGACCCCGGTGTTCGATGGCCCCGCCCTGCGTCCCGGTCATAAAATCATGGGGCCTGCGATCCTGGTCGATCAAAACAGCACCACCGTGGTCGAGCCGGGCTGGCAGGCGGAGATTACCGCCGCCGGGCATCTCGCCCTGCGCCGTGTCGTGGCGCGCCCGCGCCGTCACGCCATCGGCACCGAGGCCGACCCGATCATGCTGGAAATTTTCAATAACCTATATATGTCGATCGCCGAACAAATGGGCAGCGTGCTCGCCAATACCGCCCATTCGGTGAACATCAAGGAACGGCTCGATTTTTCCTGCGCCATTTTCGACGCCGCGGGCAATCTGGTCGCCAACGCGCCGCACATGCCGGTCCACCTGGGTTCAATGGGCGACAGCGTGCGTTCGGTGGTGCGTAAATGGGATGGCGATATTCACCAAGGCGACGTTTTCGTCGTCAACGCGCCATACAATGGCGGCACCCATCTGCCCGACGTAACGGTGATCACGCCGGTCCTCGGCGCGGGGTCGGCGGCGATTATCTTTTATGTCGCCTCGCGCGGCCACCATGCCGATATCGGTGGCGTGACGCCGGGTTCGATGCCGCCCCACAGCACGAATATCAACGAAGAAGGCGTCGTGCTCGACAACTTGCGCCTGGTGCGCGCCGGACGCTTCTTGGAAGATGAAATCCGCGACGTGCTGTTGTCGGGTCCCTATCCGGCGCGCAACGTGGAACAAAATCTGGCCGATCTGCGCGCCCAAATCGCCGCCAATGAAAAGGGCGTGCGCGAGTTGGGCGCGATGGTCGGTCATTTCGGCCTCGACGTGGTGCAGGCCTACATGGCGCACGTTCAGGACAACGCCGAGGAAGCGGTGCGCCGGGTGATCGGCACCCTGACGGCGGGATCCTTCACCTATCCGATGGACAACGGCGGCGTGATCCGGGTGCGCGTTGACGTCGATGCGCGGGGGCGCGGGGCGACGATCGATTTTAGCGGCACCTCCGAGCAATTGGCCAACAACTTCAACGCGCCGCTGTCGGTGTGCCGGGCGGCGGCGTTGTATGTCTTTCGTTCCCTGGTCGATGACGATATCCCGATGAACGAGGGCTGTTTGAAGCCGCTCGACATCATCGTCGCCAAGGGCTCGATGCTCAATCCCGAATACCCGGCCGCGGTGGTGGCGGGCAACGTGGAAACCTCGCAGGCGGTGGTTGATACGCTATACGGCGCGCTGGGCGTGATGGGCGCGGCGCAGGGCACCATGAACAACCTGACCTTCGGCAACGCGCGCACCCAATATTACGAAACCATTTGTGGCGGCGCCGGGGCGGGGCCGAGTTTCGACGGCGCCGACGCGGTACACACCCATATGACCAATTCGCGCCTAACCGATCCGGAAATCTTGGAACTGCGTTACCCGGTGGTGCTTGAGGATTTTCACATCCGCCTGGGCAGCGGCGGCGCGGGTCGCCATACGGGCGGCGACGGCGTGGTCCGGCGGCTTCGTTTCGAGGCGGCGATGGACGTCGCCATCCTGTCCGGGCACAGAACCGTGCCGCCCTACGGCATGGCGGGCGGCGCGCCCGGCGCGTTGGGACGTAATCTGGTGATCCGCAAGAGCGGCGCGCGCCGGGAGATGGCCGCTTGCGATCAGGTGACGGTCGAGGCGGGCGACGTGGTGGTGATCGAAACCCCGGGCGGCGGCGGTTATGGCGAGGCGCCGTGACGCGGCGGTCGTACGATAGCGCAGACAGGCAACGGGAGGACTTTTCCAATGACGGGCGACAAGCAACATAAAATTTCCGGTGCGCCGGTACCCATCGTCTCCTCGCAGCATCTGGCGTCCGGCGAGGGCTGGCAAATGAGCGAGTTCGAGTATGGCTTAATTATCGCCTACAACGCTTTCAGTCGCTGGATGACGCGGTGCATGACGGCGTCGGGGTTTCGCGATTTCAGCCCCCTGGACGTCCTCGTCGTGCACAACGTCAATCATCGCGATCGCGAAAAACGCCTGGTTGACATTTGCTTTATGCTCAATATCGAAGACCAGCACACGGTCAATTATGCGCTGAAAAAATTAGTCAAGGCGGGTCTGATCGACGGCGAAAAGCGGGGTAAGGAAATTTACTACGCGACCACCGCATTGGGGAAAAAAACCTGTGAGGAATACCGCGTCGTACGCGAACGCTGCCTGATCCCTTCGCTCAGCGCCATCGACCAGGAAGAAAACGAGTTGTCCCACGCCGCCGCGCTATTGCGTCTGATGTCGGGAATTTACGATCAGGCCTCGCGCGCTGCGGCGTCGTTATAGGGGGCGTTTCCCCCGGAGTTCCGGGAAGAATTAAAGACTCCCTTGGATTGTGCCCTCAAATCGTGCCATGACTGTGCGACGACAAATGCTGATGAGGGGTAATCATGGCGGATGCACCGAAAAAGTCGGGCGTGCCGGACGGTGGCGCGGCGGATGAGCACGAGGTTAGCCTAAGCCGAACCTTGGGGCCGTTCACCGTCACCATGATGGGCGTCGGCGGCATGATCGGGGCTGGAATTTTCGCCCTCACCGGGATCGCGGCGGGCAAGGCGGGGCCGGCGGTGATCGTGGTCTTTCTGCTCAACGGTTTTGTCACATTGCTGACGGCGTTCGCGTATGCCGAATTGGGCTCGGCCTTTCCCCGCGCCGGTGGCGGCTATGTGTGGATCAAGGAAGGCTTGGGCGGGGCGAACGGCTTTCTCGGCGGCTGGATGAGTTGGTTCGGCTACGTCGTCGCCGGGGCGCTATACGCCATCGCCTTCGGCGGCTTCGCCGCCGATTCGTGGACGGCGATGGGGTTGCCCATGGGCGGCTGGACAAGCGCGCATATCGGCCCGATTTTCACGGTCGGGGTCTTGCTTGTCTTCAGCGCCTTCAATTTTTTCGGCGCCAAGGAAGCGGGCGCCATGGGCAACGTCATCACGGTGACCAAGATTATCATCCTGGGCGCCTTCGTGCTGTTTGGCGTCGTCGTCATGTTTTCCTCCGGGACCTGGGAGGGCCGCTTCACGCACGATTTCATGCCCAATGGCGTCTCCGGCGTTTTCGTCGCCATGGGGCTGACGTTTATCGCCTTCGAAGGCTATGAGATCATTGCCCAGTCGGGCGAGGAGATCATCGATCCCAAGCGCAATATCCCGCGCGGCATCTTCATTTCCATCGCCATCGCCGTCGCCGTCTACGTGTTGGTGGGGATCGTCGCCATCGGGGCCACCGTGACGCCCCCCGGGATTTCGGTGCACGCCTATCTGGGACAACAAAAAGAATTGGCGATCGTCAGCGTGGCGCGGCAGATATTTCCTTTTGGTTCGGGCGGCGCTTTGATGTTGATTAGCGGCCTGGCGGCGACCATGTCGGCGTTGAACGTGACCTTGTATTCGGCTTCGCGAGTGGCCTTTGCGATGGGGCGCGAACACAATCTTCCCCCCGCTTTTTCCCGTATTCATCCGCGCTTCACGACGCCTTACGTCGCGGTGGTGGTCTCCGGGGCGATGATGGTGGTGGCGGGTTTGACGTTGCCGATCGAAACCGCGGCGACGGCAGGCGGCATCATGTTTTTGCTGATGTTCATCCAGGTGAATTTGGCGGTCATGACCCTGCGCCAGAAGGATCCCGACGCTCGGCGCGGCTTCACGGTCCCGTTTTTTCCTTTGCCGATGGTCATCGCGGTGACGGCGAACGCGGCGTTGGTGCTGTACATGGTGACCTATAACCCGACCGCGGTGTGGATGGCGTTTATCTGGATCGTATTGGGGTTGTTGGCCTACACCATGTATTTCGAAAAACATGAAACGACGCAAAAACCCAAGGCGATCGTCCACGAGGAAGCCGTCGGAAGACAGGACTACACGGTCCTGGTCGCGGTGCGCGAACGGCGTGAGAGCCGGGTTTTGGGCTGGTTCGCCGCCGCCCTCGCCAAGGCGCGCAAGGGCGGCGTTCTGGCGGTCAACATGCTTGAGGTGCCGCCCCCGCTTAGCCTTGGCGAGGGTCGTCAGATGGTGGATACCGCAAAAGGCTATTTCGAGGCGGTGAGCGAGGAGGCGAAACGGCGCAAGACTCCGCTGCACACGCTGATCATGATCTCGCGCGCGGTCGGCCCGGCATTGATGGAGATCGTGCGCGAACGCCAAGGCGATATCGCGGTCTTGGGGTGGACCGGCGAGAAAAAACGTGGTCGCCTGTTTGGACACACCAGTGACGAACTTTTGGCCAATCCCCCGACGAATATCGCCCTGGTGCGCGCCGCCGCGCGCGCAAAAGAAATCCACGAGAATATTCTGGTGCCCGTGATCGCCGGGGCGAATAGCCGCCTTGCGCTTGAACTGGCGTGCGATATCGGGCGGGTTGTCGCGGGCAGGAAACACGCGCATGTGACTTTGCTGCATGTTGTCCAAAGCAAGGACGCATTAAGTGCGGGGTGGGACGATGCGTTTGCCGACCTGCGGGAGAATATTACTTATGGGAAGTTGGAAACCAAGCTGGTTCAAGGCGCAAGCATCGCCAACACGATCGTCGAAGAGGCCGAAAATCACGACTTGATGATTTTCGGCGCGAGTGATGAGCCGATTTTCGAGCGTATCCGGACCGGCAACATCTCCCGCCGCCTGTTGCGCGACGCCAAGCCGACGACGGTGATGGTCAAGCGTCGCCAGCCGGTGCTCGGTTCCTTGCTCCGCCGCACCGTGCTGTCCGACCCGGCCCGCGCGAAGGTGAAGGCGAAGGCGCAGGTGAAGAAATGAGATTTTTGGCGCGCAGCCGCCCGTTGAAGCCCTCGACGAAGGCGTTTTGGGTTGGTTTCCCCGGCGTGACGTAACGCCACTCGACCCGGCGGCCCTGCGACCACTTGAGGATCGCCATGCTGGTCAACTCGGTGCCGTCGTCACTGACGACCGTCCTCGGCCTGCCGCACTGTCCGATGATGGCATCCAGCTCTCGGGCCACACGAGCGCCGGAGAGCGACGTATCGGCCACCAGCCCCAGGCATTACTTTAAGTCATCGACGATGCGCAGATGCGGAAACGGTAGCTGTCGTCCAGGACGTCGGAGGCAAAATTCAGCGACCAGCGCTGGTTCGGCCCTTCAGGCGCCTGGGTGTGTCCAAAGCCCGCTTGCGCCCGTTCCGTTTGCGCACCCGCAGACCCTCCTTCCCGGTACAGGCGACGCAGCTTCTTCTGGTTCATACGCAGACCTTCTCTCAATAACCGTATGCGCAGACGGCGATAGCCGAACCGTCGCCGTCCCACCGACAACGACCGCAGGCGCTCCCGCAGCGCTGCGTCGTCCGGTTTGACCGACCGGTAGCGGACTGTGCTGCGATCCGCGCCCAGTGTCCTGCATGCCCGCCGCTCGCTCACCTCGTAGGTTCCCTGAAGATGAGCGGCGGCACTTCGCCTGGCGGCGGGCGTCACCACTTTTTTGAATTGATGTCCTTGAGCATGGCGTTGTCCAACATCGCCTCGGCCAACAGCTTCTTGAGCCGGTTGTTCTCCGCTTCCAGCGCCTTCAACCGTTTGGCGTTGGAAATCTCCATGCCCCCAAACTTGGACTTCCATTTATAAAAAGTGGCCTCGCTGACGCCATGGCGGCGGCAAACGTCTGCCGTCTTCTGACCGGCGCCTTGCTCGCGTAAAAGCCCAATAATCTGCTCTTCCGTGAAACGGGAACGCTTCATTTCCATCTCCTTCTTAGGTGATGGACTCCACTTTAAAATGGTGGAAAAAAGAGGGCTCACGTCACTGGCTCACGCTTTTGAACGGCGCGTCAAGATCCGGCGTCCCCCCACTTTTCGCATGGACATAAATTTCGAAGAGATGCGATAACCAAAACATAAAAGGAAAAAGACATGACGCGCTTTACCACCCGCCCCGAAATTCTGGGGACCTTCGGCGTCGTCGCGACGACGCACTGGCTGGCTTCGGCGGTCGGCATGGCGGTTTTGGAACGCGGCGGCAATGCGTTCGACGCCGCCGTGGCGACCGGCTTCGTTCTGCAGGTTGTGGAACCGCATCTCAATGGGCCGGGCGGCGAGGCGCCCATAATCGCGGCCCCGAACGACGGTCCGGTCAAAGTGATCTGCGGTCAGGGCGTGGCCCCCGCGGCGGCCACGATCGAAACCTATCGCGATTTGGGGCTGGACGTCGTGCCCGGCAGCGGCCTCCTCGCCGCCGTCGTGCCCGGCGCGTTCGACGCCTGGCTAAGACTGCTGCGCGATTACGGCACGATGCGTCTTGGCGATATTCTCGAATACGCTATCGGCTACGCCCGCGCCGGCTACCCCATGGCGCCCAATATTCCCAAAACGATCGCTGCGGTTCAGGAATTGTTCGAGGATCATTGGAAAACATCCGCGCAAATTTATTTGCCCGATGGCCGGGTCCCCAAGGCGGGGGCTTTGTTTCGCAATCGCGCCATGGCCGACATGTACGCACGTATCGTCCGCGAGGCCGAGGACGCCTCGTCTCGTCGAGAAGGGCAAATCGAGGCGGCGCGCAAGGTCTGGCGGCAAGGCTTCGTCGCCGAGGCGATCGACCGTTTCTGCCGAACGACCCAGGCTATGGACACTTCGGGACGCGCCCATTTTGGCCTGCTTAACGGCGCCGACATCGCCGCATGGGAAGCGTCCGTCGAAGATCCGGTGACGTTCGATTACCATGGTTATACGGTGTGCAAGAGCGGGCCGTGGGGGCAGGGGCCGGTTTTTCTCCAGCAGTTGGCGTTGCTTAAGGGGATCGATTTTTCCGCGATGGATGAACTGTCGCCGGATTTCGTCCATGTGGTTACCGAGAGCGCGAAACTGGCGTTCGCCGATCGGGAAGCCTTTTACGGCGATCCCAATTTTATCGACGTGCCGATGGATGTCTTATTAAGCGACACCTACAACGATCAACGGCGCGCCCTGATCGGAGAGGAAGCCTCCTTTGAAATTCGACCGGGAACGGTGGCGGGTTATGGCGGCAAGGTCATCGTGCGTCTGAAGGGACAATCGACGCAAAGCGGCGGAAAATACGATATTGGAGAACCCACGGTCGCGCGTTTCGACGAACCTCGGCCCAGCGAAGACGGTGGAACCCGAGGCGACACCTGTCATTTCGATATCATCGATCGATGGGGAAATATGGTCAGCGCCACGCCCAGCGGGGGCTGGCTGCAAAGCTCGCCGATTATTCCCGAACTGGGTTTTTGCCTATCGAATCGGGCGCAGATGTTCTGGCTCGACCCGTCGTCGCAGACCCGCCTGATTCCCGGCGCTCGCCCCCGCACCACGCTCACGCCGTCTTTGGCGCTGCGCGACGGCGTCCCCTATATGGCCTTCGGCACCCCCGGCGGCGATCAGCAGGACCAATGGTCGCTGCATATGTTTTTGCGCCACGTCCATTTCGGTCTCAACCTACAAGAGGCGATCGACGCGCCCGGCTTCAACACCACCCATTTCCCAAATTCGTTCTATCCGCGTGAATGCAATCCGGGACACCTAGTGATCGAGGGGCGTTTCCCCGCGGCGACCCGGGACGCCCTGCGGGCCCGCGGCCATAACTTGGAGGTTGACGGCGATTGGACCTTGGGGCGGATGACCGGTGCGATCAAGGATGGCGATCTTTTGAAGGCGGGGGCCAATCCGCGTTTCATGCAAGGTTACGCCGTCGGCCGTTAATTCGCTGCGCGGTCGGTCGAGGAAAACCGACCGTGTCAAAAACCGGGATCGTCAAGCAGGGGAGACGGCTTGGCGAGCCGTTTCAGGCGCGCGATATTGGTCAGGCGGACCTTGTTTCCGGAAACCTCGACGCCATGCCCTTTCAGGGCGCTGAAGGCGCGTGATTGGTTTTCCGGGGACATGCCCAGTATCGACGCCAGTATGCGTTTTTCGATATCGATGGTGACGACGCCATGGCCGCCCTGGGTTTCATTGCAGTACAACAAATAGTTGGCGAGCCGCTCGGTCGCGTTGCGCAGCTTCAGGTTCTTGGTGTTCTTGATGACGCCGCGATAACAACTGGCCAGTTCGGCCATGATGGCGTGAGAAAACGCCGTGCAAGCGTGCATGGCGGCGCGCACATCGACGGAGGGAATCATAAGGATATGCGATTTTTCGATGGTGCGCGCGGACATCAGGTAGGGGGCGTCGAGGGCGGATGCGGCGAGGATGAAGGTCGAATAGGGTCGAACCACGTAAATCGTCGTTTCCCGGTCATTGGCGTGGGCGAACATTTCGACGGCGCCGTCAACGACCACATGCAGAAAATCGGAGGGGTCGCCCTCGGTAATTAGGTGAAGGTGCGGAGGGAATGCTTGAAAATAAGCCATCGCCATCATGACATCGAAGGTTTCCTCCTTCATGTCGGCAAAAAGATCGAGGGCGCGAACTTTTGTGAGTTCTTCGGATCGCATGAGACCTCCGTCGGTGGGGATATCTGGGATGTCGGGCGGTTGTGTCTTTTTGCTTCTTAGGGCGAGGGAGGCATTCATATGGCCGAAGGCCGGATTTCCACTTTTTCCGTAGGGACTCTTATTTTCATGCACCAAGAATTGATAAATATCAAACATGAAATTGAAAATTATTCATAACGATCCTGCGGTTGTCTGGCGGTTCAGTTGATTGTTCTTTTTTTGGAAAATTAAATTTATCATTTAACCTTTTATTTTTAAGGGCTTGTTTGGATAAATTGATTTAAGTCAATTACGAAAGGACGCTGGACTCCCTAGCTTTATCTCTTCAAGCTAACCCAAGCTCTTCGAGCACAATTGGAGGCGACGATTTTGCATAGGTTGACGGGCGTGACCCCAGCGTTGCAACGCCGGGCGTTGTCATTAAGCACATTTTCATTCGCGGTCTGCTTCGCCGTGTGGACGATTTTTTCGATCATCGGCGTACGGATTAAACAAGATCTGGGTCTGTCGGAAACTCAATTCGGCCTACTGGTGGCAACGCCGGTCCTGACCGGATCGGTCAGCCGAATATTTCTCGGCGTCTTGACCGAGCGTTACGGCGGGCGCCTCATCTTCACGATCCAGATGTTGACCACCGCGTTCGCGACCTGGCTTTTGGCGTCGGTGCATACCTATCCCGTCTTCCTTCTCGCTGCGCTGGGGCTCGGCTTGGCGGGCGGTTCGTTCATCATTGGCGTGGCCTATGTTTCACGTTGGTACGAAACTGAACGTCAAGGCACGGCGCTGGGTATTTTTGGGGTCGGCAATGTCGGCGCCGCGGTGACCAACTTCGGCGCTCCTTTTTTAGTCGTCGCCTATGGCTGGCAGGGAACGGCGCGGATTTACGCCCTGGTTTTGGTGGCCATCGCGGTTCTGTTTTACGTGTTCGCCAAGGACGATCCCGAACACGTCGCCCAGCGTGCCCATCATGAAAAACCGGTGTCGCTCGCCGAACAGTTCGCCCCATTGAAGAACCAGCAAGTCTGGCGCTTCTCGTTGTATTACTTCTTCGTATTCGGCGGCTTCGTGGCGTTGTCGTTGTGGCTGCCGCGCTATTTGATCGGCGTCTACGGCTTGGATATTCGCACCGCCGGTGTTTTGGCGGCCTTCTTTTCGATCCCCGCCAGTATCTTTCGCGCTTATGGCGGGCACTTGTCCGATCAGCGTGGGGCGCGCACCGTAATGTATTGGGCGTTCGGTTTTTCGTTGGTTTGCCTGTTCATGCTGGCGTACCCGAAGGTGGATTACATCGTGCACGGTATTCGCGGGCCGATCCATTTTTCCACCCAAATGGGGCTGACGCCTTTTGTTTTGACGGTCTTCGTCTTAGGCTTTTTCATGTCGCTGGGTAAGGCGGCGGTGTACAAGCATATCCCCGATTACTATCCCGATCACGTCGGGGCGGTCGGCGGTTTGGTCGGCATGATCGGCGGTTTGGGCGGTTTTGTTCTACCGATCGCGTTCGGTGTTCTCCTCGATTTGAGCGGAGTGTGGACCAGTAGTTTCGCCTTACTGTTCGGCATCGTTCTGGTTTCCTTGCTGTGGATGCACTTTTCGATCCGGACGATGGAACGCGAGAATACCCAAGTCGCCCTGGATGACCTGCCCGATTTCCCGGAATTGAGCGCGCGCCACGATCCCAAGGTGCACGGTAAAAAAGCGCATGTCCTCGAAGAATGGCACCCCGAAGACGTCGGTTTCTGGGAGAAGAAGGGTCGCGCCATCGCTCAGCGCAACTTGTGGATCTCCATTCCGTGCTTACTGCTGGCCTTTTCGGTTTGGCTGGTGTGGTCGGTCGTAGTCGCCAAGTTGCCGGCGATGGGCTTCGCCTATACCACGAACCAGTTGTTCTGGTTGGCCGCCCTACCGGGGCTGTCGGGGGCGACGATGCGGATTTTTTACAGCTTCATGGTGCCGATCTTCGGCGGGCGGTTGTGGACCACGATTTCCACGGCCTCGCTGCTGATCCCGGCGCTGGGGATCGGCTATGCGGTGCAAAATCCGGACACACCATATTTGATCTTTCTGGTGCTGGCGTTGTTGTGCGGTTTTGGCGGCGGAAACTTCGCTTCGTCGATGGCCAATATCAGCTTCTTCTTTCCCAAGGCGCAAAAGGGCAATGCGTTGGCGTTGAACGCCGGATTGGGCAATCTGGGCGTCAGTGTGATGCAGTTCTTGGTGCCGTTGGCGATCACCACCAGTGTTTTCGGCGCGATTGGGGGCAAACCCGTGACGCTGTCGGGAGGGGAGCAACTGTGGCTGCAAAACGCGGGGTTCATCTGGGTGCCGTTTTTGATCGTGGCGACCGTCGCCGCGTGGTTGGGGATGAACGACATCTCCTCGGCCAAGGCGTCCTTTAAGGAACAGGCCGTCATTTTTCAGCGCAAACACAACTGGGTCATGTGCCTGCTCTATACGGGAACGTTCGGCAGTTTCATCGGGTACTCGGCGGGCTTTCCCCTGTTGGCGAAGTTGCAGTTTCCCGACGTTAACGTGCTGAAGTACGCCTTTCTCGGTCCCTTGGTCGGCGCATTGTCGCGCGCCGCCACGGGGTGGGTTTCCGACCGTTGGGGCGGCGCCCGGGTAACCTTTTGGACATTTCTCAGCATGATCGTCGCGGTCGGCGGGGTCCTGTTTTTCCTGTCGATTAAGGAACAACCGGGGGCATTTTGGGGCTTCTTCGCGATGTTCCTGGTGCTGTTTTTCGCCACCGGCGTGGGCAACGCATCGACCTTCCAGATGATCCCAATCATCATGGGGCGCGAGATATCCCGCCTGATGCCGACTTTGGGGGCCGATCAGCAGCGCAAGCACGCCGAGAGAGAATCGGCGGCGATCATCGCCTTCAGTTCGGCGATCGCGGCGTACGGCGCGTTCTTTATCCCGAAGGGCTACGGCACTTCAATTTCCCTGACCGGCGGGCCGTCCGCCGCGCTGTGGGCTTTCATGGGGTTTTACGTGATTTGCGCCGTGGTGACCTGGTGGATTTATTCGCGCCCGGGGGGACTTCTGTACGATATCGAACGCGGGCGCACGCCCTTGGAATCCGCCACGCAAGCCGGCCAAACTGGAGTTAGAACATGAGCCTTTTGCTCGATAGACTAAATTTCTTCACATCCAAGAAAACGGAGACGTTCTCCGCGGGACACGGCGAAACCACCGGCGAGGACCGCTCCTGGGAAGAGGCCTACCGGGGGCGTTGGCGTCACGATAAAATCGTGCGCTCCACCCACGGTGTGAATTGCACCGGCTCGTGCAGTTGGAAGATTTACGTCAAAAGCGGAATAGTCACCTGGGAAACCCAACAGACCGACTACCCGCGCACCCGTCCGGACATGCCCAACCACGAACCGCGAGGTTGCGGGCGCGGGGCCAGCTACAGTTGGTATCTCTACTCGGGCAATCGCGCCAAGTATCCGATGGTGCGCGCGAAACTCCTGAAGGCCTATCGGAGGCTGCGTTCCAAGCACGCCCCGGTGGCGGCGTGGAAGACGTTGCAGGACGATCCGATCCTGCGCGCGGAGTACGTTCAGGCGCGCGGCAACGGCGGTTTCGTCCGCGCCACCTGGGATGAAGCGGCGGAAATTATCGCCGCGGCCAACGCCTATACCGCAAAAACGTACGGGCCGGACCGGGTTTTCGGGTTTTCGCCGATCCCGGCGATGTCGATGATTTCCTATGCCGCCGGCGCGCGATACCTGTCGCTGTTGGGTGGCGTGTGCATGAGCTTCTACGACTGGTACTGCGATCTGCCGCCGTCCAGTCCGCAGACCTGGGGCGAGCAGACCGATGTGCCCGAATCGGCGGATTGGTACAACGCCGGATTTTTGATTTTGTGGGGCTCCAACGTTCCGCAAACCCGCACCCCCGACGCGCATTTTTATTCCGAGGCGCGTTACCGGGGCACGAAATCGGTGGTGGTCACGCCCGACTATTCCGAAGCCGCGAAATTCTCCGATCTGTGGCTGCACCCCAAGCAAGGCACCGACAGCGCCCTGGCGATGGCGCTGGGCCACGTTATTTTGCGGGAGTTCCATCTCGATCGCCAAGTCGCGTATTTCGAGGATTATTGCCGCAAGTATACCGACATGACGATGCTGGTGCGCCTGGTCGAGAAGGACGGCGCGCTGATCCCCGAACGGATTGTTCGCGCCGCCGATCTCCAAGGCGACCTGGGCGAGGCCAACAACCCGGAATGGAAAACCGTCGCCGTCGATGCCTTAAGCGGCGATTTGGTGGCGCCGGTGGGTTCGGTCGGCTTCCGTTGGGGCGAAAAAGGAAAATGGAACCTTGAGGAAAGGGATTCCTCCGGCAGGGATATCAGCCTGAAGAAGACCTTGATCGACAAAGACGATCACGACCAGGTGGTCGCCGTCGCCTTCCCTTATTTCGGCAATCGTGAACACGATCACTTCGAGGGGACCGATCACCCCAGTGTCTTACCCCGTAATGTTCCGGCGAAACGGATAACGGGCAAGGAAGGTGACATGCTCGTCGCCACCGTGTTCGACCTGTTCTGCGCCAACTACGGCTTGGATCGCGGTCTCGGCGGCGATTGGGCGGCCAAGTCGTTCGACGAGGATATTCCCTACACGCCGGCATGGGCGGAGCGAATTACCGGCGTGCCGGCGCAATCGATCGTGACCGTGGCGCGGGAATTCGCCCTCAACGCGGAAAAAACCGAAGGCAAGTCCATGGTGATCCTGGGGGCGGGATTGAACCACTGGTACCACATGGATATGAATTACCGTGGCATCATCAACATGCTGGTGATGTGCGGGTGCATCGGTAAATCGGGCGGCGGGTGGAGCCACTACGTCGGGCAGGAAAAGCTGCGCCCGCAGACCGGATGGCAGCCCCTGGCCTTCGCCCTCGACTGGTCGCGCCCGCCGCGCCAGATGAACGCCACCTCGGCGTGGTACGCCCACACCGACCAATGGCGCTACGAGCAGCTTGGTATTGACGAAATCATCTCGCCGACGGCGCCCGAAGGGCCGTGGGACGGTTCTTTGATCGACTATAACATCCGCGCCGAGCGCATGGGCTGGCTACCGTCCGCCCCGCAGTTGGAAACCAATCCGCTGGACATCGCCAGAGAAGCCGAAAGCGAGGGCGTGGACGTCAAGGATTATGTCGTGGGCAAACTGAAATCGGGCGACTTGAAAATGTCGTGCGAAGATCCCGACAATCCGATCAACTGGCCGCGTAACTTGTTTGTTTGGCGGTCCAACCTGTTGGGTTCGTCGGGCAAGGGGCACGAGTATTTCCTGAAACATTTGCTGGGCGCTCAACACGGCGTTCTGGGCCAGGACCTGGGCGAGGAAGGCGGCGTTAAACCGCAAGAGGCGGTTTGGCGCGAGCAAGCTCCGGAGGGCAAGCTCGACCTGCTGGTGACCCTGGATTTCCGCATGTCCACAACGGCGGTGTATTCCGACATCGTCCTGCCGACGGCGACGTGGTACGAGAAAAACGATCTCAATACCTCGGACATGCACCCGTTTATCCATCCGCTTCAGGCGGCGGTCGATCCGGCATGGGAATCGCGCTCGGATTGGCAAATCTTCAAGACCATCGCCGAGAAATTTTCCGATGTCTCTTCCGAGGTTTTGGGCGTCGAACAAGATGTGGTCCTGACGCCCGTTTTGCACGATACTCCGGGAGAAATCGCCCAGGCGATGGACGTCAAGGATTGGAAACGCGGCGAATGCGATCCGGTTCCCGGCCGCACCATGCCTCAAATCGCGGTGGTCGAGCGGGATTATCCCAACCTCGCCAAGAAATACAGTTCCGTCGGCCCGCTGATGGAAAAGTTGGGCAACGGCGGCAAGGGCATTTCCTGGGACACCAAACACGAGATCGAAGAACTCAAAGCCCTCAACGGGGTCGTCACCGAAGAAGGCGTGAGCCGGGGCTTGGCGAAGATCGAAGAAGATATCGACGCCACCGAGGTGATCTTGATGCTCGCCCCGGAGACCAACGGCGAGGTCGCGGTCAAGGCGTGGGACGCGCTGTCGGAAAATACCGGACGCGAGCATGCGCACTTGGCGCGCGCCAAGGAAGACGAGAAAATTCGCTTTCGCGACGTCGCCGCGCAACCACGAAAAATTATATCCTCGCCCACATGGTCGGGGATCGAAAGCGAGACCGTTTGCTATAACGCGGGCTATACCAACGTGCACGAACTGATCCCGTGGCGCACCTTGAGCGGACGCCAGCAGCTTTATCAAGATCATTTGTGGATGCGCGCGTTCGGCGAAGGATTTTGCGTCTATCGCCCGCCGGTCGATCTGAAAACGATCCGGCCGAAAATTCTCTCCAAAGGAGGGAACTCGCGGCAGATCGTGCTGAATTTCATTACCCCGCACCAAAAATGGGGCATTCATTCGACGTATTCCGACAACCTGTTGATGCTCACCCTCAATCGGGGCGGACCCGTAGTCTGGATATCGGAAACCGACGCCGCCAGCGTGGGCATCGCCGATAACGACTGGATCGAGGCCTACAACGCCAACGGCGCGCTCGTCGCCCGCGCGGTGGTGTCGCAACGGATCAAGGACGGCACGGTGTTCATGTATCACGCTCAGGAAAAAATCGTCAACGTTCCGGGCTCTGCGATCACCGGCGAGCGCGGCGGCATCCACAATTCGGTCACCCGCACCGTTTTAAAGCCGACGCACATGATCGGCGGGTACGCCCAGTTGTCCTACGGCTTCAATTACCACGGAACCGTCGGTTCGAATCGCGATGAATTCGTCATCGTCCGCAAGCTGGATAAGGTCGATTGGCTCGATCGCCCGGCAGGCGCCGAAAAGGAGGCCGCACAATGAAAGTTCGCGCACAAATCGCCATGGTGCTGAACCTGGACAAATGCATCGGGTGCCATACCTGTTCGGTGACCTGCAAGAACGTCTGGACCAGCCGCGACGGCGTCGAATACGCCTGGTTCAACAATGTCGAGACCAAGCCGGGGATCGGCTTTCCTAAGGATTGGGAGAACCAGAAGCGCTGGAACGGCGGCTGGACCCGCACCAAGGCGGGAAAATTGCACCCGAAAATTGGGGCCCGTTGGCGGGTTTTGGCGAACATTTTCGCCAACCCCGACTTGCCCGAGATCGACGATTACTACGAACCGTTCGATTTCGATTACGGGCACTTGCAAAACGCCCCGGAAATGACGGCGTTTCCCACCGCCCGACCGCGTTCGAAACTGACCGGCGCGCGCATGGAAAAAATCGAATGGGGACCCAACTGGGAGGAAATCCTGGGCGGCGAATTTTCCAAACGCTCGAAAGATTACAATTTCGACGGGATCGAAAAGCAAATCTACGGCGAATTCGAAAATACCTTCATGATGTATCTGCCTCGGCTTTGCGAACATTGCCTGAACCCGGCGTGCGTCGCATCGTGTCCGTCCGGCTCGATCTATAAGCGGGAAGAAGACGGCATCGTCCTGATCGATCAGGACAAGTGCCGAGGCTGGCGGATGTGCGTTTCGGGCTGTCCGTACAAGAAAATCTATTACAACTGGCAAACCGGAAAATCGGAAAAGTGCATTTTTTGCTATCCGCGCATCGAATCGGGCCAGCCCACGGTGTGTTCGGAAACCTGCGTCGGGCGCATTCGCTATTTGGGCGTTCTACTTTACGACGCCGACAAAATTTCCGACGCCGCCTCGACGCTCGATGAAAAAGACCTTTATCAAAGCCAACTCGATATCTTCCTCGACCCCAACGATCCCGAGGTCATCGCGGCGGCGCGCGCCGAAGGGATCAACGAGGATTGGATTAAAGGCGCGCAAAACTCGCCGATATGGAAGATGGCGATGGAATGGAAAATCGCCTTCCCCTTGCACCCCGAGTACCGCACCCTGCCGATGGTGTGGTATATCCCTCCATTGTCGCCGATCCAAGCGGCGGCGGAAGCGGGCCTAATCGGCCATGACGGGGAGATGCCCGATGTGCGTTCCTTGCGCATTCCGGTGCGGTATTTGGCCAACATGCTTACCGCGGGGGATGAAAAGCCGGTCGCCGAGGCGTTGGAGAAAATGCTCGCCATGCGTGGCTACATGCGCGCCAAGACCGTTGACGGCGTAATCGACGAGGATATCGCGGCGCGGGTCGGCCTAAGCGCGCTTCAAATCGAAGAGATGTTCCAGTTGATGTCGATCGCCAATTACGAGGATCGCTTCGTCATCCCCACCGCGCACCGCGAAGAAGCCGAGGATGCCTACGACATCCGCGGCGGCTGCGGGTTTAGCGCCGGTAACGGATGTTCGACGGGAATGAACGACAAGGGATTGTTCGGCGCCAAGAAAAAGAAATTCACCGCGCCGACCGAGGCTTTATCCCCAGGGGAGGCCGCGGAATGATCGACACGTATAAGGTTTTATCGGCGCTGTTGTCGTATCCTCAAAAGGACCTTTTGGACGCGATAGCCCCGTTCTCCGAGGTCCTAAGGCGGGAAAAATTACTGCCGAGCGCCTATCTTGAACCCTTGGAGACGTTTATTCGAGAGACGGCGTCCAGCGACCTCTACGAACTCCAGGAACGCTATGTCTGGCTTTTCGATCGCACCCGTTCGTTGTCGTTGAACTTGTTCGAGCACGTGCACGGCGAAAGCCGTGAACGCGGACAGGCGATGATCGATCTTTTGCGCACTTACGAAGAACACGGCCTGACGCCAAGCGCGAAAGAGCTTCCGGATTACTTGCCGCTCTTCCTTGAGTTCCTGGCGACGTTGGAGAAGCCGGAAGCCGCCCGACTTTTGGGCGAGGCGGGGCACGTTCTGGCGGCCCTCAAGGTCCGTCTGGAAAAACGAAAAAGCGGTTATGGCGACGTTTTCAACGCCCTGGTGTTCCTGGCCGGGGCCGAGGACGACGCCCCCGCCGTCGCGGCTTTGCTGGATGGCGAGGACGACGATCCGGGCGATCTCGCGGCGCTCGATAAAGTTTGGGAGGAGAGCGCCGTGACTTTCGGTCCCGACGCCGAGCAAGGTTGCCCCGTCGCCCGCGATATGTTGAGCGAGATGGCCGCGCCGTCACCCTCATCTCGTAACGAACGTCCTATTCCCCCCGCGTCCGCCCCTGCCGGGCGTTAAGGAGGCTTCTCGATATGAACACTTTCTTTTTTGGGATTTACCCCTACATCGCCCTGTCGGTTCTTGCCGTGGGTTCGATCATCCGCTACGACCGCGAACCGTACACATGGAAATCCAGCTCCAGCCAACTGTTGCGTCGCAAGCAGTTGATGGTGGGTTCGGTTTTGTTCCACATCGGCGTGTTGACCATTTTCTTCGGCCATCTGTTCGGTCTATTAACCCCGCTCGCCCTGATTAGCGCCCTGGGAATCAGCCACGAGGCGAAGCAAATCTTGGCGATGAGCGTGGGCGGAGTCGCCGGAGTGCTGGCGTTGATCGGCGGCGGGATGTTGGCGCACCGGCGCCTGAACGATCCTAGAATAAAGGCGACATCTTCTTTTGCCGACACCGCCATTATATTGATTTTATTGCTCCAATTGGTGCTAGGTTTGAGCACGATCGCAGTTTCGGCGCAGCATCTGGACGGCGAGGAGATGACCAAGTTAATGATCTGGGCGCAACATATTTTAACGTTCCGTTCCGCCGCCGATCACATCGCCGACGTCAACATAATCTTCAAACTGCATATTATCCTTGGTCTGACGATTTTCCTGCTCTTCCCTTTCACGCGTTTGGTGCACATCTTAAGCGCGCCGGTGCGTTATCTTTGGCGGCCGGGCTATCAAATCGTGCGTACCCGTAAAAGGGGCGTCCCCCAAGCGGGAGAATAGGGCGATGGCGAGAACTTCTCTCCCAGGCGATCCGGCGGTGGAAACGATTAGCGTGAACGGGGTGCGTATATCCTCCCAGGCGATTGCCGCCGAGGCGCAAAACCATCCCGACCCCGATCCCGATGGCGCATATTTTGCGGCGGCCAGGGCGCTTGTCGTGCGCGAGCTTTTGAAACAGGAGGCGGAAAAACTTGAAATTTCCGCGGTTCCCATGGAAATCGCGCCGGGCAAGCACGAAGATATCGAAGAGGCGCGCTATCGCGTTCTTTTGGAACGGGAAATCAAAACGCCGACCCCCGACGAAGAAAGTTGTCGGCGCTTTTATCACGCCAATCTGTCGCGGTTTCGCGGCGCGGATATCTTCGAACCGGCGCATATCTTGTTTACGGCGTCTCCCGACGACCCTGAGGCCTATCGCAAGGCGGAGGAAGACGCATCGCGGTGTCTCGATATTTTACGGGACGACCCCGGAGAATTTTCCCGTTTGGCGCGCGCCCAATCGGCGTGTCCGTCGGGCAAGGACGGTGGTGTCCTGGGACAAATTACGCACGGAGATACCGCGCCGGAGTTCGAAAAGGCGTTGCTGAGTCTTGAGGCGGGAGAGCTGTACCCGGAGCCGCTGAAAAGCCGCTTTGGCGTCCATGTCCTGCGCCTCGAACGCAAAGACGAAGGGAAAACGTTGCCTTTCGACGCCGTCAGGGAACGAATAGCATCGTACTTGAGTGAGGCCAGTTGGCGGCGCGGCGCAGCGCAGTATGTGCAAGTTCTCGCGGCGAAAGCGGACATTCGGGGGCTCGACTTCGGTGATTTGGACTCCGTGCTGGTGCGTTAAGCGCGCGGCGCAACGATGAAAGACGATGACGGCGCGCAGTTCGCCCTTGATGCGCGCCGTCGAACAAAGGCCCCGGACGCCCAGCGCCCAAGGGCCTTTGTTTTTTTGGGGGGGCCGTCGCGTCGTGGATTAAGTCATTAAGTCCGCCGCCGCTTGAATCCGCCGATGGTGGCGAGGAAAATGCCACCGACGATGAAACCCAATCCGCCCAGGGTCGAAGCGCTCAACGGTTCGCCCAGCAACAGGTGCGACGCGGCGAAGCCGACCACCGGCACCGCCAGCGATCCCATCGCCGTGGCGTTCGATGTCAGCGCGCGCGCCGCGGCGAGAAACGCCCAAAACGCCAACGCCGTGGCCAGTGGGCCGTTAAACAGTAAAATCGCCCCCAAGGTCCACGACGGCGTAATGTGCGGCGGGCCGTCCAAGGTCAGGGCGGTGATGGAGATCAAAACGCCGCCAAGCAAAAGTTGCCAGGGCAACAGTTGCAGGTGCCCGCGTATCCATGTGTGGGCGCGCACATGGACGATGGCGATAGCCCACGAAACGGCGGCCAGAAGCAGCAGGACGTTGCCCAGCGTCGCCGTGTTCCAGCCCCATGGAAACGTCAGCGGGTTGAGCAGAAACAGCAACCCCACGATCCCCATGAGCAATCCGGCCCCCTTGGCCACGGTTAATTTTTCCCCAAGGGCCCAGGCGGCCATGGGGGCCGCCCACAGCGCCATGGTATAGGCGATGATCGCCGATCTTCCCGCATCGACATACAGCAGCGCACTGTGGATCAAGGCCATGCCGAGTCCGATTTGCAAGCCGCCGACGCTCAGTAAAATCGGTAGTTCACGCCGATTTGGCAGAATGTTTCCACCGCGAAAAGCGAGAAAGGTAAAAAGGGTGAGCGCCCCCAGCAGGACCCGGATCGCGGCGAACCATAGCGGATGAATATAGCCGATGCCGATTTTCATAATCGGCCAGTTCATCCCCCACAGAAAAATCGCGCAGGCAAGAAGGATCCCCCCCCGGCGGACGGCGGCGGATGACGTTTCACGCATGTAAGCTCCGTTCATGGTTCGGCGGCACGGTTCGGTGGGGGGCTTTTCCGTCCGGGGAGGCGTTTCTCGGGAAGATTAAGAGGTCCTGACCCTAGTGGTTTGAGTTTAACATTTGAGTCCGATGCAATTGGACACAAATGTGTGAAGAAATCAAACTGCAACAAAAAGATAGATAGTGGTCGGCCCGATGGTTCGCGGGAGCGAAACGTCGGAGTCGATCCACTAGACCGTTTGCTCGCCGTAATACAAGGTCACCGAGTGCTTCGCCTCGGCGAAAAACAGCCAACGTTCCACTAAAATTCCCAGCGAGCACAAGGCCCACGCCAGCACACTGGCGATCACCGCCGTCGCGCCGGTGGTGAACAGGGCGATCAGGGAAAACAGCAAAGGCAGGGCGAACCCCATGACGTGGGAGAGAAGACGTAGTCTCTCGGCGTGTTTGCGCGCCACCTTAAAGCCCATCTCCTTGAGCAAGTAGTTGTCCGAAGTATGCGGCGCCTCCAGCACGTTGACCCGTCCGGCATCGACCCCGATGGCGGAATTGACGGTGGGCAAGCCCTTCGATTTTTTGTTGAAGTTCCAGTAAGCGCTTTTCAGCGCCCAACCGATCGCCAGAGTGATCACGGTCAGGCCTTGGATGTAACCGTTGTCGATGGAAAACAGCTTGGTCAGGGCCGACATCAGGACCGCCCCGCTCATCAGGCTGAGAACGATATAGCTGGGCACGGTGAAGTCGTTGTGCCATTGGTGGATCGGACGCAGCGAACGGTAGATCATCGCCGTGCACGCCACCGTCAACCACGACAGCACCGCGGCGAGGACGCCCATTACCGCCCAAAATCCGCTGACATCCTGAAAGACGACCCAGCCGACGCCGAGCAGGAGCGCCGGAATATAGGTCAGCACCGAGGCCACGCCCTCACGCGATAGCCACGACGAGCGCCACTGGGTGAACGCCCGCCACGCCCGTTCGGGATGGCCGAGGTGGAAGGTCGATGACAGCAGCCCGGTGGTGATCAGGCCGAGGGCGACAATCAGGCCGCTCAACCCCATCCAGCGGTCGGAGGGCAGCAGTCCGCTGGCCCCGAAAATGCCGAGCAGCGCGAGGAAACCGTACCCGGCGCCGGTCGCCGTGGTGAAAAATATAACGGATAATGCGGGATGCATCGGTGCGCTTCTCCTATCGCGATAGCAGGTTGTCTACCCAGGCCAAAATCTTTTCGCCCTTTTTCGTCTTTCGGGGCTTGAGCTCCAAGGGCGCGCCGAGCAACGCCGGATCGAGCTTGCGCGGTCGGGGGGGCAGATACTTATTGGTCGGTTTGTAGCCCATTTCAGGCATCAGGTCGCGGCCATGGCGGGCGACGACCAGCTTGGAGACCTCCGATCCGGGATCGCCGAGGTCGCCGAAATGGCGCGCGCCGACCGGACAGGTGATGACGCAGGCGGGCTGACGATCGATTTCATCGAGGTTCTCGTTATAAATGCGGTCGATGCACAGGGTGCATTTTTTCATCACCCCCTTGGTGACGTCGAATTCGCGCGCGCCGTAGGGACATGCCCAACTGCACAGTTTGCAGCCGATGCATTTTTCGTCGTTGACCAGGACGATGCCGTCCTCGGCGCGTTTGTATGAGGCGCCGGTCGGACATACGGTGACGCAGGCGGCCTTTTCACAGTGCAGGCACGAACGCGGGAAATTGACCGTCATCCCGACGCCGTTCGCGCCGCGATCGATTTCGAAACTATGGATGCGGTTGAACCATACCCCGTCGGGATCACGGCTATAGGGGTTGACGTCGGTCAGCGGGGCGGAATGGCCGCCGGTGTTCCATTCCTTGCAGTTGGTGGCGCAGGCGTGACATCCGACACAGGTGTCCAGGTCGATGACGAGGCCGAGTTTTTTTTGTGTTTCGGGTGGCAGGGACGTCATCTTACTTGCTCTCCCTCGCTTTGCGGAAGTGCTCGCCGTAAAACGAGATATCGACGGGTTTTTTCATGCCCTTGGGATGGTCTACCGGGTCGAAGCGCGGGAAAGTTTCGCCAAATTCGGCGGCGGCGGCCTTTTCAATACGCACCCGGACGTCGAACCAAGCCGCCTGGCCGGTCACCGGATCGGAATTGGAATAGCGATAGCCGTCGCCCCGTTCGGGCAAAAGCTCGCTGATCAGGTGGTTAAGTAGGAAACCCTCTTTCGATTCGTTGGCGTCGGCGCTGAGCATCCAGGCCCCGGCGCGCTTGCCGATGGCGTTCCAGGTCCATACCGTATCCTTGTTGACGCCGTCCATCAGCCCGGCCTGCACCTTGATGCGACCGTGCTCGGAGGAAACCCAGACCCAGTCGTCGTCGGCGATGCCCAGCTCGGCGGCTTTCTCGCGATGAATGAACAGGCGGTTCTTGGCGATGATCTGGCGCAGCCAGGCGTTCTGCGATCCCCACGAATGGTACATGTGCATCGGGCGTTGGGTCAGGGCATGGAAGGGATAGCGCGCGGTATCGCTCATTTCTTCCTCGATCGGGGTATACCAAATCGGCAGGGGGTCGAAATAGAGTTTGATGCGTTCGCGTTTGTCCTCGGGCGGTTGGATTTTACCGTGGCCTTCCCCGGCCAGGCGGAAGCTTTGCAAGATTTCGGAATACAAGTTGAAGATGATCTGTTCCTTCGAGGTCACGCAGCCCATGTCGTGGGCCCACTCCAGATATCCTTTGTTGGCCATTTTATAGTAGGTGTGTTCGAGAAGGAATTCGTGCTGCCAGAAACTGCCGTGAGCGATGTATTCCTTGATCTGGTCGGGATTGGGCGGTCCTTTGCACTTATTGCCGGTCGCGCTTTGTCCGCGCCAGCCCGAGAGCAGCCCAATTCCCGGTTGGCGTTCGTGATTGACGATGTAATCGGCATATCCTCCGGGATACTTGGGTGTGCCGTCGTCGTTCACCAGGCCGGGCAAGTGCAGCCGCGCGCCGAGGTCGAGCAGGACCTCTTGGAAGCCGCGCACGTCGCGGTCGGGTTGGACCACGGGATAGCGAATAGCATCCCCGGCGCTCTCGGCCGAGGAAATCGGCCGGTCGAGCATGGAAATACAGTCGAAGCGTTCCAGATAGGTGGTGTCGGGCAGCACCAGGTCGGCGTAGGGCACCATTTCCGAATAATAGGCGTCGGAATAAATGATGTTGGGGATTTTGTATTCGCCGTCTTCGCCCTTGTCCGTCAACATCTCGATCACTTTCGAGGTGTTCATCGACGAATTCCAGCTCATATTGGCCATGAACAGCATTAGGGTATCGATGGGGTAGGGATCGCCTGCCCAGGCGTTGTGGATGACCATGTGCATCAAACCGTGACTGGCCAGCGGGAAGTCCCAGCTATAGGCCTTGTCCAGGCGCACCGGTTTGCCGTCGTCGTCGAGCAACAGGTCCTCGGGCGAGGTCGGAAAGCCGAGCGCCATCCCCGGAAGATGGGTTCCCGGGGCGACGTGATCGGGCTTGCCGGTCGGCTTGTTGGTCGGTGGGATCGGTTTGGGAAAAGGCGCCTTGATGCGAAAGCCGCCGGGGACCTCGATGCTACCCAGCAACATTTGTAGAATATGGATGGCGCGGCAGGTGTGAAAACCGTTGGAGTGGGCGGAAATTCCGCGCATCGCGTGCATCGAGACCGGTCGGCCGATCATTTTTGGGTGCTTGCGCCCGGCCCAGTCGATCCATGCGATGTCCAATTCGATTTCTTGTTCGAAGGCGACGTGCGCCAGTTCGGCGGCGATGCGCTTGATATCTTGTGCGGCGAGGCCGGTGGCCTCGGCCACGGCTTCGGGGGCGTAGGCGTCGTCCATGTAGCGTTCGGCCATCAATTGGAACGCGGGCACCGCGCTGCGGCCGTCGGGAAGGGGATATTCGCCGCTCATGGCGGGGGCGATGTCGATGCGGTTGGCGTCGGTGAGCTTTTCGTCCTTGATGTTCCACACCAAGGGATGGCCGTCGCCGTCGCGCGCGAACATGCCGTGATCGGGCGCGCCGGGGTCCTGAATCACCAGCCACGGCGCGTTGGTGTAGCGCAACAAATAGGGGATATCGACCTTGCCCGCCTTGAGCAGTTCGTGCATCAGCGCCATCACGAACAGCCCATCGGTCCCCGGGCGGATGCCGACCCATTCGTCGGCGATCGCCGAATAGCCGGTGCGCACCGGATTGATGGAGACGAACTTGGCGCCGTTTTCCTTAATCTTGCCGAGGCCGATCTTGATCGGATTGGAATCGTGATCCTCGGCGACGCCGAACATCATGAAGTATTTGGTGTGCTCCCAATCGGGCTCGCCGAATTCCCAAAACGCGCCGCCGATCGAATACAGCCCGGCGGCGGCCATGTTGACCGAGCAAAATCCGCCGTGGGCGGCGTAGTTGGGGGTGCCGAACATGGACGCCCACCATCCGGTGGTGGCTTGCGATTGGTCGCGCCCGGTGAAGAACGCCAGTTTTTTCGGATCGGTTTCGCGGATGTGCTTGAGACGTTGGGTGGCGATCTCAAGGGCTTCGTCCCACTCGATTTCCTCGAACTCGCCGCTGCCGCGCGGACCGACGCGTTTGAGCGGCTTTTGCAAGCGCGCCGGGGAATAGTGCTGCATGATTCCCGACGATCCCTTGCCGCATAGCACGCCCTTGTTGATCGGATGGTCGCGGTTGCCCTGGATGTAGCGCACCTTGCCGTCCTGGAGGTAGACCTTGATGCCGCAGCGACAGGCGCACATATAGCAGGTGGTGTATTTAACCTCGTCGCCCAGGGTCGGCGACAGATCGACGTCGTCATCGTGGGCGTGCGCGTCCTCGAAGATAAAACCGCCGGTTTTCGGTTTTCCCGCTTCAGTCATCAAAAATGTCTCCAACGGGCGTTTTCGCCCATTTCACCGTAAAAAAACCTGCATGATGGGAATCGCGCGGGCTTCGGATGAATCCGCCGGCGCGGCACGCTTTCGCCCGGAGGCTCCGTGGGTGCGCACGCGGTATGATCGAGTGGTGTGCTGTTCCGCGATTCCTCCCGTCCCCCATCGGATATTATTATGACTCCCCCGACGGTCGATTTTCCCATTCGTTATCTCACGAATATGGAAGAACGACCACGGTGCATTACATAATGCATTTTACATATATAACGAAAGTATAAATTAGAAAAATCTCAGATATAGGGTATTGCCCTTTGTTATTGGGGGGATTTTTTGTCTCCGGTGGATGCTTCGGTCATGCGCTGCCGAACGTTGGCGGTAATACCAATATTTTTAATTCTTTAAGAATAAACAATAAATTCCACCGAAGGTGGTGGCGCCATGGCGTTCGAAAGACTTCTTTTCGCATCGATTCGGGCCGCCGGTCCTGCCCTCTTAAGGGGAATCTTTATCGCCGTGACGGGCGAACGCGGTCTGTAGGGCGCGCCGGCGTTTTTCGTGAAGCGTGTCGTCATCGCGCATTGGCGCGACCCCCCAAACCGGGCGCGGCCAAGCGGCATCGTTCTTGAAGCGGGCGATGACGTGGACGTGCAGCTGTTCGACCACGTTGCCCAGGGCGGCGACGTTGATTTTGTCGGGGACGAACAGCGCCTTGAGGGTCCGCGACGCCAGGGAGATTTCGGCCGTCAGCAGGCCTTGGTCGGCGGGCGCGAGGTCGTCGATATCGCGCATCCGCGCGCGCGCGGGGACCAGGATCAGCCAGGGATAGGCCGCGTCGCGGATCAGCCGCACCCGGCACAGCGCCAGCGTGGCGACGGGAACGCTATCGGCTTCGAGTGTTTTGTCGATCTGGAACATGGGCTTAAAATTCCTCATGAGGGCGCGTAAAGCGGTATATACACAGTGCGCGAGAACGCCCACGGGGAAAAGAGAGTATGTCGGCGCGGCTGAAAACGGAAATATGGGTGGCGGCGATGATCCGCCGTTACGAAGCGCAGGGCGTGCCGGTGATGGTGATCGCCAAGGGCGACGTCGATGGCGGCGCGGTTCTGGTCAAGCATAACCGCTTCGCCGCCGGTTGCCGACTGTACGCCCAGGTGCGCACCCCGGAGGGGGCGGCGGCGTGGATGGCGGTCGCGGGCGGCGATAAGGCGGGCGATGACGCCCGCGCCCAGGAAATGGCCTGCGACGACTACATCCGCCGCGAACGGGACATCGACCCCGACGTCTGGGCGATCGAGGTCGAGGATGCGCGCGGCGTCTTCACCCCGGACGGCGCGGTTGTGTCCTGACCCTAGTGGACGGGGGTACGATATTATTTGGCGAACATCTGGTCGCCGTTTTTAAAGCTTTTGAATTCCAGGGCGTTGCCGCTGGGGTCGCGCACGAACATCGTCGCCTGTTCGCCGACCTTGCCTTGAAAGCGAATATAAGGGGCGACGATGAAGGTCAGTTCGGCGGCCTTTAGTTTGTCGGCCAAGCGATGCCAGTCGTCCCAGCCGAGGACGACGCCGAAGTGCCGCGACGGCACCTGGTGGCCGTCCACCGGATTTTCCGCCACGTCCCCGGGGCCGCCTTCGGTCAGATGGGCGACGACCTGATGGCCCCAGAAATCGAAATCGATCCAATGGCTGTTCTCGCGACCGACGCCGCAACCCAGGACGCCGACATAAAAACGGCGGGCCAGATCGAGGTCGTGAACCGGAAAGGCGAGGTGAAAGGGCGGCGTGTCGGGCATTGGGAACCTTTCGTCTGGAGGGTGTGGTCATGAGCATGCATGCGGGGGCTGTCCGTCAAGGAGATATCGAACGCACCAACGCCGGATAGGGGATCAGCAAGGTGACGGCGCGCAACACCATCAGCACCATGAACGCCAACCACAGGCCGTGATTGCCCAGCATGTCCATGAAATAGAACACGCAGGCGGCGTACACGATGACCGAGGCGACCATCGCGTTGCGCAACGCGCGGGTCCGGGTCGCGCCGATGAAGATGCCGTCCAACTGAAAGCTCCACACCGAAATCAGAGGCGACGCCGCGAGCCAGGGCAGATACCGTCCCGCCGTTTCGCGAACCTGGGCGTCGGTGCTCATCAAGGCGATCAGAGACGGCCCCATGACGGCGTAAAAGGCGGAAAAGACGAGGGCGAAGGCGAACGCCCACAGGCTGGAAACCTTCACCGCGCGGCGAAAACGGGTACGGTCGCGGGCGCCGACGAACAGGCCGCTCAGCGCCTCGGCGGCGTGGGCGAAGCCGTCCAGAGCGTAGGCCATGATGCTTTGAAAATTGAGCAAAATCGTGTTCGCCGCCAGAACCATCGCCCCCATCCGCGCCGACATCGCCGTGAACAGGGCGAAGGCGCCGATCAGTCCTAAGGTGCGAACGAAAATATCGCCGTTGACCGCCGCCATGCGGCGCAGTTGGGCGAGATCGAAAATGCGCCGGCGCACCCACACCCCGCCGAGCGCCCGAAGCGGCGCGCGTATGATCCACAGCGCCAACAGGGCGGCGCAAATCTCCGAGATTAAGGTGGCGACGGCGATGCCCTCGACCCCCATGCCCATCACCGGCACGAACAGGATGTCGAGGGCGACGTTGAGCAGGTTCATGGCCACTTGCAGATAAAGCGCGGCGCGGGTGTTCTGCATGCCGATGAACCAACCCAAAAAGGCGTAATTGACAAGCGCGGCGGGCGCGCCCCAGATGCGCACCGCGACATAGGTGCGGGCCATCGTTTCGACCTCGTGGCCGGTTTTAATCAAGCCGAAGGCGAGCTCGGCGATGGGGACTTGCAGCAGGGTTACGCCGACGCCCAGGGCGAGCGCCAGTATCACGGCGCGCGCCAGCACCGCGCGCACTTCGTCGTGATCGCCCGCGCCCTTGGCCTGGGCGGTGAACCCGCTGGTTCCCATGCGCAAAAAACCGAAGCCCCAATAGATGAAATTGAACACCAAGGCCCCGATGGCGACGGCGCCGATGGCCTGGGGACCGGGCAGGCGTCCGGCGACGGCGGTATCCACCGCGCCCAACAAGGGTACCGAGACGTTGGACAGGATAATCGGTCCGGCGAGGGACCATATCCGGCGGTTCCAGTTCTCGGTTCCAGGGGTGGGACGCGTGCGCTTTTTAATAGCCATCATGGACCGCACCATGACATGCTTTGCGCCGCTGGGCCAAGCCGTCTTTAATTTCCCCAATGCGGAGAGTTCGATGCACGAAACGATCGAGACGATCCTCGAAAAAATGAACGCCCTACAGGCGGATCTGGAGCGGGAATTCGGCAAGCAGCGCGAAAAATTTGCATTTTCGATCGAAAAAAAGAAGGTGCGTTTCGAAGCCGAAGCCCTGGCCCGACAGCGCCGCCTCAAACAGGGGATGCTCCACTTTTGGCGCCATTCCCGGGTCAGTTCTTTTCTTACCGCGCCGTTTATTTATGGGCTGATCCTCCCGATCGCCCTGCTCGACGGATTTACGACGGTTTATCAAATGGTCTGCTTTCCCGTTTACGGCATCGCCAAGGTGCCCAGGGAGGCGTTCATCGCCATGGACCGGCATCATCTGGCGTATCTCAATACGGTGGAAAAACTGAATTGCCTGTATTGCGGTTACGCCAATGGGGTGATCGCCTACGTGCGCGAGATCGCCAGCCGTACCGAGCAGCGCTGGTGCCCGATCAAGCACGCGCGCAAGATCGCCGACCCCCACGCCCGCTATGCGCGCTTTTCGGAATTCGGCGACGGCGAAGGCTACCGCGAAGGGGTGCGCCGGCGGGAAAGTGGGGAGGGTTCCGCGGCGCCTTCCGACAAGGATGATGAAAACCCGCTTTGATGACGCGCCCCGGCTTCGCGGTATATTCCGTAATATATATTGACACGATATATATCGTCCTATTTTATATCGAATCGTTATATTGAAGGCGGAAGCGAGGGGAGCCCGCGCGCATGGATGCGAAAATATTGTGTCTGGGAGTACTGACGCTGGGCGACGCCAGCGGTTATGAAATTCGCAAACAGTTCGAAGACGGGCGCTTTTCCGATTTTTACGGCGCCGGTTTCGGGTCGATCTATCCCGCGCTCGGCCAATTGAGCGCGCAAGGATTGGTCGATTGCGTGGAAATGGAACAGCACGGTCGTCCCGACAAAAAGGTCTATTCGATAACGCCGACCGGGCGCGCGCTGTTCGCCGAGGCGCTGAAGGAGATGCCGGGGCCGGATAAAATTCGTTCCGAAACCATGTTCATGTTTTTTTTCTCCGAGATGATGGACAAGCAACACCTCAAGGACGTCTTCGACGCCTATCTCGATGATCACCGTCAGCGGGCGGCGTGTCTCAAGGCGCACGGGAGCGATCACCCCTGCGAGGCGATGGGCGACGGCCCACGCTTCATCTGCGGGGTCGGTCAGGCGATCTATGAAGCGGTCGTGACCTACATGGAAACCCACCGCGCCGACTTGCTTGGTGACGATGCGCACGAGGAGGCGGGCCGATGAGCGATCGTTCCCAGGAAATGGCGTCGCGGGGACCTCGGTTTCTGCGCAGGGTTCCCCGCTCGTACCTTCTCGCCGTCGTGGTGGTGGTCGTGGCCGGCGGCTGGGTCGCCTCGGGGATGGTGGGCGGCAAGAACGCGCCGCAAAAACAAATCGCCTCCCAAACCGTCCCGCCGCCCCGGGTGATGGCGCAGACCCTGCACGCTCAAGAGCGGTCGTCGCAATTGGTCCTCAACGGCGAGACCGAAGCGCTGCGTACCGTGGTAATCCGGGCCGAAACCAAGGGAACGGTCAGCGCCGTGCCCGTACTTAAAGGGCAAAAAGTAGATGCGGGCGCGCTTTTGGTCCGCCTCGCCGCGGACGATCGACCGGCGCGCTTGGCCCAGGGCGAGGCTTTGCTCAATGAACGCACCATCGCCGAGAAGGCGGCCCGTCAGTTGTCCAAGCAGGGCTACCGTTCGACCCTTAAGGTCGCCGAGGCGAAAGCCGACTTGGAGGCCGCCCGCGCCCAAGTGGCGGCGGCGCGGCTGGACCTTCTGCGTACCGCGATCAAGGCGCCGTTCGCGGGCTACGTGGATGCGCTGCCCGTCGAGGTCGGCGATTATCTGGCGGTCGGCGCGCCGGTGGCGACGGTTATCGACAGCGCAGGGATCAAGGTTGTGGGCGAGGTCTCCGAGCGGGACGCCGCGCACGTCGTGATGGGAGGTCCGGTCGAGGTGACGCTGCCCGACGGTGCGCACATGGCCGCTCGGGTCAGTTATGTTTCGAGGATCGCCGAGCCTTCGACACGCACCTTCCGCGTCGAAGCCGTCGTTGACGCCACGGGCCAACCGTCGCTTGGCGAGGCCGTCGGACGGTTGGCCGGCGGCATGACGGCGCAACTGTCGTTGCCTTTAAAATCGCGTCGCGTCCAGCATCTGTCTCCGGCGTTGCTGACGTTGTCGGATAAGGGCGAGGTTGGAATTAAAGCCGTGGATGGGAATAATCGGGTGGTGTTCTATCCCGTGCGCATGACCACCGATACGACCAAAGGAATGTGGGTCGCGGGACTGCCCGACACCGTCACCGTGATCACGGTCGGGCAGGAATTCGTCAAGGTCGGCGAGACCGTACAGCCCGTTTTTGCATCTGCGGCGGGAGCCGGATAACAGCATGAAAGCCCTCATAGACGCCGCCTTCAGTCGTTCGCGAACGGTCATCGCCACGCTGGTCCTGTTGTTGATTGCGGGCACGGTGGCGTTCGTCGAAATTCCGAAAGAAGCCGAACCGGATATCAAAATTCCCTACATTATCGTGGGCATCACGCACGAAGGAATTTCGCCGGAAGACGCCGAACGCCTATTGCTCCGTCCGATCGAACAGGAGGTGCGTTCCGTCGAGGGGCTCAAGGAAATGCGTTCGCGCGCCTATCAGGGCGGCGCCTCCATCGTGCTTGAATTCGAAGCCGGCTTTAACGCCGATAAGGCGCTGCGCGACACGCGCGACAGGGTCGATACCGCGAAGTCGAAACTGCCCGACGGCACCGACGATCCGACGGTTAAGGAAATCAACATCAGCCTGTTTCCCGTTGTCGTGGCGACGTTGTCGGGCGACCTGCCGGAACGGGCGCTGCTCAAGCTGGGGCGCGACCTGAAGGATCGGATCGAGGGATTGACCCCGGTCCTTGAGGCCAATATCGCCGGCGACCGCACCGAGCAAATCGAAATCGTCATCGACCCTGCGCGTGTGGAAAGTTATGGCCTGTCGCCCGATCAGGCGGCGGCGTTGGTGCGAAGCTCGAACCTTTTGGTGGCGGCGGGCTTTCAGGATACCGGCCACGGGCGTTTTTCCCTGAAAGTCCCCGGGCTTCTGGAAACCCTGGGCGACATCGCGGCGTTGCCGGTCAAGGTCAAGGGCGACGCCGTGGTCCGCCTCGGCGACATCGCCGATATCCGGCGCAGTTATAAAGACCCGACCTCGTTCGCAAGGGTCAACGGCCGCCCGACGGTGGCCCTTGAGATATCCAAACGCTTGGGCGCCAACATCATCGATACGGTGAACCAGGTCCACGCCGCAATCAACGCCGAAAGCAAAAATTGGCCCGCCAATGTGCGGCGCGCGGTGCACATCGGTTATTCTCAAGACAAATCGAAGCAGGTCAAGACGTGGCTGAACGACCTTAAAAACAATGTCCTAAGCGCGATCGTCCTGGTCATGGTGGTGGTGATCGCGGCCCTCGGGGTGCGTTCGTCGATTTTGGTCGGCATATCCATTCCGGGTTCGTTCTTGAGCGGCATCTTGGTCATTGCGATGTTCGGCATGACGCTTAACACCGTGGTGCTGTTCGCATTGATTTTGTCGGTGGGGATGCTGGTTGACGGGGCCATCGTGGTGACCGAGTTCGCCGATCGAAAAATGACCGAGGGCGAAACGCGCAAAGTGGCCTACGCCATGGCCGCCAAACGCATGGCGTGGCCGATTATCGCCTCGACGGCGACGACCCTGGCGGCGTTTTTGCCGCTGATGTTCTGGCCCGGCATAGTTGGCGAGTTTATGAAATATCTGCCGATCACCCTGGTGATCGTGCTCAGTGCGTCGCTGGTGATGGCGCTTATTTTCGTGCCCACCCTGGGGGCCTATATCGGCAAGCCGGGGGCCGCCAGTCAGGCCGCCATGCGCGCCATCGCCGGCGGCGAGAGCGGCCACCTGGAAGATGTCGGCGGCTTTACCGGCTGGTACTTGGATGTTTTGCGTCGCGCCCTGCGCCGCCCGGCCTGGGTCTTGGCGGCGGCCGTCGCCGTCCTGGTCGGGGTCCAGGTCGCCTATGGCTTTTTCGGCAAGGGGGTCGAATTTTTCCCCAATGTGGAGCCCGAGGTCGAGCAGGTCTTGGTCCGCGCCCGGGGCAATTTGTCGATTTACGAGCAAGACGCCCTGATGCGCAAGGTGGAAAACCGAATTTTCGGAGTTGCCGGCGTGCGTTCGGTGTATACCCGTACCGGGGCCGGTTCCGGCGGGGCCGCCAACAACGCCCCCGAAGATACCATCGGCACCATCTTTATCGAATTCAAGGATTGGGACAAGCGCCCCCCGGTGCAGCAAATCCAGGACGCTATCACGGCGCGCACCAAGGACATCGCGGGCATCGTCATCGATCAAGTCAAGCGCCAGACGGGACCTCAGGTCGGCAAGCCGATCCAGATACAATTTTCATCACGCTTTCCCGAATTGTTGCCGGACGCGGTCAAGAAAACCCGCGCCTTCATGGCGGGCATGGACGGCCTGATGAATATCGAGGATTCGCGCCCGCTGCCCGGCATCGACTGGGTGTTCAAGGTCGATCGTGGCCAGGCGGCGAAGTTCGGCGTCACCATCAGCCAGATCGGCAGCGCCATTCGCATGGCCAGCACGGGGGTTAAATTGGGCAGTTACCGGCCCAACGATTCCGACGATGAGATCGATATTCGCGCCCGCTATCCTGCCCGCGATCGCACCCTATCGGAACTTGATCATATTCGCCTTGAGACCGGCGGTGGTGCGGTGCCGCTCAGCAATTTCGTCACCCGCGTCGCCGAGCCGCGCGTCAGCACCCTATCGCGGGTTGACGCCAAGCGGGTCTTGACGATAAAGGCCGACGTCCGCGAAGGCGTATTGGCGAGCGCCAAGTTGAAGACATTGCGCGCCTGGGTCGCCAAGGCCGGATTCGATCCGCGCGTTGACATTACCTTCAAGGGTGAGGACAAGGATCAAAAAGACGCCAGCGCCTTTCTGAAAAAGGCGTTCGCGGTAGCGCTGTTTATCATGGCGATCATCCTGGTGACCCAGTTCAACAGCTTTTATTCGGCGTTTTTAATTCTCTCCGCGGTGATCATGTCAACGATCGGGGTGTTCATCGGCTTGCTGGTGACGGGCCATCCTTTCGGGATCGTCATGAGCGGCATCGGCGTCATCGCGTTGGCGGGGATCGTGGTCAACAACAACATCGTCCTGATTGACACCTTCGATCACCTATCCACGACCACCGCATCGGCGATGGACGCCATTTTACGTACCGGCGCGCAACGTCTGCGCCCGGTGATGTTGACCAGCATCACCACCATCTTGGGATTGTTGCCGATGGTGTTTCGCGTCAACATCGATTTCATGGCGCGCGATGTTTCGGTGGGCGCACCGTCCACGCAGATGTGGAGCCAGCTGTCGATCGCGATCGTTTTCGGGTTGACGTTTTCGACCGTCCTGACCCTGGTGGTGACGCCCTCGGCGCTGATGGTGCGCGCCAACGTGCGGGCGTGGCGCGAAAGACGTCGGCGCGACAAGGCGATAAAAAACGGAACCGGAGGCGCGTCCGAGGACCGCGGGACCCCAACGCCGTAATCGGCGCGCCTCGGATCAGTCGTCGTTCGCGTCCTCGTCATCGCCTTCATTCGGCGCGTCGCCCGTTCGCGCGCGTGCGCCAAGGCGGCGCTCCATCGCCCGGTACGTGCGATAGCTGAAAGGGAAGCTGATCAGATAAGCGAACAGGATGATCGAAAGCGTGAGCCAGGGTACGCTCATCAGCGACGCGATGGTAATGCCGACGCCGAGCATGACGGGAAGGATCATCGACGGCGTCAGCTTGACTTTTTTTAGTGAATAGGTCGGCAGACGGCTCACCAGCAAGGCGGCCACGACGACGACGAAGGCGGCCACGAATTCGGGGTTTCGCATCACCGTTTCGCCGACCTGGAACGACAGGATCATCGGCAACAGAATCAAACCCGCGCCCGCCGGAGCGGGGACGCCGGTAAAAAATGCGGTCGCCCAGGCCGGCGCTTCGGCGTCGTCGATCGCGGTGTTGAAACGGGCCAGCCGCAGCACCATGCTGACGGCGTAGGCCAGCACCAACAGCCAGCCGAAGCGGCCCAGGGCGTCTAGGGTCCAGAAATAGAGCATGAACGGCGGCGCGACTCCGAAACAGACAAAATCCGACAACGAATCGAGCTCCGCGCCGAACCGGCTGGTGCCTTTCATCAGGCGCGCGATGCGCCCGTCCAGGCCGTCCAGGACGGCGGCGACGAGGATCGCCAGCACGGCGTGTTCCCAACGCGCCTCGTAGGCGAAGCGGATCGCGGTCAGCCCGGAACTGAGCGCGATCAGCGTCAGCATGTTGGGGATCATTTTATTAAGAGAGAGGCGGGCGCGGCGTGGTCTTTGCACGAAAGAGGGATCCTGTACTTAAAATTATCGCACGTCGCCTTCGCGGGGTGCTTCGCTTGTGGTCAAATCGGCGATGATGGTTTCTCCGGCGACGGCGATTTGACCCGGGCAGACCATCGGCGAGGTCCCTTCGGGGAGATAGACGTCAACCCGCGAGCCGAATCGGATCAGTCCGAAACGTTGTCCGGCTTTGATGCTTTGACCTTCTTCGACCTGACAAACAATGCGCCGGGCGACAAGGCCGGCAATTTGAACAAAGATAATGTCGGCGCCATCGTCGGTGCGCATCGCCAGGCTTTGCCGTTCGTTATCGACGCTGGCCTTGTCGAACGAGGCGTTGAGAAATTTTCCCGGCCGATAGGCGATCTTGGTGATGACGCCCCCCGCCGGGGCGCGGTTGACGTGGACGTTAAAGACATTCATGAAAATGCAAACCCGTGGTCGGGGGCTGTCGCCCACTTCCAATTCCGGCGGCGGCGTGGCCACGTCGATCAACTGAACGACGCCGTCGGCGGGTGAGATGATCAGACCGTCGCGAATCGGGGTGACCCGCTCGGGATCGCGAAAAAAATATACGCACCACAGGGTCAAGATCGCGCCCAACCATCCGAGCGGAGCGGCGATCAAGCCAAGCCCAAGCGAAATAACGGCGAAAAGAAGGATGAAGGGCCAACCTTCCCGGTTGATTGGGATAAGAACACTCCTGAGGGGGTCGCCGGGAATCACGTGTTCGGTTCCTTTATCATGTATCATGCTTCATTTGGGTTCAAAACGCGTCCCGGGGGACGCCCGACCGCGCCGTTCTACCGGGTTTCAGGCAAAGTGAAAACCTGGCCGGGGTAAATCAGGTTCGGGTCCTTGATTTGATCGGTGTTGGCCTGATAAATCGTCGAATACAAAACGCCCTCGCCATAGGTTCTGCGCGCCAACCGCCATAGGCTGTTGCCCGGCTGGACGACGACGAACGATCCGGGCTTCAACGCACGGGTGTCGGTCTGGGTGCGCGAAAACGGAAATTCCATCCGCGCCAGGACCTTGCCTTTGGCGTCGACCTGATCGATGCGCAGCGTGTACATCCCCGGCTTGACAGGTTTCGTGGGTTTAAGGCGCCAAACGCCGTTGGCGTCGGCATGAACCTGACCGATAAAGGTATTGTCCAGATAGACATTGACCGTGGCGTTTGCGGGGGCGTGTCCGGTAATGACGATGTCGTTTCCCGGGGTGTCGCCGACGCCGCTGAGCGCAATCGTTTTATCCGTTCCCTTGTCGGCGTATTCCACCGCGTCCAGGCCCAAGGGTGAGGGGATCGCCGCCGGCCCCACGGGTTTTTGCAAAATTGTGCTGGGTCCTTGACCGTTTCTGGGCATCATCAGGGCCAGGGCCTGCGATCCACGGGCGTCCTTTCCCGCCAGATCTTTGCTGCGTTCGGGCACCATCAACATCACGACCTGGTCGGAGAGCACGGGCTTCTTGCCTGGGATTTCCATGCGTAAGCCCAATTCGCGCTTGCCGGGAGACAGCGGTTTGCCGGGAACGTAGACCCATTCGCCGTGGTCGTCGGCGACGACGCGTCCGATTTCCGTGTTTCCGTCGAGGATGACTACCGTCGATCCGGGCGCCGCGCGTCCGGCGATCACCGCGTCGCCCTTGGGGTTGACCCGCACGACATCGAAGGTCGGCCCGTGCACGCGGACCTGGGGGGTCGTCGTGGCGCTTGACGTTTGTTGGTCTGGGGCGCGGGGAGGGACGACATCGGACTGTTCGGCCCGCCAAAGGGCGAAATTGATGCCGATTGCGATGGCGATCACGGTGACGCCCGCGACTGCGACCCACAAAGGTTTATTCAAGGTGCCCCCAATTCCAAAGCGAAAAACAGGTTCGAAGCCGGAAAAAGCGCCATGGCGACGCCCCAAGGCGCGACCGTTCCGGGCGCGCGTTTAAAATGTCCCTAACACTAATACGCCGCATCGAGGGATGCAACGACGAAGCCTACGGGGGAGGGCTTCGCTATTGCCAGGAATTTGCGCTGTCGGCGGACGGTTTTTTCGTCTTGGAAATGGTGTTTTTAATCGCCGGAATGCTCTTTACATAGGCGATCAGGGCGTCAAGATCGGGGCCGCTCAACTTCGATGTTTCGCGGGTGACGACTTCCGCCATCACGCCGCCGACGAAGTCGCCGTCGGGCAACATGCCGATTTGGAACAGCATCTTTAGGTCGCCGGCGCTCCATTTGCCGATGCCCGTTTTGTGGTCGCTGGTGATATTGGGCACGGCGACGCCCTCGGGATTGCTTTTCGTCCCGGCGTAGGCCATCGCCTCGTTCTTGCCGCCGAGGGCGTTTCTGGGGGTGTGGCACGCGTCGCAATGGCCGAGGGCGCGGGCGAGGTACGCGCCGCGATTCCAGCGGGCGTCATGGCCGGGGTCGGCCGCCATCGGGCCTTTGTGTAGGTATAAGGCGTTCCAAAAAAACATCGCCGAGCGGAAGGTGTAGAGGAATTTGAGATCGTGGGGACGGTTTTTTCGCGGTTGCGGGGCGAGGCTGCGCAGGTAAGCGTAGATATCGGCCATGTCTCGCGTCGTCATCAAGGTGAACGCGGGGTAGGGGAACACCGGATAGAAATGCCGACCCTTCGGGCCGATCCCCTGGCGTAGAGCGCGAACAAGATCGGTTTGCGACCAGGCGCCGATGCCGTGCGCGGGGTCCGGGGTGATGTTGGGGCTGTAAAACGTTCCGTAGGGCGTCTTAAAGGCGCGCCCCCCGGCAAAGGGCGCCCCATGGGAGGCCTTGTCGGTGTGACAGCCTTCGCAGCCCGCGGCGGCGGCGAGATAGCGCCCGCGCGCCGCGGCCGTCGCCCCCGGCGCGCCGGCAAAGGCCGGCTCGGGGTCTTGGGCGACCGCGTCAAGAACAAGGCCATAGGTGGACGCGGCCAAAATAAAAATTCCGGCCACACGGGAAACCACTGTCCGCCGCCGAGCGGCGCGAGGAAAAACGCGCATGGGCTACCCTCTATCGGGGATGGTGAGATGCGTTATTGCTTCTTCTCGCGGAAGTTTTCGTGGCATCCCTTACAGGCTTTGGCCAGACCGCCGAAAGCGGGGCCGAAAGCTTGCATATCGCCACCGTCGGCGACTTTCGACAGATGGGCGGCGGCGGTCTGGAAGGCGCTCAGGGCCTTTTTGAATTCATCGGGCTTGTCCCAGATCGCGGGCAGGGCGGCGGTGTCGCCAAACTCGGAGCCTTCGGGAAAAATGTGCCCGGCGATTTTCGACAGCGCGGCGATGCCGTCGGCGTGTACCGCGAGGTCGGCGGGTTGGCCTCCGGCTTTTTTGATGATCGTCGCCATCGCCGCCATATGCCCTCCGATGGATGACATGACGGCTTTGCGATATGCGATTTCTCCGGCGTCGTCGGCCCGGGCGAAGGTCGCCGCGCCGATGCTGAGGGCGGATACGGCGAGAATGGCGAAGGTGACGATGCGTATTTTCATGACGTATGGGACTCCCTATGCTCGAACGGATGCCTGTCCACCGTGGCGCGCCTTTGGGCGTTTCAGCCAAAATATGATGGGCGCGACGACGAACCGGCGGTACAGTGAACCGGCGTTACCAAGAATTGGAACGAAACCAATCTGACCCGTGTATCAGTAAATTGCAATACACCTTAAAGTCACGCGAAATACGATAGGAACCGCACAATCGCAATCACATTATCGTGATCGCAGCAACGGGGTCCGCCGCGCAGGCTCGGCGCGAGAGGCGGGGAAGGATGAGGAAGGCTCTTCATGACGACGATATCATCGCTATGTGTTTTTTGTGGATCGAAGACGGGACAAAACCCAGCTTACGCGCTGGCCGCCGAAAAATTGGCGGCGATGCTGTGCGCGCGCGGCGTGCGTCTGGTTTATGGCGGCGGCGGAATTGGCATCATGGGGTGTTTGACCGCGGCGGTCTTGCAAGGCGGCGGTAAGGTGACCGGAGTCATCCCCGAATTCTTGTTGCAGTACGAGGTCGGCAACCCCGATGTCGATGAATTGATTGTCGTCGAAAGCATGCACGAGAGAAAACGCACCATGTTCGAGCGCGCCGACGGCTTCGTCATCATGCCGGGCGGTTTGGGCACGTTGGACGAAACGTTCGAAATTTTGACGTGGAAACAACTGCAACTGCATAAAAAGCCGATCGTCCTGGTCAACGTGGAGGGTTATTGGGATCCTTTTGCGTCGATGATCGACGCCATCATCGACGCCGGCTTCGCCCATCCCGCGGCGAAAGAATTGATCAGCATCGTCGATGGGGTGGACGATATTTTCGACGTTATGGCGCGCCAGCCCGAGCCGAAAAAAATCGTTCTCACCGACCATCTTTGAGCGGGTTCCTTCGCCGCTTAGCTCTTCGTCGCGGCATGAATTTTCCACCTTGGCCGCTGTGTTCTTGCCAATTCGGGCGTGAATCGGTATGTTTGCGCCGTCCGAAGGCAGTTTTCGCCGGCCCGCAGACGCGGGAATCTGTTTCATACGCGCAAGGCGCAGTGGTTGGGGCGCAGTGTTCATGCTCTCATCACGATGATGAATGACGGCGCTCCGGGGCGCACCCCGGCGGACGTCCATAGCAACCCCTTCCGGGAGTGAGAAATACGATGGCCAAAATTAAGGTTGCCAATCCCGTCGTCGAGCTTGACGGCGACGAAATGACTCGGATTATTTGGGCGTTCATCAAAGACAAGTTGATCCTGCCCTATCTCGATATTGATTTGAAATATTACGACCTCGGCATCGAAAGTCGCGACAAGACGGACGACCGGATCACCATCGACGCCGCCGAGGCGATTAAAAAATATCGTGTCGGCGTGAAATGCGCGACGATTACTCCCGACGAGGCGCGGGTCGATGAATTCGGCCTGAAAAGCATGTGGCGTTCGCCCAACGGGACGATACGCAACATCATCGGCGGCACCGTGTTTCGCAAGCCGATCATCTGCAAGAACGTGCCGCGTTTGGTGCCGGGCTGGACCAAGCCGATCGTGATCGGTCGCCACGCTTTTGGCGATCAGTACCGCGCCACCGACTTCGTCGTTCCCGGCAAGGGGAAACTCACCTTGAAGTTCGTTCCCGAGGACGGCGGCGAGGCGATCGAACGTGAAGTTTTCGATTTTCCGGGCGGCGGCGTCGCGATGGCGATGTACAACTTGGATGAAAGTATTCGCGGCTTCGCGCGCTCGTGCCTGAATTACGGCCTCAGCGTCGGTTGGTCGGTCTATCTTTCGACCAAGAACACCATCCTCAAGGCTTACGATGGTCGCTTCAAGGACCTGTTCCAAGAGGTCTTCGACGCGGAATTCAAGGATCGTTTCGCGGCCAAGGGCATCGTTTACGAACACCGTTTGATCGACGACATGGTGGCCTCGGCGCTGAAGTGGGATGGCGGTTTCGTCTGGGCGTGCAAGAATTACGACGGTGACGTTCAATCCGACACGGTGGCCCAGGGCTTCGGCTCGTTGGGGCTGATGACCTCGGTTCTGCTCACGCCCGACGGTGAAACGGTCGAGGCGGAAGCCGCCCACGGCACCGTGACCCGCCATTATCGCCAGCACCAGCAAGGCAAGGAAACCTCGACCAATCCGATCGCCTCGATCTTCGCCTGGACCCAGGGGTTGGCCTATCGCGGCCGTTTCGACGGTACGCAGGATGTCGTCGATTTCGCCGAGGCGTTGGAAAAGGTTTGTGTTCAAACCGTCGAAGCGGGTTGCATGACCAAGGACTTGGCGCTTTTGATCGGTCCCGACCAACACTGGATGACGACCCAGCAGTTCCTCGCCAAACTCGACGAGAACCTGCAAAAGGAAATGAAGTAGGGCTGGTTGTTACCGCCGCTCGCGTCTTTGCGGTTGGGGTGGTGTGGAAAGTTTCCGCGCACGCGCCATTCCCTCTTGACGTGGGCGGCTGGGTCCCGTACAAAACCGCCCAATTGGGGCCGCCGCCGTGTCGTACGGAGGCCCTGAACAGTTTTTAGAAATAAGGATACGTAAAATGGCAAGACGTTGCGCCCTGACCGGCAAAGGCGTTCAGACGGGTAACAACGTGAGCCACGCTCACAACAGGACCCGTCGCCGTTTCCTGCCCAATTTGCAAGTCTCCTCGCTGATGAGCGAAAGCCTCGGTGCGACGGTGCGTCTTCGTCTGTGTGCGCACACCTTGCGCAGCATCGAACACAATGGCGGGCTGGACGGCTATTTGTTGGGAACGTCCAACCTGAAATTGAGCGACGAAGCGCTTAAAATCAAACGGCGGATCAAGCGGGCGCAAGTCAAGGCCGCCGCGTAAATTCTGCGTTCTTCCGTTTTAAAAGGCCCGGACCGAATGGTTCGGGCCTTTTTGTGTTTCCTGTTACGGTTGTTTTAGCGTTATCGAATGATCGTGTTGCGTTTGTTTTGTTCTGGAATTACGATAATAACAAAGGTGAAACGAGATCCGCACCCACCGCAAGGGTGGGCGATGGTTTCAAGGTGGAGGCGATGCAATGCGTGATGTGACACGACGCCGTGTGGTTCAAGGATTGGCCGCCGGGATGCCGCTGGCGGCGGTGCTCTCCGATCCCCTGTTGGCCAAGGCGGCGGGCGAGAGCCTTGAGAGCGTCGCCGTCACCACGGTGCGTGGGCGGCGCGTCAAGGGCGCGTTGGCGCTTCCCTCGGCGTCCCGCGCCCCGGCGGTGTTGTTGGTGCACGAATGGTGGGGGCTGAACGATCAGATTAAATCGGTGGCCCGCGAATTGGCCAACTTGGGCTACGTCGCGCTGGCGCTGGATCTGTATGGCGGTGTCGTGGCGACGACGCCCGACGAGGCGCGCGCCGCGATGCAGGCGCTTAACGAGGACGACGCCAAGGACACCGTCGCCGCCTGGACGACGTGGTTGAGTGGGGAAGCCCCGCAAAGCAACGGCAAGATCGGCACGGTGGGCTGGTGCCTGGGCGGGGGATGGTCGCTGATGGCCTCGATCCTGCGTCCGGTGGACGCCACGGTGGTCTATTACGGCAAGGTCGATCGCCCGGCGGAGCAACTGGCGCGCCTGAAAGGCCCCGTGCTCGGCCACTTCGCCAAGCAGGACAAGTGGATCAACGCCGAAATGGTCGGCAAGTTCGAGGCGACGATGAAAGAGGTGGGCAAACCCTACACCGATTATTGGTACGACGCCAACCACGCCTTCGCCAATCCTACCGGCAACAGCTACGCCGCCGGCCCCGCCGCCCTGGCTTGGCGGCGCACCACGGCGTTTTTCGAGGAAAACCTGAAATAAGAGCGATATCTTTCCGTTCTTCGGGAGGATGGGGTTGGCGTCGCTCACATGAACCCTGTTGGACCCGGTCGCATGGATTTTGTCACACGGATTTGGCATGGTCTTCGTGCAGGCATTCGCCATGGTCGGCCAGGACCTCTATGATACGACATTCGGAGATGCGTTTTCCTTTGCACTGCGCGATCATCCGTTTGAGTTCAACCTTCAGCGCATTTAACCGGGCGATTCGGCTCTCGACGGCCTCAAGCTGCGCGCGCGCGATTCGGTCCGCCGCCTCGCAGGGCTGCTCCGGATTGTCCGCGAGGCTGAGGAACTCTCTGATCGCATCCAATGAGAAGCCCAGCTCCCGGCCATGCCGTATGAAGGTCAACCGCCCCAAGTGACGTGATCCGTAACGCCTCTGGTTTCCGTCCGTACGAAACGGCTGGGGCATCAAGCCGATTTCTTCGTAATAGCGGATAGTCGGCGCCTTGCAGCCCGTTTCACGCGCCAAGCGCCCGATCGTCATGTCGTCGTTCAGCATCGAAATTTCCCCTTGAACTTCTAGTGGCTATAGCTTCTATGCTAGAGATAGCACGCTCATCCGGCCTATTCCAGGTGAGGTTCTTTCTTGATTTTCCGTTGAAAGCGAGAGGCGAGAAGCGAGAGGCGGAAAGCGGGAAGTCGAATGTTTATGCATGTTCTTGCCGGAAGGTTGCAAATTCCATGTCTCAGCGCGCCGTAGAACACACCGATCATACACACCCACCTATCCCCGCCCCCCTAAGTGGAGCCGCCTGTTGCGGCGGCGGATCGGCGGGCGATTGCAGAACGGATGGACCGGCCGACGCGCCCCGCTACCGCCACGCGTTCAAGGTGCAAGGTTTGGACTGCGCCGAGGAGGTCGCGGCCCTGCGCCGCGTGGTCGGCCCGCTTGTCGGCGGGGACGACCGGCTCGCCTTCGACGTCCTGAACGGGCGCATGATGCTGCTTGAAGCTGCAAAGCCGGTGTCCGCCGAAGAGGTCCGCGAAGCCGTGCGCAAGACCGGCATGAGCGCCGTGGAGTGGCGCGGGGACGACGAAGAAACTAAGCGGGCGAGCGAACGGCGTCATCGCATGCAATCTTGGTTCACGGGACTTAGTGGACTCTCGGTACTCGCCGGGCTGGGCCTGCATGTCTGGCTGGCCGGTGGTTTTGCGGAAGCCCTGCGGCTCTTCGCCGATCACGACGGGCAGGCGATGCCGCTGCCCGAGGTCGTCGCCTACGCCCTCGCCATCATCTTCGGCGCGCGCTACGTGGTCGTGAAGGCCTGGTATGCGGCCCGGGCGCTGCGGCCGGACATGAACCTGCTGATGGTGATCGCGGTCATGGGCGCGGCCGGGATCGGTGAGTGGTTCGAGGCGGCGACCGTCAGTTTTCTATTCGCCCTGTCACTGCTCTTGGAGAGCTGGAGCGTGGCTCGCGCCCGGCGCGCCATCGCTGGGCTTCTCGACCTTGCACCGCCGGTCGTGCGTTTGAATCTCGGCGCCGGCGAGGAGAGAGAGGTCCCGGCGGCCGAGGCGCCGGTCGGATCGCGCTTCATCGTCAAGCCGGGCGAGAGGATCGCCCTTGACGGTCGGATCGTCTCGGGCGTGAGTACCGTTAACCAGGCGCCGATCACGGGGGAAAGCGTCCCGGTTCTCAAGGAGCCTGGCGGAGAAATCTTTGCCGGTACGATCAACGGCGAGGGGGCGCTGGAGGCCGAGAGCACCAAGGCCGCCGAGGACACGACGCTGGCGCGCATCATCCGCCTCATCGAGGAGGCCCATAGCCGCCGCGCCAGTGCCGAGCAATGGGTCGAGAAATTCGCCCGGATCTACACGCCCACGGTCATCGTACTGGCGGTCGCTGTGTTTTTGATCCCGCCTCTCGTGTTCGGCGGCGCGTGGAACGACTGGTTTTACCGCGCGCTTGTCCTGCTCGTGATCGCCTGCCCCTGCGCCCTGGTGATCTCCACGCCGGTCAGCATCGTCTCGGCGCTGGCGGCCTCCGCGCGCCAGGGCGTACTCATCAAAGGCGGCGCCTACATCGAACAACCGGCTCACCTCAAGGCCATCGCCTTCGATAAGACCGGCACGCTGACGCGCGGGCAGCCGGCGGTGGTCGGCGTGGTTCCGTTTAACGGGCATACGGAGCGGGAGCTTCTGGAGCGGGCCGCCGCTCTGGAGGCGCGCAGTACGCACCCGCTGGCGCGGGCGATTGTCGATTACGCCGAAAAAATCGGGGTAGAGGCGAATCCCGCCGAGAGGGTTCAAGTCTTGCTCGGCAAGGGGCTCACCGGTCGAATTGGGGACGAGGCGTTCTGGCTTGGTTCACACCGCTATCTTCTCGAGCGCGGCCAGGCGACGGCAGGGGTCGGCGAGCGGGCCAAAACGCTCGCGCGTGCGGGACGCACGGTCGTGGCGATCGGTAATGAGGCGCATGTCTGCGGCTTGATCGCCATCGCCGATACGCTCCGTCCGGTCGCCCGCGATGCGATCGAGGCGCTTAGAAACTGTGGGATTGCTCACCTGATCATGTTGACCGGAGACAATCGCGCAACCGCCGACGCGATCGCGCGCGAAGTCGGCCTCGACGAGGTCCGCGCCGAACTGCTTCCCGAGGACAAGGTCGCGGTTGTGGAAGATCTCGTCTCGAAATACGGCGCGGTCGCCATGGTTGGGGACGGCGTCAACGACGCCCCGGCGATGGCGCGGGCGAGCTTCGGGATCGCCATGGGCGCCATCGGCAGCGACGCGGCTATCGAGACCGCCGACATCGCGCTTATGACCGACGATTTGTCAAAATTGCCGTGGCTCGTCCGCCATTCCAGGCGGACGATCGCCATCATCCGCGAGAACATCGGCTTCTCGCTGGGCGTCAAGGTGGTCTTCGTCGTCCTGGCCTTCACCGGATTCGCCACGTTGTGGAGTGCGATCGCCGCGGATGTCGGGGTGTCTCTTCTCGTCGTGGCGAACGCGTTGCGCCTTTTAAGAACGCGTTGAGGCGAAAAAGAAAATCGCTTGTGCCTGTTCCTGTTCCTGTGCGCGGGTGGGGGAGGCGCGCGTGTCGGAAAATGCCTCCTCCCCTTCCGGTTACGCCATTTCGATGTGCGGGGGGGTGCTAGGGTCGGGACCTATTCGAATAGGTCCCGACCCTAGTGGTTTGAGTTTAACATTTGAGTCCGATGCAATTGGACACAAATGTGTGAAGAAATCAAACAGCAACAAAAAGATAGATAGTGGTCGGCCCGATGGTTCGCGGGAGCGAAACGTCGGCCCGATCCACTAGAGCCGTATGCCGCGCACCAGGCAATCGATGGCGATTTTGACGCCGTCGTCGGTTTCGACCGGGCGTTCGACGCGTTGCGCCTTTTCGATACGCACGGCGCCGTCCACGGCGGTGGCGACCTGTTGCGCGGTGTAGAGCATGTCCGGATTTTGGGGGCCGCCGTAGCCGTGCTTTAGATTTTCCGAGTCATGGGCGATGACGAGAAACACGCCGCCCGGAGTCACCGCTTGCACGGCGCGTTCGAGTATGGGGATCAGTTCTTCTTGGGGGATCTGTAGGTAAATCAGCGCAACCAGATCAAAATGATTTTTCTCGAACGTATAGGAGCGCAGATCGGCGGCTTGAAACGCGATCTTATCCGCAACCTTGCGCTCGGCGGCCAATTTTTCGGCTTTTTTAATCGCGACGTCGGAGAAATCCACGGCGCTCACGGTCCAGCCGCGCTCCGCCAGCCATATGGCGTTGCGCCCTTCCCCGGCGGCAAGGTCCAACGCGCGCCCCGGCGGCAGGTCGGCGGCCTCGGCTTCCAAGAAGCGGTTCGCCGCGCCCGTCCAGATCAGCTCCTTGGTGGCGTAGCGCCGGTTCCATCCCTCGCGGTCCATGGCCGGGGCCGCGGGCGTGGTCCCGGCGGCGGGTGTCCGTTTCGCGTTTTCGGGTTCAGTCTTGTCTTGTTCCGTAGTCATGGCGTGCTCCTGTGACCGGTGGGTTCAATACGAACTCCGTTCCCCGACGAGACGTGAAGCGGAGGGTGTGAAAAGTAACCCATTCACAGATATGGCGAAAGACGCAGCACTTGCATTTTATTAAAGCGTTTAACGCCATGCACAAAATAAAACTGTGCTATGTTCGATGGATGTCGAAACCCGACCTTAACCTGCGCGCCGCAATGCACAGCTTTGCCCTTCCCTTCGCCATGGCGGAAATTACGGTTTCATTGTTCTGGCACCCGCGATTAGACGGCGATCCGGCGCACCGCTGGCCGCGCGGCCGCGTTCGGGATGCTTGCGCCGTGCACAATCCCGGCGCAGCGGCGCGGCGCGCCGACGGTTGCCTTTAGGAGCGGACGGGTCGTCATTATCAGATGGTCAGAATAACGCTGCCCGTGGTGCGTCCCGCCTCAAGGTCTGCGTGCGCCGCACTGGCCTTGTGCAAGGGATACTCGGCGCCGATAGGATTTTTCAGTCCCTCTTGAAGCGCCTGGAACAAATCCTTCGCCCCCCTTCGGTACAGGAGGGGGGCATCGACGTATCGCAATCGGCGCCCCGGGATCAAAATCATCCTCCTTGGCACGCCGGGGAACGCCGATCTCAATCGCGGTGAAGCGGATATCGCCGTTCGCCTTAGCCGTCCCGAGGAAGCGGATTTGATCGTGCGGCGTATCGGTATTATGCGTTTTGCACTCTACGCCACACCGCTATTGGCGAAGACTCCCGAGGCGCAATGGACCTTCGTCGGTTATTCTCCGGACCTGGAACATGTGACGCAGCAGGCCTGGCTGCGAAGCCTATTGGATGGGCGGTCGATCGTTTTTCAAGCCAGCGACCTCTTTGGACAGCAAGAAGCCGCGCGCGCCGGACTCGGCGCCGTTGTCCTCCCCCATTTCATGGGCGATCCCGACCCCTCGCTTGTCAGGGTTCCGACACGAACCCCTCCCCCGAGCGCGACGTGTGGCTCGTCACCCGCCCTGATCTTCGGCGATCGTCCGCCATCCGTGCGGCGATCGATTTTCTTGTCGAGAAAATCGGAGGAGGCTGCCCGCCGACCGTCGGCTCATCGTAAAAATCGGGCATGTCTCGGGCGAGGGCGTTCCCTGGGGCGGCGCCGAACTTCGATCTGAGACGCCGACGCCCGACGCCGCGCCGCGGGCCGGGACGGCTTGAACATGTCGGTCTATTCCCACTCGATTGTAAATCGCCCGCAAAAGTCCAACGCCGGCACGGGTTTTCTGGTGACCGCAAGTGCCAATACCGCGAACAATACAATAATCGATAAGCATAGGGCAAAGAGGGCGGGAAGAACGAACGCCCTTTTTGCCCAGGTCCAACGGTAGTTTGCGATCGGAGGCCCACCCCTTCGCCACCCTATCGCCTTAAATTCACCCTGAATTCCACGCCTATCGGCTAACTAGCTCCCCGTTTTTTCTCCAGTCGCGGCCCCAGCCCGACCATCCGTCAAGCCTTGTCCCCGCCACATAACCATTCTACTTTTATGAACCCCTAAAAAGGGGCGTATAAGCATACGAACGGTGCGCAGCATGATGAAAAACACTTTTAGGGATTTTTGCATATCGCTTTTCGTTATTGTTTTCTTCTCGGCATGTGCTTCGGCTCAGGCCCCCATAAAACAAACCCAGGTTCCCATAGAAAAAAGGCGGCAGTTAAGGATTCTGACCGAAGTTTTGTTTGCCGTTGAAAGAAGGTATGTGAAACAACCAGACCGGTGCGAACTCGTCAGCGGCGCCATGGACAACATACTCGCCTTTCAAAAAGAACAAGCACCCGCAACCGCCGCCGGTCTTGAACCCCAAAAAATATTCGGCAAAAATGAGAATTGCATAAAGAAATTGGCCGACACCCTGTCTTTCGTGGATCGCCGCCTTCCCGCCAAAAACTTTGAATCCATTGTAACCGTCGCCATTAAGGGAATAATGGCGAAGCTCGATCGCCGTTCCCGATATTTAGAACCCGGATTCCTCGAAAAATTAAGCGCCAAGCGCGATGGGGCGGCCGGGATAGGGATCGCGTTCAAAAAGAAAGAGGGCTCTTTGAGAGTCCTATCGACCATTGAAGGAGCGCCGGCCGCAAAAAGCGGCTTACTGGCCGCGGACAAAATAGTTTCGATCGATAACGAACCGACACAAGACATGAACTCGGAAGAGGTTCTGGAAAGGTTGAGAGGGAAAAAAGGCTCGCGTGTAACCTTATCGGTGGAACGAGAAGGAATGCCCCGTTTAAAAAACATCAGCATCGTCAGGGATATCCTTCCTAAAACCAGTGTTTGGAGTAAAAAGCTTGAGCCGGGATATGCCTATATCCAATTACGAAATTTAAATTCCGGTTCGTTCGGAGATTTCAAAAAGGCTCTGGACGGCTTTACGGCGCAAGAGACCCTTAAGGGGCTTCTTATCGATTTGAGGAACAATCAAGGCGGCCTGTTCGATAACCCTGTTAGAATTGCCGATCTTTTTCTTGCAAAAGGCGTCATTGTCTCGACAAAGGCACGTGTAAAAAATCAGAACATGATTTTTAAGGCGCATGACAATGAAGAACATCCCGATGATTTCGCCGTAATCGTGCTTGTCAACGAAAACACGGCAAGCGGTGCGGAAATCTTGGCGGCGGCCCTGCAAGGCCACAAAAGGGCTCTCATCCTTGGGACTCACACCCACGGAATGGGCGCCATTCAGACAATCGTTCCACTGTCAAACGGCGGCGGCTTAAAAATCACCAGCGCGATGATCCTGAAGCCCAATGGCGAACCACTTGATAAAAACGGCATTGTTCCGGATGTTGAAGTGGGAAAGGCAACGAAAGACGAAGAGGTCTTCAAGCTGGCCCTTGCCATTATGAAAAAGGCTCGCACAAGGCGTTATGACGACTTACTTGCGGCGGCAACGGCGCTAACGAAGAAGAAAAGAGAGCAAGCAAGTGCGGACGTTCGTTGACCACTCCGGGGGCGTGGCCCGTGGTTGGGGAGCAAGGATTTGTTCACACGGTCCCGTTTTTCTCGATTGCAGTCGGCTCGACGATTATCGCGGCGATAAAGAACAACAGGGTCGGTTACGGCTGCGACACCGAACAAGAATATGTTTTCGTAGCATGGGGCAGAATCAAACAGTCGAACGAAACCGGCCCCTTGCCTGAGAGAGCCGGGCGCCCAAAACCGACCGTTTGACTCAAGAGGCTGCGCCGGATCACGCGGCGGGGACAAGGCTTGACGGATGGTCGGGCTGGGGCCGCGACTGGAGAAAAAACGGGGAGCTTGTTAGCCGATAGGCATGGAATTCAGGGTGAATTTAAGGCGATAGGGTGGCGAAGGGGCGGGCCTCCGATCGCAAACTACCGTTGGACCTGGGAAAAAAGGGCGTTCGTTCTTCCCGCCCTCTTTGCCCTATGCTTATCGATTATTGTATTTTTTACGGTATTGACACTTGCGGTCACCAGAAAACCCGTGCCGGCGTTGGACTTTTGCGGTCTATTCCCACTCGATCGTTCCCGGCGGTTTGCTGGTGATGTCGTAGACCACCCGATTAATGCCGCGGACCTCGTTGATGATGCGGCTCGAAACGCGGGACAGGAACTCGTGATCGAAGGGATAGTAATCGGCGGTCATGCCGTCGGTCGAATTGACGGCGCGCAGGGCGCAGACGTAATCGTAGGTGCGCGCGTCGCCCATCACGCCGACGCTCTGCACCGGCAGCAGCACGGCGAAGGCCTGCCAGATGGCGTCGTACAGGCCGGCGTTTCGAATTTCCTCCAGGTAGACGGCGTCGGCGTTGCGCAGGATTTCCAGTTTTTCCTTGGAAATGCCGCCGGGAAGGCGAATCGCCAGGCCCGGTCCGGGGAACGGGTGGCGCCCGACGAAGCTTTCCGGCAGCCCCAGTTCGCGGCCCAAGGCGCGCACTTCGTCCTTGAACAGTTCGCGCAGCGGTTCGACCAACTGCATGTTCATCCGTTCGGGAAGGCCGCCGACGTTGTGGTGGGATTTGATCGTGACCGACGGGCCGCCGGTGAACGACACCGATTCGATGACGTCGGGATAGAGCGTCCCCTGGGCGAGGAAATCCGCGCCGCCGATTTTCTGCGCTTCTTCCTCGAACACGTCGATGAAGGTCGCGCCGATGATCTTGCGCTTGCGTTCGGGGTCGGCGACGCCGTCCAGCTTGCCGAGGAACAGGTCCGACGCATCGCGGTGGATCAGGGGGATGTTGTAGTGATCGCGGAACAGGCCGACCACCTCGTCGGCCTCGCCTTTGCGCATCAGGCCGGTATCGACGAAGACGCACTGCAACCGATCGCCGATCGCCTCGTGCAGCAGCACTGCGACCACCGAGGAATCGACCCCCCCCGACAGGCCGCAGATCACTTTTCCGTCGCCGACCTGGGCGCGGACCTTGGCGATTTCCTGAGCCCGGAAAGCGGCCATGGTCCACGAGCCGGAGCACCCGCAAACGTCATGGGTGAAATTTCTCAACAGTGCGGCGCCGTGCGGGGTATGGACGACCTCGGGGTGGAACTGGACCCCGTAAAAACGTTTTTTGTCGTTGGCGATGGCGGCGTAGGGTGAACTGGGCGAGGTGGCGACGACGCGAAAGCCGTCCGGGATGGCGTCGATCTTGTCGCCGTGGCTCATCCAGACTTGTTCCTTGCCGCCTTTGTCCCAGACGCCATGAAAGAGACCGCAATCCTCGACGACATCGACATAGGCGCGGCCGAATTCCTGGTGGTCGGATTGTTCGACCTTGCCGCCGAGCTGGGCGCACATGGTCTGTTCGCCGTAGCAAATGCCGAACACGGGAAGCCCCATCTCGAACAGGCCTTGGGGGGCGCGCGGCGTATCCGCGCCGGTGACGGACGCGGGGCCGCCCGATAGGATCACGCCTTTGGGGGCGAAGGCTTTGATGCTTTCAACCGTGACCTTGTTGAAGGGGTGAACCTCGCAATAGACGCCGCTTTCGCGCACCCTTCGGGCGATCAGCTGCGTCACCTGAGAGCCAAAATCGACGATGAGGATGCGTTCGCTCATACTTACCGTTTCCTATGAAAATAAAGACCGGACAGTACCCGATCGCCGCGGCGGGTTCCACAATTATCAAAGTCGGTAGCGATGAAGAGGTCCTGACCCTAGTCTTGCGGGCCGATCATGCACATCAGCGCCGCGTCGCTGTCCCTTTGCGCGTTCGCCGTGGTCAACAGGCTGTCGCCGTGGAAAATGGAATTGGCCCCGGCCATGAAGCAAAAGGCCTGCGCCTCGGGGCTGAGATCCCGCCGCCCCGCCGACAGGCGCACCCGGGAGGCGGGCGTCACGATCCGCGCGGTGGCGATCATCCGCACCAGATCGAGGGGGTGGACGGGCGGCGCGTTTTCCAATGGGGTGCCGTCCACGGGAACCAGAACATTGATCGGCACGCTTTCGGGGTGCGGGTTCATGTTGGCCAAGACCTGAAGCATCGCGGCGCGGTCGGCGATGCTCTCGCCCATGCCGATGATGCCGCCGCAACACAACTCTAGCCCCGCGGCGCGGGCGTGTTTCAGTGTCTCCAGGCGGTCCTGGTAGGTACGGGTGGTGACGATCGACGGATAATATTCCGGGCCGGTGTCCAGGTTGTGGTTGTAGGCGGTTAACCCCGCTTCGGCGAGCCTGTGGGCCTGATTTTCGTCGAGCATGCCCAGGGTGACGCAGGCTTCCATATCCAGGGCCCGCACGCCGCGCACCATGGCTAGGACGTCGTCGAAGGCTTGGCCGTCGCGTACTTGGCGCCAGGCCGCGCCCATGCAAAAACGGCTGGCGCCGTCGTTTTTGGCGCGCTCGGCCATTTCCAGGACCGCGTCCACCGCCATCAGGCCGTCGCGGTCGATGCGCACTTCCTTGTGATGCGCCGATTGCGGGCAATAGGCGCAGTCCTCCGGGCAGCCGCCGGTCTTGATGCTAAGCAGGCCGGCATGTTGAATGTCATGGGGGTCCTGAAAGGCGCGGTGCACGCCATGGGCCCGCCAGACCAGGTCGAGCAGGGGCAGACGGTAGAGATCCTCGATCTCATCGCGGGCCCAATCATGGCGGATGGCGTCGCCCGCGTCGGGTATGGGGCGTTCCAGCGTGGATACGTTCATGATTCTAGGAGGCATGATTCTAGGAGGCGCGTTTTGAAAGGCGGCTCCACGACGCCTTCACCAGGGCGGCGGCGAGGGCGATTTTCAGCACATCGCCGAGGATGAACGGCGCGACGCCCAGGGTAAACGCCTTGTCCCATCCGGTGAAGGTCGCCAGCCACGTCGCACCGAAAGCATAAACGACGAGCAATCCGGCGGCCATCATTCCGGCGAGAGGGAGAAGCGATTTGCCCGCGCGCCTTTCGGCGAACCAGCCGACCAAACCGGCGGCGAGGAGGAAACCCAGCAGGTAGCCCCCGGTGGGCCCCGTCATGTAGACAAGGCCGACGCCCCGTTCCGGCGTGCCGGAAAACACCGGCAGCCCCAAGGCGCCTTCCATCAGATACAGCGCCAGCGTGGCGAAACCCAAACGTCCCCCGTAAACCGCCGCGATGACCATCACGGCCAGGGTCTGCAGGGTCATCGGCACCGGATAGAACGGCACCTCGATCCGGGACGACAGGGCAATGAAAAGCGTGCCCACAAGGGCCAATCCACAGTGCAGCGCCATCCGGCGCGCGGGCGATCCATTCAGGGCGGGGATCGCGGTATGGATAAGGGGATGCCGGGCGGTGGTATTGGTCATGATGGATGATCCTCGATGGGGGACGCGATATGGCGAACGCGCTTCGATCGGCGAAGCGTGAACATCTTTTTTACCCGTTGGCGAGACGCAAGACCAGGGAGAATTTTGTCCGCCGCAGGGACGCGAAAGGGCCACGGCTTCATGGTCGCATGGCGCGCTTTTCCGCGCGGGGGGACGCGATGGCGGGGAAGGAGGCGCATTTTGGATGGTATGGGCGGCTCACGCGTCCAGAATGCGTTTGCGTTCTTTATATTCCTCGGCGTCGATCTCACCCTTGGCGAAACGTTCGTTCAGGATATCCATAGGAGACGCGCCCCGCCCGTCGTGTGGCGTGGACGATGAAAAATGGGCGCACCTCCCGCGGCCGGTCAACCAGCGCACGATGGCGACGATGGCGATGATGAACAGCACGGGAACGATGATCATCGACAAAGAGCTGAAAAACGCCCCGCCCCGCCCCCAGCAACCATCCATCATACCGGCCCCGCCCGCGCCATAGGCCCAGGCCGACACCGGAAAAATCGCGACGAGGGTGAAAACGGCAATCAATGGACGCAAGGGCAAACGCTTCATGTCGCCTCCTTGATCTCCCTCCTTGAGGGGCTTTGGGTCGGTTCTCGGCAGTAGATTTTTTTGGTGGTTCCTTCCGCCAAGCCGGTCACGATTATAGGCAATCTAGGCCGACAAAGATATCGTCAAGATTATGGATTTCGGGATCGTATGCGCGCGGTGTGCTTTTGCCCTGAGTGGGCCGCGAAGCTGTGCTTTCAAAGCTTCTCCGGTTTCCTAGCCGGTGGCGGGCCGTCACCCGGCGCAGCACGACAGCTTGGCGACGTCTTTATCGAAGGTCTGGGCCGCCAGCTTCAATCCTTCGACCGTGGTCAAATAGGGAAAAATAGTGTCGGCCAAATCGCTTGCGGTCAATCCACCCTTAATCGCCATGGCGACGGTCTGGATGGTATCGGCCCCTTCGGGGGCCAGGATCTGCGCCCCGAGCAGGACACCGCTTTGCCGCTCGGCGACCAGTTTAATCAACCCGCGCGTATCCCGGGCGGCGAGGGCGCGGGGAACATACTTGAGATCGAGCACCGACGTTTTGACGTCCAGGCCGTTCGCTTTCGCCTGGGCCGCGCTCAATCCGACGCCGGCGACCTGAGGATCGGTGAAAACGATCCAGGGCATCGCCGAATTGTCATAGGTCAAGTGATCGTCCGTCATCGCGTTTTTGGCGGCGAGTTTGGCCCCATAGGCCGCCATGTACACGAATTGATCGCGTCCGGTGACATCGCCCGCGCCGTAGATGTCGGGTTTTGTGGTGCGCATGTGGGCGTCCACGACGATTGCGCCGCCCGGGGACAGGGCGACGCCGATTTCCGCCAACCCCAACCCGTCGGTATTGGCGCGCCGCCCGGTGCAGACAAGGACCTTCTCGGCGTTAAGGCGTTCCCGAGCGTCGTTCTTGTCGATCTCAAGGGTAATCCCATCGGGGGTTTGCATGATCTCGTGGTAGGACAGTCCGCCGCGTACATCGACGCCCTCATCACGCAGGTATTCGCTCAGCGCGGCGCTGATTTCCGGTTCGGCCGCGGGCAGGAGGCGCGAACGGCAGACCAGGGTGACCCGGACCCCGGCGCGGGCGAACATCTGCGCCATCTCGCAGCCGATGTAGCCACCGCCGACGACGATCAGGGAGGTCGGCAATGTTTTCAGATCCAGGGCTTCGGTGCTGGTCAGGTAGGGCACGCCGTCGATGCCCGGAATGTCGGGGACGGCGGAAGACGACCCGGTGGCGATAATGATTTTACCCGCTTCGATCGCCTCCCCATCGACGATCACCACGCCTTCGCCAAGGCGCGCGCGGCCTTCGATGTAGGTCACGTTGTCGTACGAGGGCAACAGGTCTATGTATTTCGCTTGGCGCAATTGGGCGACGAGCGTGTCTTTCTGCGCCACCGTCGCCGCCCAATCGATGATCCGCGCATCGGCCTCGATGCCGTCGAAGCGCCGCGCCGCGCGCGCCTGATATTGGGTTTCGACGGCGCGAATCATCGCCTTGGAGGGCACGCAACCGACGTTGACGCAAGTCCCGCCAATGGTTCCCGCGCCGATCAGCGCGACCCGTGCGCCCGCTTCGGCGGCGGTGATCGCGGCGGAAAATCCCGCCGACCCGGCGCCGATCACGGCGACGTCGAACGGCTTTCCTTCCGTGGGGACTTTCTCATTCGGGTCGTTTTTCGGGCCTTGGGTGGGGGGGCAATCACACGTTAATTGGGGCATTTTCGGGCGTTCTTTCTCAGGTTCTCGGGACTCAAGCAGGGAGGCTATTTTTTCGGGGACGATGGGTAGCCCGCTTGAGTGGTGGCGTGGGTCAGGGCGGCCACGGAGGTTTTGGCGTCGTCGAATGTGACCACGGCGGTCTTTTTTTCCGACGAGACCTTCGCCTTGGTGACTCCGGGTACGTTCAGCAAACTTTTCTGCACGATATAGGGGCACGATGGGCAGTACATGTTTTGCACCGCGAGCGTCACCGTTTGTTGGGCGGCGAGGGCGGTGGTGGTGCTCAACGCGAGAAAAAGAATGGCGATCAGAGGGAAAGTACGTTTCATCTGCGGGAAAACCTTTCGGGCAAGATTTATTTCATCAGATAGGGGACGAGAGAGGGAAAAACGAGAGCGAGGATGACCAGCGCCGTCGAACCCCAAAGGGCGATCTTCAGGACCCGCTTGGAGGTTGGCGAGGCGCAATAGCTGCCCGCCACGCACGCCGTCTTCGGCTTGCGGTAGGCGCTGTAAAAGCCGCCGGCCAGGAACAGGGCGGTGATGGTGACGAAAATCGGTTTATAGGGATAAAGCGCGGTCAGATTACCGATCCACGCCCCGCTGATGCCCAGGGAAAACAGCACGAGAGGAAGGACGCAGCACGAGGACGCCGCCAGCGCGCCGAGAATACCGCCGGTGGCGAGCAGGCGGTCCTTGGATCGTGAAGAATCTTCCTCGGACGGCTGCGCGCCGCTCACATCGGGGGTCGTGGAGGGCAGGGTGGACGCGGCCATGTGTCCATCGGTTACGGTGTCGGGCATCGCGGTCTCTCCATTCCAGGGCGGCCCCGGAGCGGCCCCCATGGGTGATTTAGGGGCGATACAGGGGCGGTGATTTGATTGGAGACAGCATAAAACCTGTAGCGGCTACAGGTTCAAGGCCCTTTTGAGTTTTTCTCAAAAGGGCCTTGAAATGGCGCGAAACAGGGAAAGATCGACAATAACGGAGGCCTATTCCGCCGCCGAGGGATGGTAGATCTCGCCGCCTTGGTCGCGAAATTCACGGGATTTTTCGGCCATCCCCTTTTGTGCGTCGTCCTTCAGTTCCTTGCTGATGCGCATCGAGCAGAATTTCGGCCCGCACATCGAACAGAAATGGGCCTTCTTCGCCCCCTCGGCGGGCAAGGTCTGGTCGTGATAGTCGGTCGCGGTGTCGGGGTCGAGGGACAGGTTGAACTGATCCTTCCAGCGGAAATCGAAACGCGCCCGGGACAGCGCATCGTCGCGGATTTGCGCGCCGGGGTGGCCCTTCGCCAGGTCGGCGGCGTGGGCGGCGATCTTGTAGGTGACGACGCCGACCTTGACGTCGTCGCGATCGGGCAGCCCCAGGTGCTCCTTCGGCGTGACGTAGCACAGCATGGCGCAACCGTACCATCCGATCATGGCGGCCCCGATCGCCGAGGTGATGTGATCGTAGCCCGGCGCGATGTCGGTGGTCAGCGGCCCCAGGGTGTAAAACGGCGCTTCGCCGCAGGCGTCCAGCTGGCGTTCCATGTTTTCCTTGATTTTGTGCATCGGGACGTGGCCGGGCCCCTCGATGAAGACCTGAACGTCCTTGGCGAAGGCGATTTTTTGCAATTCGCCGAGGGTGTCCAGTTCGGCGAATTGAGCGGCGTCGTTGGCGTCGGCGATCGATCCCGGGCGCAGACCGTCGCCCAGCGACAGGGAAACGTCGTACTGGCGGCAGATGTCGCAAATATCCGCGAAGTGCTCGTAAAGAAAGCTTTCTTTATGATATGTCAGGCACCACTTGGCCATGATCGACCCCCCGCGCGAGACGATCCCGGTGGTCCGTTCGGCGGTCAGCGGGACGTGGGCGAGGCGCAACCCGGCATGGATGGTCCAGTAATCGACGCCCTGTTCGGCCTGTTCGATCAGGGTGTCGCGGAAGACCTCCCAGGTCAGGTCCTCGGCGATGCCGCCGACCTTTTCCAGGGCCTGATAGATCGGCACCGTGCCGATCGGCGCCGGGCTGTTGCGCACGATCCAATCGCGGATGTTGTGGATGTCCGATCCGGTGGACAGGTCCATCACCGTGTCGGCCCCCCAACGGATCGCCCAGACCATTTTATCGACCTCCTCGGCGACCGAGCTGGTGACCGCCGAATTGCCGATGTTGGCGTTGATTTTGGTCAGGAAGTTGCGCCCGATGATGGCCGGTTCCAACTCCGGGTGGTTGATGTTCATGGGCAGCACCGCGCGGCCCCGGGCGATCTCGTCGCGCACGAATTCGGGGGTGACGAAGTCGGGCACGGCGGCGCCGAAATCCTCGCCGTCGCGGGGCGCGCCCGTGGCCTGCTTGCGCCCCTCGTTTTCGCGCCCCTCGTTTTCGCGCCCCTCGTTTTCGCGGATGGCGACGTAGCGCATCTCCGGCGTCACGATGCCGCGCTTGGCATAGGCCAACTGGGTGACGCAGGCGCCGTCCTTTGCGCGCAGCGGGGAGGGCGCATCGGCGCGAAACGGCGGGACGACGCTTTTCTCGCCGTTGTCCTCGGGCTTGACGTTGCGTCCGGGGTAGCGCCGCACGTCGCCCCTGGCCTCGATCCACGGTGCGCGCAGCGGGGACAGGCCGCGGTCGATGCAAATATCTTGCTCGGGATCGGTATAGGGACCGGAACAATCGTAGACGATCACCGGGGCCTCGCCGCTGGACGGCTCCAATTCAATTTGGCGCATGGCGACGCGCACCGAAGCATCGGCGTCGTCGGCGACATAAATCTTCTTCGATCCCGGCAGCGCCCCGGTGGTGACGGAAAACGGTTTGGCGTCCATTGGAAAATCTCCCTGCAAAAAAACAAAAGGCGCAAGGAGGCGGAAATCTCGCCCGAACGATGAAAAGGCGGTGGCCCGTTCCAGTCCCTACGCCGGTATCACCCGGATCAGGTTCTAAGGGTGCTTCTCAGTCCCGGCGGTTATGGCCTTGCGGCGGTATGGCGGGACGCCCCTCGAAACGCACCCATGGTGAACCGGAGGCGGGCAAAGGTCAAGGATCAACATCTTCGCCGCCATGGGGAGAACGCGGGAACGCAATGGTGCACGCTTTGGTGGCGATGTGTTATTCTCTGCACGCGAAAGAGTGCGTCGATCGAGGAGGAGCGTCATGGTCCAGGTGTTGGGGAATATCGAAATTTACATGGGGCCGCGGGACCTCGGCGGCGACGACCTGGAGGCGGTCTTGGTCGGTTTTATCGACGCTGCGCGCAAGACGCTCGATGTTGCGGTGCAGGAGTTGGAATCGGTCCCCATCGCCCACGCGTTCGCGCGCGCGCGTCGGCGCGGCGTTCGCGTGCGCATGGTTCTGGAGGGCGATTACCTGACCACGACAAAGGCGCCCGCCGACCCCTTTTTGCCGGGGGCGATGAACGAAGCCAACCGGGAATTGTTCATGGCGCTTTTGCGTGCGCGCTGTGATGTGCGCACCGATTACAACCCCAAGATTTTTCATCAGAAATTTATCGCTCGCGATTATGGTTACAGGACGCGCGCGGTACTGACGGGATCGACCAATTTTACGCCGACGGGCCTTCACGCCAATCTTAACCACATCGTCATTGTGCGCAGTGCCCGCGTCGCGGCCCAGTACGTTGCCGAGTTCGCCGAGATTTGGGGCGGCACCTTCGGAGACAAACGCTTGCGCCACGATCCGCGTCCGTCGGAAATTTCGGTCTCGGGGGTGCGTGTGAAACCCCTGTTCGCCCCCGATCACGCCCCGGAAATGGAAATCATGAAGCAGATGTTAAAAGCCAAACGGCGGATCGACTTCGCCATTTTCACCTTCTCGCGCTCGTCGGGGATCGACGATGCGATGATGGTGCTGGTGCGCTCGGGGATTGTTGTGCGGGGAATTTTCGATCACGGGCAGGGCGTGCAAAAATGGGCGGCGACCCAGCCCTTGGCCAGGGCCGGCGCGGAGTTGTACACCGCCCCCAGGGGCCATGGCTTGAACAAGCTGCATCACAAATTGATGGTGATCGACGGAGCGTTGATTATCGCCGGAAGTTTCAATTATACCGGTCCGGCGAACCTTCTCAACGACGAGAACATCCTGGTCATCGGCGATCTCGAAGAAGCCGACCCCCAGGCGCAAGCCGATCAAAAAATTCTGGGCCAAGCGGTCGAGGACGAGATTTCCCGGATTATCCAGACCTTCGGTCGTCCGGTTTAGGTCCCGCCCCAAACGGCTCGGTCTCGGCCCTAATCGCGCTGCAGAACGGCGCAGTAAAAGCCGTCGGTGCCGTGATCGGCGGAGTTCAGGCGCAGGGTGTAGACGTTGGTCGGACACGGCGTGTCGAAGACCTCGCGCCAGACGTTGGCGATGGGCAGTAAAATAAAATCGTCGTGGCGATCGAGGAACGCCATCACCTGATCTTCGTTTTCCGATTTGAGCAGCGAGCAGGTGACGTAGATCAGCCGTCCGCCCGGTTTGACCAGCGCCTGGGCGGCGTCCAGCACCGCGCGTTGGCGTTCGAGGGCGCGGGCGATGTCTTCGGAGCGCAAGCGCCAGCGTGCTTCGGGGGCGCGCCGCCAGACCCCGGTGCCGGTGCACGGCGCATCGACCAAGACCCGGTCGGCCTGACCATCGAGGCCGGCGATCGCCTCGGGGCCGGGGCCGAGATCGACGCCTTCGATACCGTCAAGACCGGCGCGTTTCAATCGGGGAGCCATGCGTTTCAAGCGCTCGGCGTCGATGTCGCAGGCGATCAGGCGGCCCTGGGCGCGCATTTCGGCCCCAAGGGCGAGGGTTTTCCCCCCCGCCCCGGCGCAGTAGTCGATGACCGTCATGCCCGGACGGGCGTCCGTCAGCAGGGCGGTGACTTGTGCGCCCTCGTCCTGCACTTCGATCAGGCCGTCACGATAGGCGGGAAGATCGTCTAGGCGCGGGCGCGCGGCGAGGCGCAGCCCCAGCGGCGAAAGCGGCGTCGGCGCGGCCTCGATGTCCGCCGCCCCGAGTAGGGCGCGCGCCGCTTCGCGGGTGGTCTTCAGGGAATTGACGCGCAGGTCTACGGGGGCGTCGGTGTTGAGCGCCGCCATCTGGCGTACGATATCCGCGCCCAAGCTATCGCCGATGACCCGCGACAATGCCAAAGGAAGCTCCAGGCGCACGAAACGCGGCTGATCGGGATGGTCGAGGGATTGCCCCTCAAGATGTGCGACCAAAGCACGGTCTTCCGCCGTCAGGGCGGCGGCGGAGAACTTGCCACCGTCGAACAGGGCCTCGATGTCGGCGGCGGGCTGGGCGTTATCACCTAGGACCAGATCGGCGATGACCCAATGGCGCGGCGTAACGGCGAGGTCGGGCGCGGCGCGTTCGACCCACCATTGCAGGCGCGCCCGGTGACGGACGACGGCGTAAAAACGTCCGATAACGGCGCGCCGATCCTTCGATCCGGCATAGCGTCGGGCTTTAAAAAAATCGCGCACGACCCGATCGGCGGGGCGTCGAGTTTCCTCGCAAAGCGTCAAAAGCGTGATGGCGGCCTCGATGCGGGCGGCTGGGGTCATGACTTGGATTCCGGGGGTTTCTAGTGAATTGACCCCGACTTTTCGATCTCGAAACGTCGGGCCGCTCCACCGGGTTTCCTTTTTGATATGGTTTGCTTTTCTTCGACAAAGCCACCCGCCTGCCGGCGGACTCTTTTGTCTCGGTCAAACCGCTAGAGCTCGAAGCGGGGCTTGGGAAAAAGATAAGCCTCGTTTATCTTGCGTCCCGTAACGTGCCGGGCGGGCGGGCCAGGGGAAGGCGGAGGATGGCGACCGCCGCCTTCGGGGCGCGTTAGCTGTCACTGCGATAATTGGGTGCTTCGCGGGTGATGGTGACATCGTGCACGTGGCTTTCGCGCAACCCGGCGCTGGAAATACGCCGGAAGGCGCACTTGGTCTGCATATCGGCGACGGTGGCGCAGCCGGTATAGCCCATCGACGAGCGCAACCCGCCGACCAGTTGGTGGATGATCGTGCTGATCGGGCCCTTGTAGGGAACCCGGCCCTCGATCCCCTCGGGAACCAGTTTGAGATTGTCGGAAACCTCGGATTGGAAGTAGCGGTCGGCGGAACCGCGCGCCATCGCTCCCAGCGAACCCATGCCGCGGTATGATTTGTACGACCGCCCTTGATAGAGGAAAACCTCGCCCGGACTTTCATCAGTGCCGGCGAACAGCGATCCGATCATCACGCAACTCGCCCCCGCCGCGATCGCCTTGGCGATGTCGCCGGAATATTTGATGCCGCCGTCGGCGACCAGGGGAATGTTCTCCTTCACGCAGACTTCGGCGGTTTCCATGATTGCCGACAGTTGCGGCATGCCGACCCCGGCGACCATGCGCGTGGTGCAGATGGTGCCCGGCCCGATGCCGACCTTGACCACGTCCGCGCCGGCGTCGATCAGCGCCTTGGCGGCGTCGGGGGTGGCGATATTTCCGGCCATCACCTGGGTCGCGTTGGAATATTTTTTTACCGCGCCGACGGCGTCGATGACGCCGCGCGAATGGCCGTGGGCGGTGTCGATGACGATCAAGTCGGCGCCGGCGCCGATCAGCGCCTTGGCGCGTTCCAGTCCGTCGGGGCCGACGCCGGTCGCGGCGGCGACGCGCAGGCGGCCTTGTCCGTCCTTGCAGGCGTTGGGGTGGCGTTGCGCCTTTTCGATATCCTTCACCGTGATCAGGCCGACGCAGCGAAAATCGTTGTCCACCACCAGCAGTTTTTCGATCCTGTGCTGATGGAGAAGGCGCTTTGCTTCGTTCGCGCCGACGCCGTCCTTGACGGTGACCAAGGGTGCGCCCTCGCGGTGCGCGGTCATCAGTTCGCTGACTTTTTGCTTGGGGTCGTGGGCGAAGCGGATGTCGCGGTTGGTCAGGATGCCGACCAGGCGGTGCGAGCCGTCCTCAACCACGGGAATGCCGGAAATATTATGGCTTTCCTTGATCGCCAGGGCGTCGGCCAGGGTCGCGTTCGGGCTGATGGTAAGGGGGTCGATGACCATGCCCGATTCGAATTTCTTGACCTTGAGAACCTCGGCCGCCTGCTGCTCGAACGTCAAATTCTTGTGAATGACGCCGATGCCGCCCGACTGGGCCATGGCGATCGCCAAACCGCTTTCGGTGACCGTGTCCATGGCCGCCGAAATCAAGGGGATGCCCAGTTCGATCGATCGCGTCAGATGGGTTTTCGTGGATGCCTGCGCCGGGAGTACATTTGACTCGGCGGGGACCAAGAGCACATCGTCAAAAGTTAGCGCCTCGGTGATATTCATGCCGCCTCCATTTGTTGAGTTGGCACGCTATGTTACATAGAATGCTCTCGTTGCCAAGCGGCAATGAGGGTCTCGCGGCCATGTTCGTCGATAAAGAGCCATGCGGTGGGCGCATGGTGGCGCATGGTGGCGCACGGGGCGCACGGTCAAGCCGTCTTTTCCTCCACCCTGGCGTGGTTGGCGGCCGTGGTTATCCCGTGATCGCCGTGCACTGCGCCCTATGCAGGGGCGCGCCGATCGGCTAACCTGCGGGGGCTGTTTTTTACAAAAAAGCCTCTATCTCCATTGTATTTAAAGGATGTTTGTCCAGATGAAGCCCCGTTTCCTGCGTTTGTTCCTGACGGTGCTGACGCCGTTGATGTTTGCCGTATCCGTGTCTTTCCCAAACGCCCATGCGGGCGCGCCGGGAAAGATGATCATGAAAGACGTCGTTGTCGGCACGGGCGCCGAGGCCAAGCCGGGCACCCAGGTCACCGTGCATTATACCGGGTGGCTGATGGACGGCACGAAATTTGATTCCAGTCACGACCGTGGACGGCCGTTTACCTTCGCCCTGGGGGGCGGACAGGTCATTCCCGGATGGGATCAAGGTGTTGCGGGAATGAAGGTCGGGGGCAAGCGCGAACTGATTATTCCTCCCGATCTGGCCTACGGCGCGCGTGGCGTTCCGGGGGCGATCCCGCCGGACGCGACACTGAAGTTCGAAGTCGAATTGCTTGGCGTGAAACCTCCCGCCTATACCAATATCGACGCCGACACGTTGAAAAAGTTGATCGCGCGCGGGGTTCCCGTGGTTGACGTGCGCACCGCGCCGGAATGGAAAGAGACCGGCGTGATCAAGGGCAGCAAATTGATCGAATCGTTTACCCCGAAAGGCTTCAACCCGCATTTCCGCGAAAGTTTCGCCAAGGTGGCGGGCGCCGGGGACGAGGTGATTTTGATTTGTCGAAGCGGGCATCGTTCCCGCTTGCTGGCCGACGCCCTGAGCACGCAGCTGGGGTACACCAAGATTTATAACGTCGAGCATGGCATCGCCGATTGGATCAAGCACGGCGACCCCGTCACGCCGCCGAAAATCGCCGCGCCCGCGCAAGCCGCCGCGCCATCGAAAACCGCCGCGCCATCGAAATAAGGCCGATCCAAACGCGGGGGGGCTATTTTTCCGGAGCTATCCCGCGAAAGCCCAGGGCGATCACGTACATCTCCGCCGAGCCCGAACGGCTCGCCGGGGGCTTGGCGTGCTTGACGGTTTTAAAGTCTTTCTTCAATTGGGCGAGCAGCGTTTGCTCGCTTCCCCCCTGGAATACCTTGGCCAGGAAAACTCCCTCCGGGGCGAGCACCTGCAGGGCGAAATCGAGGGCGGTCTCGCACAGCGCCATGATGCGCAGGTGATCGGTCCCGGGATGGCCGGTGGCGGGGGCGGCCATGTCGCTCATAACGACGTCGGCGGCCCCACCGAGGGCGGTTTTCAGGCGTTCCGGGGCGTCGTCGTCCATAAAATCCATATGCAGGCAGTCGGCCCCGGGCAGCGGGTCCATTTCCTGAATGTCGATGGCGACGACCTTGCCGCCGCCGTATCCGGACGGGGAGGGTTTGATCCTTTCGATCGCAACCTGGGTCCAACCGCCCGGGGCCGCGCCCAGGTCGAGGACGCGGCTTCCCGGTTTTAGAAATTTAAACCGGTCGTCCAATTCGATCAACTTGAACGCGGCGCGCGAGCGATAGCCCCGGCGTTTCGCCTCGTGCACGTAGGGGTCGTTCAATTGGCGTTGCAGCCAGCGGGTGGACGACGTCTTGCGTCCCTTCGCGCTTTTCACCCGGTGGGTGATATCGCGTCCGGCCCCGCCGCTTTGCGCCGCGGAACCGCCGGCGGATTTTCTTCCTTGGGAAGGTTTTTTGCTCATAGCGCGACTTTCAGGATATACCGCCCATAAGTGGCGGGCGATCGCGGTGGATCATGGCGAGAAGAAGCCCTTCGCGAATACCGCGATCGGCGATGGATAATTTGGGGGCGGGCCATCGTCGGCTGATCGCCCCAAGGATGGCGCAACCGGGGATCATCAGGTCGCCACGCTGCCGGCCGATACAAGGATGGTTGGCGCGTTCCGCGGCGCTCATCGCCAGAATGCGCCCGGAAATATCGACGATGGCCTCAAGGGGCAGGGACAGGCCATCCACTTTTTTGCGGTCATAGCGCCGAAGGCCCAGATGGATACCCCCCAGGGTGGTCACCGTGCCCGATGTCCCAAGCATTTGAAACGTGTCGTCGTCGATGACGCGCGCGATCCGGTGGCGGCGTTCGAAAGCGTCGAGCTGGCTGTCGATTCGCGCGACGATGGCGTCGAAGGCGGCCTCGGGGGCGGGCATGTGGCGAAATTCCTCGGCGGCGGTGACCACGCCGTAGGGCAGCGATATGACCTCGATGGTTCGTGGGGCTTCGCCAGGGTCGAGGGCGACCCACGCGATTTCCGTGCTTCCTCCGCCGATATCGAACACCAGGGCGTGACGCGCGGTGGATGCGAACAAGGGGCGGCAGCCCGCCAGGGTCAGGCCGGCTTCCTCCTGGGCGGAGATGGTTTCCAGCTTCAAGCCGGTGCGGGCTTCGACCTGATCGTAAAAATCCGCCGCGTTTTCCGCGCGCCGACACGCCTCGGTGGCGACATTGCGTAAGCGGCGAACTTTCCAGGTGCTGATTTTTCCGGCGCACACCTTCAAGGCGTCGATGGTGCGCGCGATGGCGTCGGGGGCCAAACGACCGGACGCCGACACCCCTTCGCCCAGACGCACGATTCGGGAAAAAGAATCGACGACCGTGAACCCGCCGCCCTTGGCCTTGGCGATCAACATCCGGCAATTGTTGGTGCCCAGGTCGATCGCCGCGTAGGTCCGTCCCCCCTCCCCGCGGGGCGGCGTCGCGAAAGTTCCTTTGAAAGGGCGTCGTCTACGGCGGGTATAGGGCGTGTGCACGACGAAGGTCAGAGCCTTTCTTTTTGGTTTTTTGGTTTTTCATCCGGGGCGCGCCCGTTCAGGTGCGCGCGAATCCCCGACGCTTGAGCGCCAGGATATACCACTTTCAATCTTCCTAGAAGGGTTCTGCGGCGTTTTTTGGTTCGAAAAACGGAAGAAAAAAAGAAAGAAAAAAAGCCCCGGAACGGGCTACCCACGTCGCCGATGATGTGATAGATAGCCCTCGACAAGATCGCGGCGGCGTTTTATACAGTGACGCACCAACGCCGCCCGACAGCGTCGCGCCATTGCCTCCGGGAGGGAAACTTCCTTTGTCTCGGTCGGCATATCCCGGTGGGGGATAGTTTAATGGTAGAACCGCGGACTCTGACTCCGCTAGTCCTGGTTCGAGTCCAGGTCCCCCAGCCAAAAAAGTGACGGTATGTCAAGATGTTGCGGGTTCTTATTGCACTTACGTCACTATTCGCCGAGCAACGGTAGAACACATAGGCGGGGCCGCGAGTTTTAAGGACGAGACGTAAGGAATGCATCGAGCTTGTCGTGAAGTGTCCCGGCGTCTTTCAATTCGCATTCCCAAACAACGAGCACTCGCCAAGCGTTCCGCTCGAGGTCGTCGATGGTCTTGGCGTCTCGTTCCACATTCCGGGCGATCTTTACTTTCCAGTAACCCGTGTTCGACTTGGGTGTTCTGGCGCCGCGCTTACAGTCGTGCCCATGCCAGAAGCAGCCATGCACGAATATCACCGCCCTGCGTCCGGGGAAGACTAAGTCGGGCGTGCCGGGGAGGTCTTTTCGGTGAAGTCTGTAACGATAGCCGAGAGAATATATAAGGCGCCGAACAGTCATTTCCGGCCCCGTATCGGACGACTTCACCGCCCGCATAATGCGTGACCGGTCAGGGTCGGTCTTCGTTGTTCCCATTTTCGGGGCCATTTTCAACTTCTACCGTGTCGGCGCCGCCCAGTGCCGTATATCTTCGTTCCGCCAGCCATTGAAGACGGGTCGCTTGCGTCAACAGCACCCTGCGAAGGCCGCCTTGAACTTTACGTTCTGAGATCACTTGCGAGAGTTTGCTCATCGTCAACGCTCGTCTAGCGATACGCGTGTCGGGATGAGACCTTAGGCCATGAACCTCTTTACTCACAATACTCATACGGAGCGAAGGAGGTATGCTGACGTCCACAACAGCGGTGGGCGGGTCTTTTTCATTCAGTATTGCCTTAAATAGGCTTTCAGAAAGCGAGCTTTCATAAATAAGTCGTTCGAGAGCGTTCAGATGAGCCCTCGCGGCGGTGCATTCTTCGGATTTTCTCCCCTTGCAGGAAACATTCTCGAACTGAGGCAACGGCCATACTTCAATCTCAAGTACTTCGAAAGGGTCCAATACCGACATGGCGACGGCGTCCGTACGTTGGTTCGTTAGATGGCGTCTAATGCGGACTCTCAGCTTTTCGTTCGTCTGCCCGACATAGATGGGTTCCCCCTCATAGTCGTAAAAGGCGTAGACGCCCCATTTAAAGTCACCGACCTTTCTGGCGACGCCAGTCTCAGGGTCAGAGAACGGTTCGTCCAGAAACTCAGTGAGTTTCCGTCTTAGTTCCTTAGTTTCAAAGGGGGGTGTTTTTACCGAGTACGAAACGTGTTTCCTTGACACGATACCAACTCCACAATACGCCACAATAAATGTGAGAACCAGTGGATCATATGCATGAAGTATTGTCGAGCTGGTCTATTCTGCCGCAGCCAACATGATCCGATCGGAGGCGTCCAGAACCGGTTCGATCAAATTTTGGATCAGATGTCGCACAGCCGGCACGGCTACGCCGTCGCCGCAGATGTGGTAAGCCTCGTTGTAGTTTTTAGGCAGGATGTAATTGTCCGAAAGCCCCATCAAGCGGGCAGCCTCACGGGGAGATAGAAGGCGGCTACGAACGGCGCCATTCTCGACGTGTATGATCGTTTGGCGTGACGATCCGCCGGAAGGTGTCCGGAGGCAACCCGCAATATTATCGAATCTGATCTCCGCCCTTTGTTGTCCGTTTCGGGTGCGGCGGTAGACCCCCCCGACCATTCGTGATTTGTTGGCCTTTGTCGTCGCGATCGCATCATTAAGCTTTTGACGGTTGTGCGGAGCCATCAAAGAGACGAGGTATTTCGTTTCTTTCGGAGAGTGCCAATCGCAGCCGGTGGGTTTGTCTTCTATCAGGTCAATCAGGTGTTCTTTGCGGTCGGGTGGGATCGGCAAATTCCACCACATCCAATGCTTTTTGCACGCTTGAGACATTTCGCTCGTAGCGTCCACTAGAGATTCCGGATGCCATGTGTCGGTAGCTACGCCGCTGAATTCGGTAGGAATATGAATATCGCTACGAAAACCGACAAAGAATAATCTCGGGCGGCTTTGTGGGACCCAATGTCGGGCGTCTATGACGATGGCGCCAAAGTTATATTTGGCGCCGGACAGCGCCGAAGCGATCGCCCTGAAATCTTCACCTTGATTGCTCGTGATGGCGCCGTTGACGTTTTCCAGAACGATTGCACGCGGTCCACGACCCTCCGCCATAAGGTTCTTCATAAGATGCCAAAACGGCCAAAACGTACCGCTCCGTTTTCCGTCGAGACCTACATAATCACCCGCCAAAGACAGGTCTTGGCAAGGGAAGGAAGCCCACGTCAAATCAGCGTGGCCGGGAAGTTGATCGGACGTGACGTCGGCGACGTCGGCGACCAAGAGAGGATCGCCGCCCCAGTTAGCCGAGTAGGTCGACGCTTTCTTAGGGTCGAAATCGTTCGCAAACATGCAGTTCCAATTGGCGCCGAGGCCCGCACGCGCCATGCCGCCACCTGCGAAAAATTCATAAAATCCTCGCACAATATCTCTCCTGGCCTTCGATGTATGTTCTAGTTTTGTTCTTGTTCGTCAAGGTGACATATCAATCAAATCGTGTCCATCCTTTATACCAATTTCATACACGATATCGTGACTAACGTGAATAATAGGTTACCTAGCTGTTCACTCTTATCATGAAGCGCTTTTAATTCGTTGGATGCCTAGGCTATTCCACTTTTCGCCACCGTTCGAACTCGGTGTAATGATGCCATTTCGTTGTTGGCGTGCTTGCCCACCTTGTCGACCATCTCGATATATTCAGGCATGCTCCATCGGTGACCTCGCTGTTGCGCCAGACCCGTCGATCATGTCATATACGCGAGGACAGCGGGGTTGGGGCTGGATCCTTTAATGGCAAGAGACGACGGGGTATAAGGGTATTGGAAAACAAGAAAATCGCGGTCGTTCTGCCGTGTTTTAACGAGGCCGCCGTGATCGCGAACGTGGTGTGCGATTTCAAGACAGTGCTGCCGGGCGCCACGGTTTATGTCATCGACAACAATTCGACCGACGAGACGGCGGATGTCGCGCGCCGGGCGGGGGCGATCGTGCTGCACGAGGCCTTGAAGGGCAAAGGCAACGCCGTGCGCCGGGCCTTTTGCGAGATCGAGGCCGACGTTTACATCATGGCCGACGGCGACGGCACCTATGACCACACCCGCGCAGCGCAATTGGTGCGGACGATGTTCGATAACCATCTCGACATGGTCGTCGCGACGCGCCATACCGAAAGCAAGGACGCCTACCGGCGTGGCCATCAGTGGGGGAACATCCTATTCAACGCGGTGCTGAGGTTTTTGTTCGGGGAAAAATTCACCGATATTTTCTCCGGCTACCGGGTTTTTTCCCGCCGCTTCGTGAAGACTTTCCCGGCGCTGTCGTGCGGCTTCGAGATCGAAACCGAACTGAGCGTGCACGCCATCCAAATGGGCATTCCGTGCCGGGAAGTGCCGACGGTCTATTTTGATCGGGCGGCGGGCACGGTGAGCAAGTTGAAGACCTATCGCGACGGTTGGCGCATCTTGCTGACGATGGTCAAGTTGATGAAGCACGTCCGCCCGATGGCGATGTTCGCGGCGATCGGCGGCGTTTTGGCCGGGCTGTCCTTGTTGATCGGGGCGCCGGTCATCGTCTATTTTCTGCAAACGCATACCGTCCCGCGCATCCCCAGCACCGTCGCCGCCGCCAGCCTGATGATCTTGAGCGCGATCAGTTTCGTCACCGGGATTATTCTGGACAGCATCACCTATGCCTCGACGGTCAACAAACGTCTGATGTATCTGTCGCATCGTTCGCCCTATGAACTGAAGCAAGAGGCACCCGTCAAGGGAGACGGTGCGTAAATGTCCTCTTCCTTGGTGATGTACATTGTCGTCGGCGGCGTCGGTTTCGTGATCGACGGCGGCATCATGTCGGCGCTGCATGGGTTTTGGTCGTGGTCCCCGATGGCGGCGCGCGCGGTCAGTTTCCCGGCGGCGGTCAGCGCGACCTGGATGTTGAACCGCCATTGGACTTTTGGGCGCGGTGGCGTTATCGCGCCGCGCCGGCGCTATGGGCCTTATGTCGCGGTTCAGGTGATCGGCGCGCTGATCAACCTGGGTGTGTTCGCCCTCGCCGTGCGCTTGAGCGAACCGTTGGCGGCCTATCCCATCATGGCCTTGGCGGTGGCTGCGGTTCCGGCGTTGGGGTTTACCTATGGCGCGTCCCGTTTTTTCGTTTTTCGCCAACCCGTTTCCTAGGGTAAATCTCACCCTAAAAGGACAGAACATGCCCTCGAATTGGACCTACTCCGGCGTCGATAATCTCGAGGTGATGAAAAACGCCCGGCGTTATAACGCGTATCTGGTGGCCTTGGTCAATCGCTTCGCCCCCCGGCAAGGGACGCTTTTGGACTTCGGCGCCGGGGCCGGAACGTTCGCCCGCGCCCTCGGCGCGGCGTCGCGCACGGTGGCGTGCGTCGAGCCCGATCCGGCGCTGCGCGAAAGGCTCGTCGGGGACGGTCACGCCGCCTTCGCCGATATCGCCGACATTGCCGACGGGCGCTATGATTTCGTGTATTCCCTCAACGTCCTCGAACACATCGAAGACGACGGCGCGGCGGTGCGCGAGCTGCTGCGGGTGCTGAAACCCGGTGGGCGCTGCCTGATCTATGTGCCCGCGCTGCAAATCCTATATTCGTCGATGGACAGCAAGGTCGGCCATTTCCGCCGCTACACCAAGGCGGGCCTGAAAGACCTTTTGCAGGGCGCCGGATTTTCCGTGCAGTGGGCGGGGTATGCCGACAGCCTCGGCTTTTTCGCCACCCTCGCCTTTAAAATGTTGGGCAATGCCGACGGGGCGATCAATCCCGGGGGGCTGGTGCTCTATGACCGGCTGATTTTCCCTCTAAGCCGGGCGCTCGACGCGATCGCTCATCCTTTTTTCGGCAAGAACGTCGCCGCCGTGGCGGTCAAGCGCTGAGGGAGCGTCCCGCCGAACGCCCGCCCCAGGGCGGATAAGAGGGCGTATAAGAACTGCGCCATGATCAGGGCGTAGGGGATGACGAGGGCGAGGTTGTAGCGGTGGATGCTGACCGATACCAGGGCATGCACGCTGACCATCAAGGTCAAGGGGAGGGCGATCAGCAAGATGCGCCGACGAACGCGGGCGTTCGAGAAATAAAGCACCGGCCCCGCCAGCACCAGCCCCACCAGCCCCATCAGGTTGCCGACGAAGACGCCCCGCCACGCCAGAAGGGCGGTCACCGCCGCGCTTTTGAACGGGGCGTTGAAGAAATTATGGCGCAGCAAATAGCCGCCCGCGCCCTCGGGCGAACTGGCCATGACGGCGTGATGGTGCAGGATATCGCGCCCGTATACATAATAGCTGTCCGGACCCCAGGCGAGCCGATCCACCCCGGCGTGGCCGAATAGGGCGCGGGCCGCCTTGTCGCCGAAATCGGGCAGATAAAATAGCCACCCCCGGGCCCATTCGGCCCAGGTCATGGCGTTGTAAGCGGCCCGATGGGCGAGCGAAATCCCAAGATAGGAGGGATCGCTCAGACCCCAATGGTTCAGTTGGATCACGTTGCGCACGAACAGCGGGGCGAGGACGAGGACGGCCCCGAAAACGAAGACCGCCGCCGGACGGACGGCGCGGGCCCGCCGCGCGGCGGGCCGCAGCAGGGAAACCCCCGCCAATACGCCGAGACCCGGCAGTAGCGCCGCCCAGGCCGGTTTCACCAAAACGGTCAGCCCCAGCGCCGCGCCGCACCACAGCCAGGCTTTTAGGCGCTCGGGGCGCACCCAGGCGTAAAGCCATAGAAGCACGAACAGCGCCGCCGTCATCATGTAGGCGGGCTCGGATAAAATTGTATTGGCGTAGGCCCTGGTGTCCTTGAACGCCAGGGACAGCAGCACCGCCAATGCCGCCTTGATGTCGTTAGCGAAAACCAGGCGGGCAATAAAAAACACCGCGACGTGAAAAATGAAAATTTCCAACGTGTAGAAGACCTTCAGGGCGGGAATATCGACCGCGCAGGATGAAGCGTCGGGGTGGGTCGCGATGCACGCCAGGCTGTCGTGGGTCGTCTTGTCGATAAGGCTGGCGGCGGCGATTTCGAAGGCGGTTAGCGCCCCGCCCGCGCCGAAACCGGGTTTGGGCGGCGTGTTCGGCGCATAGCCCCGGCTCGACAGCGTACCGTACTCGGCGACGTTTAGGCCCATGGCGATATAGCGATGAGAATCCGGGGATACCGCTGTATTGGGCAAAAAGACGCGCAGCGCCACCGTGACGAAAAGGGCGATAAACAGGGCGGTTTTGAGGAAGGTTTTTGCTGTGGGCATGGGACCGCTGGGCTGTGGATGCGCATAAAAAGCCCGTCGCCTTTTCGCTTGCGCTGGGTTGGAAAAATCCGCCTTCACAATAGTATTGTGCGGGGCGGCTTGGAAAGGGGCTTTTGTTGGGGGATAAAAAGAGGCGTGGACGCGACCCTAGTGGTTTGAGTTTAACATTTGAGTCCGATGCAATTGGACACAAATGTGTGAAGAAATCAAACTGCAACAAAAAGATAGATAGTGGTCGGCCCGATGGTTCGCGGGAGCGAAACGTCGGAGTCGATCCACTAGCGGCGAAACGCGGCGGCGTCGAAGGTTTCGATGAACGTGCCGATCACGTCGATGGCGGCGGCGGCGTCCACCGCGCTGATGCTTTCATCGGGGCGGTGGCTGACGCCGTCCTTGCAGCGCACGAACAACATGCCGGTTTCGCAAGGGTCGATCATCGCCATGGCGTCATGGCCCGCGCGCTGGGCAGGCGATGGGGGCGAAGGCCGTGGGCCGCGATCGCATTCTCCAAGGCGTCCATGATCTTGGGGCTGAGGTCGCAGCCCTCGGCGGCATACACCGTTTCGATGCGCACGGCGACGCCGCGCTTTCGGGCGATGCCGTGGATGGCGTCGGTGATCGCCTTGATGGCCTTGCTGCGCGCCGCCGCCGGGGCGCGCACGTCGAGAGAGAAGACCTCCGCGCCGGGGATCACGTTAATCGCCCCCGGCGCGGCGTCGATCATGCCGGCGGATTTACGAAATGCCGCAACCGGAATTGCGTCGGCGCGGGCGCAATTACCAGATCGAATTGCTGGATGCGCTACGCGTCGGCGATCCCGACCGCGCCCGTTTGGTGATGTCCGAGCACATGTGCGAGGCCGAACGCCTGATGGTCGAGCGCGAGGCGGTGATCGAAAACCGTTTTTTCCGCGCCGAGGATTTTTAAGGCGGGTTACCGAATTGTAATCGCGCAGACATGCGTGCGTTAAGCGCACTCATCCATCATGTGGAAACCGTCCGGGTATTCCCGGCACTCCCCACCTGAAGGAAGGATCATGCGCATGCTGTCCGATCGTCGTATACGCCTTGCCGCCGCCCTGTTCGCCCTGACGGCGTTGCCGATGGCGACAATTTCTCCCGCATTCGCCGCCCAGACCGTGGAAAAGGCGATCGCCGCGGAGAAAAACCCCCCGGGAGATATCCCCGATAGCCAAGTCTTCATCGACTATACCGCCCCCGGCGGGGCCCGCCTTCGCGTCCCCGAGGGATGGGCGCGCAGCGACGCGCCCGATGGGGCAAGCTTTGTCGATAAATTCGACGGCGTCGTCTTGAGTGTCCAACCGGCCGCCCATCCGCTAAGTCTCAAAGAGGCGAACGAGATAATGGTTCCCCGCCTGAAAAAAGAGGCACGGGCGGTTAAGGTGGCCGCCGTGCGTGTGGTTCACTTGCCCGCGGGAAACGCCGTGCGCATCGTTTACAGTTCGAATTCCGAACCTAACCTTGTCACCGGCAAACAAATTCGCCTGGAAAATGAGCGCTTTCTCTTTTTCAAGAGCGGCAAGCTGGCGACGCTTACCTTATACGCGCCGTTCGGGGCGGATAACGTCGATCAGTGGCGTTTGATGTCTTCATCGTTTCGGTGGCCTTGATATGAAAGAGCGTCAAAATATCCTGACGGCTCACGAACTGTATCGTTTTTATCATACGGGCGATGATGAAACCGCCGCTTTGCGCGGTGTCAGTTTGGCTATCGTCAGGGATGAGATGGTCGCCGTCATGGGTCCTTCTGGAAGTGGTAAATCGACGCTGCTGTCTTGTCTCACGGGGCTTGACGAGCCCGATGGCGGGTATGTGTGCGTCAATGGTCGGCGCATCAGTCGGCGTCCCGAGAACCGGCGGTCCGCAATCAGGGCGCGTGCGTTCGGGATTTTGCCCCAGTCGGGAAATTTGATCGGGCAGCTATCCGTGCGCGGAAATATCCGCCTGCAATGTGCGATTGCCGGCGTCGGCGTCGATCATGTTGACGCGCTGATCCGGTCGGTGGGGCTTGAGCGCCGCGCGGATGCGCTGCCTGGCGAGCTGTCCGGCGGGGAAACCGCGCGGGCGGGGTTGGCGGTGGCGATGGCGGCGGCCCCTCCCGTTCTTATCGCCGACGAGCCGACCGCCGAGGTCGATGAGAGCACCGAGAGTCAAATCCTTGAGATTTTCGCCGCTCGACGTAGGGCCGGGCTGGCGACGGTGTTGTCCACCCACAGCGAAGCCTTGGCCGAACATGCCGATCGCATTTTACGTTTACACGATGGGAAACTGGTAAATGTCTGAACCTTTTGTTGTTTTTAATGGGGTGTCGCGGACGTTCGTCGCCGGCGATGGCGCGGCTAACACGGTGTTGGAAAAGGCGAGTGGTGCGATCGCTCCGGGCGCCCGGATCGTGCTGTCCGGTCCGTCTGGAAGTGGGAAATCCACGCTGTTGAATATCCTGGGCGGGCTTGATGCGCCATCGGGCGGAGATGTTTCATGGCCCGCTCTTGGGCGGATCGGCGATTTGCGCCCGCGCCAACTGGCGTTCGTCTTTCAATCGCCCAGTCTTTTCCCCGCTCTCGACGTGCTCAACAATGTTTGCCTGCCCGCGATGCTCGACGGCGCCCAGGACGCGCGTTCGCGTGCGGAGGCCCTGCTGGCGGATCTGGGGCTTGAGGATGTGGCGCGTAAATTTCCCGATGATTTGTCGGGCGGTCAGGCGCAGCGTGTGGCGATCGCCCGGGCGTTGATTCTGTCTCCCCGCCTGGTTCTCGCCGACGAACCGACGGGGCAGCTTGACGGGGAAACGGCAGGGCGCGTCATCGACGTTATCCTCGCCGGTCTGGAGAAAACCAATGCCGCGCTTCTTGTCGCGACGCACGACCCCGCCGTCGCCGCCCGTTTTGCAACCCACTGGTCCATCGCGCATGGCCACCTGAACGTATCGTGAGGATGAAAATGGCCTTGATCAAACTTTGGCTTGGCGGCCTGATCGCTCATCGCGCGGTGCGGGTCGTCGGCGTTGTCGCGGGCATATCCCTCGCCGTTTCCCTGCTTATGGCGTTGGGCGCGTTCGTGGTTTCCAGCAGCGTGTCGATGAGCGCGCGGGCCGTTTCCGCCGTGCCTATCGACTGGCAGGTCGAACTTGTTCCCACGGCCAGTCCGAGCCGGGTCGAAACGGCGATAAAAAAGGCGGCGAAAATTCAGGCATTGCATACGGTTCGCTATGCCCAAGTCGCGGGGCTGGTCGCATCGCCGGGCAAGACGACCCAGACGACGGGACCGGGCAAGGCGATCGCCTTCGACGCCGGCTACGCCAAGGATTTTCCCAAGGAAGTCCGTCTTCTCGCCGGAAAATTGGATGGCGTTCTCATCGCCCAACAGACGGCGGCGAACCTTCATGTCCGTCCCGGCGATACGGTGCGCATCAAGCGGGTCGGTCTTGCTCCGGCGTCGGTTGTGATCTCCGGCGTCGTCGGCTTGCCCGACGCCGACGCCTTGTTTCAGGGTGTCGGTCTCCCCAAGCAGGCCGCCCCACAGGCGCCGCCCGACAATGTTTTGATCTTGCCCGAAGCGCAGTGGATGAAAATTTTCGACCCCCAGCGGCAGGTGCGCCCCGGTAGCGTTCGCCTCCAGTTTCACGTCCGTCTGGCGCGCGCGCAATTGCCCGCCAATCCCGAAGCCGCCTTTGTTTTCGTCACCGGCGCGGCGCGCAATCTTGAGGCCCGCGTCGCCGGCCAGGCGCTGGTATCCGACAATCTGGGGGCGCGTCTCGACGCGGTACGCGGCGATTCCCTGTATGCTCGCGTGCTTTTCTTGTTTTTGGGGGTGCCCGGTGTGGCCTTGGCCGCGATCATGACCATGGCGGTCACCACGACCAACGCGGGCGAGCGCCGCCGGGAACGTGCGGTGTTGCGCACGCGTGGGGCGTCGCGCCGTCAGATTGTTATCTTCGCCGCCAGTGAAGCGGCATTTTGCGGCATCCTCGGGGTGCTGATCGGGATGGCGATTACGGTCGGATTTCCCGCCCTGACCGGCCATGCCCCCGTCATGCCCGATGGGTTGTCGTTGGCGCTCTCGTGTGCGCTGGCCCTCGGCGTGGTGTTTCTGGCGCTCGTCCTGCCCGTGCTCAGGGAAGGGCGCAGCACGACCATCGCCGCCAGCCGCGCCGCCGCGCCGCTTCAAGGGACGCCCTTGTGGGCGCGCACCTATGCCGACTTGGCGTTGCTCGCCCTGGCGGGGTTGTTTTTTTGGCAATCGGCGAGCACCGGATATCGGATCGTGCTCGCCCCGGAGGGCGTCGCAACGACCGCCGTCGATTACAAGGCGTTTATTTCTCCGGCTCTGTTTTGGCTGGGGATCGTTCTTTTTTCCCTACGGATTACCCGCCTCGCCCTGCGCCGGGGCGGCGGCGTTTTGACGGCGGCATTGCGGCCCTGGGCGGGCGCCCTTGCCCCGGCGGTGAGCGCCGCGATGACGCGCCAGTCGTTCCGGCTCTCCTTTGGCGTCGCCATGTTGGCCCTGGCCATTTCCTTCGCCGTATCGACGTCGATTTTCAACAAGACCTACAATGGACAAGCCCGGGTCGATGCCGAACTGACCAACGGGGCCGACGTCACGGTCTTCGGCAGCACGGATCGGCCTGCGGCGGCCTATTTTAATCGTCTCAAAGCCCTTCCCGGGGTCGCCTCCGGGGCCACCATGGCCCACCGTTTCGCCTATGTCGGTGCGGATTTGCAGGATATTTACGGCATCGATCCAGCGACGATCACCAAGGCGACCCATCTCGCCGACGCCTATTTTGTCGGGCAATCGGCGCAATCAGTCCTCGAAATCCTTAAAAGGACGCCGAACGGCGTGCTGGTTTCACAAGAAACCGTGCATGATTTTCAGTTGACCCTGGGCGATACTCTAAACCTACGCCTGATGGACATGCGCACCCACCAGTATCGGGCGATCCCCTTCGTTTTCGTCGGCGTCGTCCGGGAATTTCCGACCGCGCCTAAGGATTCATTTCTGGTCGCCAACGCGGCGTACCTAGCCCAAATGACCCGCTCAAGCGCCCGCGAGGACGTCTTGTTGAAAGCCAAGGGCGACCCCGCCGCGTTGGCTGGTCGGGTTAAATCCCTGCTCCGTGACGCGCCGTCGCTGCGGGTTACGGATATCGGTCAGGCCGCGCACATCATCGGTTCCAACCTTGCCGCCGTGGATTTGCGTGGGCTGACGGGAATCGAGCTGAGCTTCGCCGCGATCATGGCGGCGAGCGCCTCGGGGCTGCTGCTCTTGCTCGGTCTTTTCGAGAGACGCCGAGCGTTCGCCGTCCTCAACGTGATCGGCTCCAAACCGCGACAGCTTGCCGTCTTTATTTGGAGTGAGGGTCTCTTCGTTCTCGCCGGAGGGCTGTTGTTCGGGGTTGCGGGCGGCGTCGTTATCGCCGCAATGCTGGTCAAACTGCTGACCGGGGTGTTCGACCCGCCGCCGGAAGTCTTGGCGTGGCCTCTGGACTATCTTGTTACGATCGTGGGGTTCGCCGCGGTGTCGCTTGCCGCCGCCCTGGTCGTCACGACCCGTCGCGCCTCGCGTTCATCCGCCGATTTGTTGCGCGAAAGGTGAACTTTGACGATAATGGATGGTGAAATCCGGTTGCGACATCGACACGGCTCGTGGCGGGAGAAGCGTTTCCAACAAGCCGTCCCGCAGGGATTTGTGAAAAATGCCCCAGGAACGTCGTCGAAGACTTTTGAAAGTGAACGGCACTTCCGGCAAGTCTTCTCCTAGGCTTGTGACATTTTTCACAAACCAGACGCATCAGATAAAGAGGCCCTGACCCTAGGGGGGGGATTTTCCTCGCTTGGCCGGACGTCGTTTGTTTGCTTTTCCCCGTTGGCGAGAAGGTGATACCGTCGCGGTGTTTTTGTTTGGTAAAATTTAAACAAGGTTAGGCGATGTGCGATAAACATGCGGGCGATCTTTTGGACAGGAATAAGGCGTGGGCTTCGGCGAAGATTGGTGAGGACGCGCAGTTTTTTAGTCGGCTTTGCGGGGTTCAAAATCCCGAATATCTGTGGATCGGATGTTCGGACAGCCGGGTTCCGGCCAACGAAATCGTGGGCTTGCAACCGGGTGAGATGTTCGTTCACCGGAACATCGCCAATGTCGTTCCTCATAGCGATTTAAACTGCCTGGCCGTCATCCAGTTTGCCGTCGAGGTTCTCAATGTGCGCCATATTATCGTCACGGGCCATTATGGCTGCGGGGGGATCGCGGCGGCGATGGACCATTGCGATCACGGTCAAATCGACAATTGGTTGGCGCACGTCAAGGAAATATATCGTCACCACTATGATGAGATCGCAATGATCGATAATTCCGAAGCGCAAAGGGACCGATTGTGCGAGCTGAACGTGGCGGCGCAGGTCCACAATGTGGCGAAGACGCCGATCGTACAAAATGCCTGGCGTCGAGGAAAAAAGGTGATGGTCCATGGCTGGGTTTATCGTCTTCAAGACGGTATCTTACACGATCTCAATGTCGGTATATCCGCCCCCGAACAGTTGCATCGGGTCTATCAAATCGACGGCGACGGGCAAACGGCGTGAGCCGCGGCCTCAAACGGTCTAAAAAATTACGATTGCTTGGAGCGCGACCCACACTTAGGCGAATAGGTTCATCACCGACCCGGGTTGAATGTCGAGGGGGCCGAAAAGCGACGACGACAATTTTTCGGTCAAGGCGGCGTTGCTTTCATAGGATAACGAAATCGCATTGAGAAACTGGCTGTACTGTCGGCGCAGTTTTTCGACTTCGTTGGCCTTCTCGGCGTCATTGGCGACGCGCACGGCCTCCAACTGCAAAATGGTGCCGTTGAGTTTGCCTTGGGTTTTCGAACGCAGGTTTTCGGCGGCGTCCTGATTGAAAGAGAGAACCTGAGAGGTCGTGCCGAGATTGTTGAAAGCCTGATTGATGGCGGCCGTGGCGTCGGCGTCGGTGGCGAAATCGCTACGTTGGGTGGCCCGGGTCTGGGTGCCTGCGTTGTTATACTGCACCAATCCGGGACTTTGAAGCTTGGTAACGCCGTCATCGACGACAATGCCGATGGGCATGCCGTTGGCCTGGGTCATCATGTCGGTGACTTGGTTGATGCTTTTAAGGACCTGATTGAAGGTCGTCGTGTCGTTGGCGGCGAGGGCGGCGCTTAAGTCGTTGAGTTTCGTCGTCAACGCGTCGGCCGTGATCATATTGCGACCATTATCGAAAATGTATTTTTCCGTTTGAAAGGAAAAATCGCTGAGCTTTTTCTTTTGGCTGCTGAGATAAGCATCGAGGGTGCTGTTCTTCAGGTCTTTATCGGCGTTGACGGCGCTGATTTTCTCATTGAGACGCTTGATGACGGCGTTCTGCAAGATATTGACCTGGTACTCCAAATTCGGGCGCACGGCGCTCTGCGCGGTTTGCGCAAATCCGGCGGAAAAATCGCCTCCCGAATAAATGTCTGCAATGCCAGCCATATCCGCCTTTTCCGATGCGGCGTCGTTTAGAAGAATGCCCTATACACACCCACAAGATGGCATATAGGGGCGCGAACCATAAAAAACAAAGCCATCATAACATATTTGGGCTTTGTTATCAGCTTTATTGTCATCGGCGGAATACACCATTCCCGTTCCCCGCTACTTACATGTTCCTTTATTTTCGGACGCTATTGAGGGCGGGTCTCGTATTTTCCATCCTGCTCGATCTTTTCTTCGAGGTAATCGTAAAATTCCAGCATGGTGTCGCGGATGGTACGCACCAGATGGGAAAATTCGTCGCGGGCGATTTCGGCGTAGACGGCGCGTTTTTCCGGGGTGGGTACGCGGCTGTAGTAATAGGTCACCAGCGACAGAAACATCAGACCGGATCCGCGTAAATAGTGGATTTCGGCGCTCTCGCCATCCTCTCCGGTGATAAAGGTGTGGATGACCTTGAAGGTGAATTCGAGATCGTGGGTGTTTTCATTGCGCCTGGCCGCGAGGGTGCTTTTATAACATTTGCGCAAGATATTTCCGGCGACCTTTTTGAGTTCCCGGCGCAGGTCGTATCTGTTCCACGACCACTCGAACAGCTCGGGGGTGTATGCGGGAAAACGTGACCAGATCGCGTCAACCGTGGCCTTTTTGTCGGTCGAGGGACCCAGCAGGACCGAGGACGACAGCTTGGGCAGCGCGCCTTTGATATGCACGCCGTCGGAACAGTTGACATACATGCGTAGCGGAAAGCGCTTCATCGCCAGTTCGAGAGTGTTTTTGGACCATAGGTAAATTTTTTCGCTTTGGACCTCGCCACCGAAATTTCCCGGAGTCGGGACATTGATCGTCGTGGTGAATTCCAATTCGCCGTCATTGTAAGGGGCGTCGGAGGCATGGTGTTTCTCCGGGTTGCGCGCGCCCAGATCGACCCCGAAAAGGTAAATCTCGCGCGCCCCGAATTCCTGGGCGAAGGAAAAACCGAGATTGGTTACCGTGGGGGTGCTGTAGGGAATGCCACACTTGGGGGCGACGGAGAAAATCGGCGAACTGGAAATTCCCGTGCGGATGTAATAAACGACCTGTTCAAAGTGCGGCGCGACGCCGGGATCTACGGTGTTGGAAGCGACGAGTTTGATGCTCGACAGGTCGTAATCCTTGCTTAAGGCGCGCATCAGTTCGGTGACGGCGGGCACGTTTTCCATTTCCATTTGGAAATCGGGGACAATGCCGTTGCGCAGCAGGACGCGCAGCACCGTTCCGCAGGACACAACGATCGCCTTGTCGGCATTGTCGCGTATGAATTTCAGGTCGTTGTCCAGTGACGGTCCCGAGCCGATAACGAAAACCGGATGGGGGATCAGCTCCTCCTCATGGGTTGCGTAGTACTTTCCCGTGAAGTTTTTTAAGTTGCGATAACTGTTTCGGATCATGTCGATCTCATCTTCGAGAAAGCCAAGGCCGATGTTGAACAGGTCGCGGTTCTTGATGATGTTTTCTTGGGCGGCGTGCATCAATGAGCTTTGGTAGCTTTGAAACAGAAGTAGCCCATCGACGAAAGCCGGGTTGTCGAGGCGGACGTACCCGATGCAAAGCTCCATGATCCGGGTTGGGTCCGTCACGTTGATAATGACGACCTCGCGGTGATGGCGGCGCGCCTCCCGGTAAAAGGCGGTCCAGTCAAACAGGTAGCAGGACCAATACAGAAACTCCAAATTGGGTTCGACCAGCAACAGGTGGCGGCAACGCGTTACCTCGGCCAGGCGGTTCAAGTGAAAGCCGAGTCCGATCCCGAAAGCGATGACATGGTAGGCTTCCAACGTGTTGGGTGCGTTGAGAAAATGGATATCGGCATCGACCGCGCGCTTCATCATGCGATAGGACGCGAGGTTCGATTCGTCGTCCAGGTTCGCGCTGTCGATGGGCGCCATTTGTAACCGTTTGAGGCCGCCGCGGACGTGAAACTTATCCATTCGTTGTTCGGCCCAGTCCAGGTGGCCCGCGTCCTGAAGCGCCGCGCCGCGAAAGTGGATATCGTACTGGCCCGCGTCGTTAACCATAAGCGTAGCGTAGGTTTCCTTGAGCGCCTTTAGTTTGTCTGCGATCTCGGGTTGTCGGCGGGCGATCGCGGCGAGGTTTTTTTTGAATAGGGCGCGGTTCAGATTCTCGGCCGGCACGGCGTGAAAGGTGTCCGGCATTATTTTTTTGGCGCGGAGGGCCTTCTTGGATTCGGTCATGTCGTGTCCGGGTCCTCTCGAAACGAAGGGATGAAACTTGAAAATACCGCGTTAACGCCCGCACGACAATCAAAAGGGGGGCATGGCAAAAGGGGGAAGGCCAAAGGCCTTCCCCCTTTTGTTGATTTCCAGGTGAGTTTTCTCGAACCCCGCGCTCCCGACCTTAAAAGTCCAGGAGACGTTGGGATTAACGGAACAACCCGAGGATCGCCTGTTCGGACTTCCCGGCGAACGACAGGGCCTGAATACCCAACTGCTGGCGGGTCTGCAACGCAAGCAGGTTACCGCCTTCCTGGTTGAGGTCGGCCAAGGTCAACTTGCCCGAACCGGAGGTCAGGGTGTTGACGTAGTTCTTGGTGAAGTCGAGACGGGTCTGCAACAAGGCGACGTTCGAACCCAGGGTCTGCGACCGGCTGCGCAGCGTCGTCAAGGCGCTGTCCAGGTTGGTGATCGCGTTGCTGAGGTCGGTGGCGTAGCCGACGCCGACCTGACGCACGCCCGCACCCTCGGAAACCGAAACCGAACTGGCGGCGATATTGAGCAATTTGGTGGTCGTCGTCGTGGTCGCCGAAACGGCGGTGAAGGTGATGCTGTCACCGATCGAATAGGTGCCCGCCGACAGCAGGTTCGCCGCCGAGCCGGTCGCCGAGGAGGTCACCGTGACGGTGAACGTCTGGGTGCCGTAAGACAGCGTGAAGGTATCGCCGACCGTCAAGGTGTTGGCGGACTGCCCACCGATGGTCACCGCGATCGAACCGCCGGCGGTAATCGTTCCCGCCGAGATGGCGCCGCGGTTGAAGTTGATCCCCTCGGTGCCGCGCGACAGCACGGAAACGTCGAGGCCGGTGCCGCCGGCGCGAATATCGACGGATTTGACGTTGAGGATGCTGGCGGTGTCGTTACTGAAGTTGACCGTCAGGGTGCTGCCGGTGCCAGCGACCAGGTTGAGGCCCTGATAGGACGCGTCGTTGACTAGGTTGTCGATCTGCGCGCGCAGATCGTTGAACTGGCTGGCGATGTTGTCGATCTGGGTGGTGGTGGTCGAGGACTTGGCGTTGGTCGCCAGACCCTTGAGCTGCTGAACCAGGGATTCGACGGCGGTCACGGCGTCGGTCGCCGCGGTTAGCGAGCTGACGCCCTGATCGATGTTGTCCTTCTTTTCGCTGAAATCGGTGGCGCGATCGGTCAGGCCTTTGGCCTGGAAGAACGACACCGGATCGTCGATCGGGCTGGCGACGCGCAGGCCCGTGGACAGCCGGTTCTGTGTGCGGCCGATCAACTGGGTGGTGGATTGCAGGGAAAGAAGGTTCTGCCGCACGGAGGCGGAAAGGGTAATATCGGACATCGTTTTTTACTCCGTTCTAGAGTTTTTGTTGTAACGGCCCATTTCTATGGGCCGTTTTCAAAATTTTTCCCGGTAAGTCCACACCGGAAAAATTAACTGGACCTTTTAATGCGCCCGAAAGCGAAAGGTACGCCATCAAATATAGAGATGAACGTCACGGGTGGCAATGAATAAACGTATCGGCGTGAATAAAAATTACTATAATGTAGTTACGGTCTTGTTTTTAAAATTCTTTTGCGATCGCAGCACGCCGCTTCATTTGAAGATTTCGGCGAATTCGACGCCGGGCCGCGCCTCCCCGCCCTTAACTTAAAGTCGGGGAGGCGTTGGGATTAACGGAACAACCCGAGGATCGCCTGTTCGGACTTCCCGGCGAACGACAGGGCCTGAATACCCAACTGCTGGCGGGTCTGCAACGCAAGCAGGTTACCGCCTTCCTGGTTGAGGTCGGCCAAGGTCAACTTGCCCGAACCGGAGGTCAGGGTGTTGACGTAGTTCTTGGTGAAGTCGAGACGGGTCTGCAACAAGGCGACGTTCGAACCCAGGGTCTGCGACCGGCTGCGCAGCGTCGTCAAGGCGCTATCCAGGTTGGTGATCGCGTTGCTGAGGTCGGTGGTGTAGCCGACGCCGACCTGACGCACGCCCGCACCCTCGGAAACCGAAACCGAACTGGCGGCGATATTGAGCAATTTGGTGGTCGTCGTCGTGGTCGCCGAAACGGCGGTGAAGGTGATGCTGTCGCCGACCGAATAGGTGCCCGCCGACAGCAGGTTCGCCGCCGAGCCGGTCGCCGAGGAGGTCACCGTGACGGTGAACGTCTGGGTGCCGTAAGACAGCGTGAAGGTATCGCCGACCGTCAAGGTGTTGGCGGACTGCCCACCGATGGTCACCGCGATCGAACCGCCGGCGGTAACCGTTCCCGCCGAGATGGCGCCGCGGTTGAAGTTGATCCCCTCGGTGCCGCGCGACAGCACGGAAACGTCGAGGCCGGCGCCGCCGGCGCGAATATCGACGGATTTGACGTTGAGGACGCTGGCGGTGTCGTTACTGAAGTTGACCGTCAGGGTGCTGCCGGTGCCGGCGACCAGGTTGAGGCCCTGATAGGACGCGTCGTTGACCAGGTTGTCGATCTGCGCGCGCAAGTCGTTGAACTGGCTGGCGATGTTGTCGATCTGGGTGGTGGTGGTCGAGGACTTGGCGTTGGTCGCCAGACCCTTGAGCTGCTGAACCAGGGATTCGACGGCGGTCACGGCGTCGGTCGCCGCGGTTAGCGAGCTGACGCCCTGATCGATGTTGTCCTTCTTTTCGCTGAAATCGGCGGCGCGGTCGGATAGGCCCTTGGCCTGGAAGAACGCCACCGGGTCGTCGATCGGGCTGGCGACGCGCAGACCGGTGGACAGCCGGTTCTGTGTGCGGCCGATCAACTGGGTGGTGGATTGCAGGGAAAGAAGGTTCTGCCGCACGGCGGCGGAAAGGGTAATATCGGACATGGTTTTTACTCCATTCTAGAGCGCTGATTCCGACGTCAAGTGCGTCGATCAGGCTACGCCCCTCTGTATTTTCTCTCGTATGCGCCATCTTCGATGGCGCTGTCACCAAGACGCCATTACCAACACGAAGGGCATACGGCATTCGCTCACATGCCTTCGTGTTGGCGCGCAGGCGCGCCCCTCTCCGTTCGACACGCCGCGAAAATGCCTCACGGCAACACGTGCGGGAAAACGAAATTATGTTCACTCGCATAGATATAGATATGGTACCGCGCACTCTCGGGGGAAACAACACATATGTGCTCAAGCGAGTGTGCTCAGGCGAGGACAACGCCAAAGGCCGGGCGATGAAGTTTTCCATCGCCCGGCCTCATCACCAAAAGGAAACTCCCGGTCTTAAAGGGCCGAGAGGTGCTGGGATTAACGGAACAACCCGAGGATCGCCTGTTCGGACTTCCCGGCGAACGACAGGGCCTGAATACCCAACTGCTGGCGGGTCTGCAACGCAAGCAGGTTACCGCCTTCCTGGTTGAGGTCGGCCAAGGTCAACTTGCCCGAACCGGAGGTCAGGGTGTTGACGTAGTTCTTGGTGAAGTCGAGACGGGTTTGCAACAAGGCGACGTTCGAACCCAGGGTCTGCGACCGGCTGCGCAGCGTCGTCAAGGCGCTGTCCAGGTTGGTGATCCGCGAGCTGAGTTCAGTGGCGAAGCCGACGCCGATCGCGCGTTTGGCCAGTGTCGCGGTGACCGTGACCGAACTGGCCCCCAGGTTCAATAGTTTGGTGGTCGTCGTGGTGGTCGCCGAAACGGCGGTGAAGGTGATCGTATCGCCGACCGAATAGGTGCCCGCCGACAGCAGGTTCGCCGCCGAGCCGGTCGCCGAGGAGGTCACCGTGATGGTGAACGTCTGGGTGCCGTAAGACAGCGTGAAGGTATCGCCGACCGTCAAGGTGCTGGCGGATTGCCCGCCGATGGTCACCGTGGCGCTTCCCCCGGCGGTCACTGCGCCGGCGGAAAGATAGGCGACGTTAAGCGGAATGCCGCCGCCGCTGTAGGCGCTGAGTTGGGCGATGTCTAGGCCCGTATTGGCGGCGCGGATATCGACGGATTGAACGTTGAGGATGCTGGCGGTGTCGTTACTGAAGTTGACCGTCAGGGTGCTGCCGGTGCCGGCGACCAAGTTGAGGCCCTGATACGACGCATCGTTGGCCAAATTGTCGATTTGCCCGCGCAAATCGTTGAACTGGCTGACAATATTGTTAATCTGAGTGGTGGTGGTCGAGGATTTGGCGTTGGTCGCCAGACCCTTGAGCTGTTGAACCAGGGATTCGATCGCGGTCACGGCGTCGGTCGCCGCGGTCAGCGAGCTGACGCCCTGATCGATGTTGTCCTTCTTTTCGTTGAAGTCGGTGGCGCGATCGGTCAGGCCTTTGGCCTGGAAGAACGACACCGGGTCGTCGATCGGGCTGGCGACGCGCAGGCCCGTGGACAGCCGGTTCTGTGTGCGGCCGATCAACTGGGTGGTGGATTGCAGGGAAAGAAGGTTCTGCCGCACGGAGGCGGAAAGGGTGATGTCGGACATGGGGTGTACTCCATTCTAGAGTGCATATAAGGCGATCCGATTCTCCGAATCGCTCACAAACGAAGCCTGACGGGACGAAAAACTAAAGCCCCGACCCTACGGCGGCCTCCCAGCCCTACGGTAGCCCCAAAGGCAAGGTAGCCACATAGTCCCGGCAAGATTAGTCTGGAAGGGATGAAAATGCAACTTTTAAAAAAAATATGCCGACATATGCACGTTTAGAGTTAGTCTAAAGTGAAAATTTGTTGTCCCGGCGAAAGAAGTTTGGAAGGTCTTATCTCAAACCTAATGCGCCAAAAAATTAAGGGAGATATGACGTCCCGTGGGTGGACGTTTAATTCAAGAAGATAAAGGGGCGTTGGCGTAGGCGGAACGAGAAAGCCGGGCGATGAGGGTACTCATCGTCCGGCGGAAGGATAGAATGAGATTTTCCGACCGATGTTAGGCCGAGAGGTGCTGGGATTAACGGAACAACCCGAGGATCGCCTGTTCGGACTTCCCGGCGAACGACAGGGCCTGAATACCCAACTGCTGGCGGGTCTGCAACGCAAGCAGGTTACCGCCTTCCTGGTTGAGGTCGGCCAAGGTCAACTTGCCCGAACCGGAGGTCAGGGTGTTGACATAGTTCTTGGTGAAGTCGAGACGGGTTTGCAACAAGGCGACGTTCGAACCCAGGGTCTGCGACCGGCTGCGCAGCGTCGTCAAGGCGCTGTCCAGGTTGGTGATCGCGTTGCTGAGGTCGGTGGCGTAGCCGACGCCGACCTGACGCACGCCCGCACCCTCGGAAACCGAAACGCTGGCGGCGCCGATATTGAGTAATTTAGTCGGTCCTGTCGATAAGGCGGCGGAAGCGATCGTGAAGGAGATCGTATCGCCGACCGAATAGGTGCCTTGAGAAAGGAAGTTCGTTGTTGTCGCCGTTGCCGTGGAGGAAATAGTCACAGCGAACGTCTGGGTGCCGTAGGTCAGCGTGAAGGTGTCGCCGACCGTCAAGGTGTTGGCGGACTGCCCACCGATGGTCACCGCGATCGAACCGCCGGCGGTAACCGTTCCCGCCGAGATGGCGCTGCGGTTGAAGTTGATCCCCTCGGTGCCGCGCGACAGCACGGAAACGTCGAGGCCGGTGCCGCCGGCGCGAATATCGACGGATTTGACGTTGAGGATGCTGGCGGTGTCGTTACTGAAGTTGACCGTCAGAGTGCTGCCGGTGCCGGCGACCAGGTTGAGGCCCTGATAGGACGCGTCGTTGACCAGGTTGTCGATCTGCGCGCGCAGATCGTTGAACTGGCTGGCGATGTTGTCGATCTGGGTGGTGGTGGTCGAGGACTTGGCGTTGGTCGCCAGACCCTTGAGCTGTTGAACCAGGGATTCGACGGCGGTCACGGCGTCGGTCGCCGCGGTTAGCGAGCTGACGCCCTGATCGATGTTGTCCTTCTTTTCGCTGAAATCGGTGGCGCGATCGGTCAGGCCTTTGGCCTGGAAGAAGGACACCGGGTCGTCGATCGGGCTGGCGACACGCAGGCCCGTGGACAGCCGGTTCTGTGTGCGGCCGATCAACTGGGTGGTGGATTGCAGGGAAAGAAGGTTCTGCCGCACGGAGGCGGAAAGGGTAATATCGGACATCGTTTTTTACTCCGTTCTAGAGCGTATGACAGGCAATTCATTTCTCTGAATTGCGTACCGCCGAGGTCCGGCAAAGCAAAACGCGGCGCGGACCCCACTTCGAACTGCCCCCCCCACGGAAAACGCCTTCTCGGCGTGTCCGCAACCGGGAGCAACCACGTAACGGCCTCGATCTTACGCCGCAAGATAAGAAAGCACAACGATAAAAAGTATTTAAGATCAATGCATTAGTTTGTATTTATTCTAAATTTGAAAGACCCATTCTCGCTGGTTTCCGTCATCGGCGGGCGGGTCTTGGAAAACTCTCTATTTTGGAACTTAATGTGTTAAAAATTCGAAGGGATGCGTTCTTTTCCGCCTTTGTTATGAGCGAGTCCTTTAACGAAAGGGAACGGGGAGAGTGATGTGAGCGATTTGCAACATCTTCTGGCGTCGGGGTTGTCCCTACATCAATCCGGACGTTTGGGCGAGGCGGCGAAGGTTTACGAGAAAGTTCTCATCGAAGAGCCGAACAACGCCGACGCCTTGAACCTTCTGGGGTTGATTTTCCAGGCCGTTGGGGAGCTAGATACGGCGATTTCATTGCTGTCTCAGGCGGGCGAGGCGGCGCCCGATTACTTCGCGCCCTTCGTCAACCTGGGCAATGTCCTGCAACAAGCCGGACGCCTCGATGAGGCGCTCGACGCCTTTCGGCGGGCCATTTTACTCAATCCCGAGGCGGCCCCGGCGTATAACAATCTGGCCAGTTGTCTGAATGCCCTGGACCGTCATCAAGAAGCGATGGAGGCCTGCGTCCAGGGGCTGGCCCATGATAAAAGCCTGTCCGACCTTTCGGTCAACATGGCCAACGCCCTGCTTGGCCTGGACCGCCCTGAAGAGGCTCTGAAAACCCTCGAAAAGGTCATGCCCCACTGCGGCGATAACGCCAATGCTTGGTTCAATTTAGGCCTTACGCATATGGATTTGGGCCAATACGAAGACGCCAGGGACGCCTTGTCCAAGGCGACCGCGCTTGAGAGCGGGAACGAGACGGCCCACTATAACCTCGCTTTGGCGTCGTTGAAATTAGACGCCTTCGACGCCGCCGTCACCGCGTTCGAGCGCGCCATAGCCCTGCGCGAGGATTATGTTGACGCCTATTGCAATTTGGCCAGCGCGCACCAATCCAAGGGCGACAGCACGGCGGCGATCGAATGCCTGCGTACGGCGTTGACCTTCGAGCCGGAAAGCGTGGACCTGCACTGGAATTTATCGTTGGCGCTGTTGCAGGCGGGACGGTACCGCGAAGGTTGGAAGGAATACGAATGGCGCTGGCGTACGCCGACGTTCGCGGCCTTCAAACGTAATTTTTCGACGCCGCAGTGGGATGGCGGCCCCTTGGCCGGGCGCACCATCGCGTTGCTTGGCGAGCAGGGCTTCGGCGACGCCATTCAGTTTATACGCTACGTCGCTATGGTGCGCGAACGGGGCGGGCGCGTCATCGTCGAATGCCGTGCCGGACTCGAGCGCCTGTTTTCCGGGATCGACGGTGTCGCGCAGGTCGTTACCCTGGGAGACCCTCTGCCGCCGTTCGACGTCCAAGTTCCGCTGATGAGCCTGCCTCATCTCCTGGGCACGACTTTGGAGACGGTCCCCGCCGAAACCCCATACCTCGCGCCGCCCGGCGAAAGCGCCGTTCCGCGCGAGCTGTTCGAGGTCTCGGGGTTGAAAGTCGGTCTGGTATGGGCAGGCAGTCCGACACGGCGGGACAATCACAAGCGTTCGTGCGCGCCGACGTTGCTGCAGGGTTTGTTGAATGTTCCGGGGACGACGTTTTATAGTTTGCAGGTCGGCCCCTTCAGGGACGACGTGAGAGCGCTATCGGAAGCGTCCCCGGGAGGCGCGAACCTCATTGATCTTGCCGGTTTTCTGGAAGATTTCGCCGATACCGCGGCGGCGTTGGATGCTTTGGATTTGGTGATTAGCGTGGATACCGGGGTGCTTCATCTGGCAGGGGCGCTGGGCAAGGAAGCCTGGGCGTTGATGGCGCAGCCGACGGGCTTTTTGTGGATGGATGAACGCGCCGACAGCGTTTGGTATCCGACGATCCGCCTTTTTCGTCAGTCTCACCCCGGAGATTGGGGCGGCGTTCTCGATGCCGTCGAGGCGGCATTGCGTGAAAAAATCGAATAATCTTGACTGTTGCGCCTCGGTGTCGTCCGTCATAGGCTTAGCCTCCTGATCCTTACCGCTTTTTTGCAATATAGTTTAGCTGTAAAAGCGATATGCCGTTCTTTATATGAAGAACCTGAAGGCCAACGTTTTTGGAGAAGCGTCATGTCCGAACAAGCGCCGTTGGGCGAAAACGACGAGACCGATCTCGCGCTCGAATGGTTTTCGGCGATGTGGGACGAAGCCATTAAGCGCGGCGTTTCGCCGCAGAGTTTGAGTTTGGTCATTCTGTCCGCCTCGGTAAGTAAGCTGGTCGATATTTATGGAGAGCAATCCGCCGCGGAAATGTTGGAGGCGTCGCGTAAAAATGTCGAAGCCGGGGGGTTTTCGAGCGCCAATTAAAGGGCCGGACGGCAAGGCGTCGTCCCCTCGGGGCGCGCCGAAATCCGAGTGCTAAATTCGGTCGCTTCGCCTCGCCGTCGGCGCTTCTTTATCGCCGCCGCCGCCGTCGCCATTTCGGAAAAAAACGCCAGCCGGCATTGCATATACCGACAGGGCAAAACGAAGGAGTTTTATTCTTGAATTCCACACCCCATTACCCGTCGTCTTTCTCGTTGGATGGAAAATCCATTTTGGTCACCGGCGGCACCGGTTCGTTCGGCCGCCAGTTTATTAAGACGGTTCTCGAACGTTTCGCGCCGCGCCGCCTGGTGATCTACTCGCGCGACGAGTTGAAGCAGTTCGAAATGCAACAGGAATTCAATCCGGCGGACTATCCGTGCTTGCGTTACTTCATCGGTGACGTCCGCGATCTCGAACGCCTGAAAATGGCGCTCAGGGACATCGAATACGTCGTTCATGCCGCCGCCCTGAAACACGTCACGGTGGCCGAATACAACCCCACCGAGTGTGTCCACACCAACATTACCGGCGCTGAAAATATCGCGATGGCGGCGATCGCCTGCGGGGTCAAAAAGGTGATGGCGTTATCGACGGACAAGGCGGTTAACCCGATCAATCTTTATGGCGCGAGCAAGTTGGCGTCGGACAAAATCCTTATCGCCGCCAACAGTCTCAGCGGGAAAGGCGGCGCGATTTTTTCGTGCGTGCGTTACGGCAACGTCGTCGGCTCGCGCGGCAGCGTGGTGCCGTTATTCCAGAATCTGATTCGGGATGGCGCGACGGAGTTGCCGATCACCGATGAGCGCATGACCCGTTTTTGGATAACGATCCAACAGGGGGTCGATTTCGTGCTGTCGTGTTTCGAGCAGATGAACGGCGGCGAGGTTTTCACCCCGAAAATGGCGAGCATGCACGTGGTCGATTTGGCCGACGCCCTGAAACCGGGGATCTCGCGCAAGGTGATCGGCATTCGCCCCGGCGAAAAACTTCACGAAATGCTGATTTCCCCCGATCATTCGCCCAATACCCTGGAATTCGACGACCGCTTCGTGATCTTGAACCGCTTGGTGTCGCAGGGGGACAATGGTGTGGGCAGGCCGGTCGGCGACGATTTTTCCTATTCCAGCGACAACAACCCCCAGTGGCTCGACCAGGATGGTTTGCGGGCGTTGATGGAACTGGATAAAAAATGAGCGCTTCGGGCCCGTTTTTGCCCTATGGGCGCCAGGCGGTCGATGACGATGACATCGCCGCGGTCGTGGCCAGCCTGAAAAGCGATTGGTTGACCACCGGGCCCGCCGTCGGGAAATTTGAAAATGCGTTCGCGGAAAAAACCGGGGCCCGTCATGCGGTGGCCTGCGCCAACGGTACGGCGGGGCTGCATCTGGCCTTGCTGGCCTTGGGGATCGGGCACGGCGATCGGGTGATCGCGCCGACGCTGACCTTCCTCGCTACCGCCAATGCGGCGCGTTATGTCGGCGCGGATGTGGTGTTCGCCGACGTCGATCCCGACAACGGGTTGTTAACTCCGCAGACACTGGAGGACGCCTTCGCCCGGGCGGGCGGCGTGGTCAAGGCGGTGCTGGCGGTTCATCTGGCGGGTCAGCCCGCCGACATGGCGGCCTTGTCGGCGGTCGCGGCTGGGCACGGCGCGGTGCTGGTCGAGGACGCCTGCCACGCCATCGGCGGATCTTACCTTGTCAACGATGATCCGAAGGGGGCGGAGGGACGTTGGACGAACGTCGGCGCGTGCGCGCACGGCGCGATGGCCGTATTTTCCCTGCATCCGGTGAAAACCATCACCATGGGCGAGGGCGGCGTGGTCACCACCAACGACGACGCCCTGGCGGCGCGGTTGCGCCGGGCGCGAAGTCACGGCATGACCCGCGACGCCGACGCCTTCGTCAACCGCGGCCTGGCTTTCGGCGTGGATGGGGCCGCCAACCCGTGGTACTACGAAATGGCCGACATCGGCTATAATTACCGCGCCACCGACATGCAGTGCGCCTTGGGGGCGTCCCAGTTGGCCAAGCTCGATCGCTTCGTCGCCCGGCGCGGCGAACTGGTCGCGCTTTACGACCGGGCGATCGGGGACCTCGGCCATCCGGCGCTTGACTTCTTGAAACGACGGCCAGATTGCCGCGCGGCGTGGCACTTATATGTCGTGCTGGTCGATTTTTCCGTCCTGGACGGGGACCGCGCGGCGCTGATGAACGCCCTTAGTGAAAAGGGCGTCGGCACTCAGGTGCATTATCTGCCGGTGCACATGCAGCCCTATTACAAAAAGCTCTATGGCGATCTCGCGTTGCCGGGGGCGTGGCGCTACTACAGCCGCTGCCTTTCCCTACCGCTGTTCCCGGCGATGGATGACGATGACGTCTTGCGCGTCGTGGCGGCGCTTGGCGACGGCCTCGACACGGTCGAGAGGGTGTGAAATGGGGGGGTGCGCCGTCATTATCCAGGCCCGCCTGGGATCGAGCCGGCTTCCCGGTAAGGTCCTCAAGCCCTTGGCCGGGCGTACCGTTCTCGCCCATGTGCTCGAACGCGCCCGCGCCATCTCCGGCATCGACGTCGTTTGTTGCGCGGTGCCCGAAGGCGTCGCGGACGATCCCGTCGCCGACGAGGCCCGCCGCCTTGGCGTTCATGTCTTTCGCGGTTCCGAAAAAGACGTTTTGGACCGCTATGTTCGCGCCGCTCGGGAGCTGAGCGCAGATGTCGTGATGCGCGTGACCAGCGACTGTCCCGCGATCGATCCCGCCGTGTGCGGCGGGGTTCTGGCGGCGCTGATCGACCGAAACGCCGATTACGCCAGCAACAACACGCCGCCCAGTTGGCCTCATGGATTGGATTGCGAGGCGGTGCGCTTTTCCTGGCTCGAACGCAGCGCCCGCGAGGCCACGCTGCCTTCCCAGCGTGAGCACGTCACGCCCTACGTGCGTGGGCATCCCGATGTGCGCCAAGCCCACTATCCCTGCCCGGTGGCGGGCCTCGCCGAATACCGCTGGACCTTGGACACGGCGCGGGATTACGATTTTTTATGCGCCCTTTTCGAAAGACTTCCGCCCGGCCCGGAAGGTTGGGATTATCGCGCCGCTTTGGCCGTTGTGGACGCCAATCCCGACTTACGGGCGATCAACGCCGGTCAGGATCGCTACGCGGGCCTGAAAAAATCGCTCGCCGAGGACGGAAAAGGTCCTTTAGGAACGGGAGGACCACGATGACGATGTTTGATCCCGACAGGACGTTCATCATCGCCGAGGCCGGGTCGAACTGGCGCATGGGGACCGCGGCGCGCGACCTGGCGATGGCGAAAACCCTGATCGACATCGCGCGGGAGGGCGGCGCCGACGCGGTCAAGTTCCAAACCTACCGCGCCGAGACGGTCTACGTCGCCAACGCCGGCAGCAGCGATTATTTGAGCAGTTCGGGGATCGAAGACGACATCCAGGATATTTTCAGCGATCTCGCCATGCCTTACGAGATGATCGGCGAACTCGCCGCTTATTGCAAAGGGCAGGGCATTGCGTTCATGTCGTCGCCGTTTTCCCCGGCGGATTTCGCCGCCGTCGATCCTTTCGTGCAGGTACACAAGATCGCGTCCTACGAGATTTCCCACATCCGCCTGATCGAATTGGCGGCGCGAACGGGCAAGCCGTTGGTGATATCGACGGGGGCCAGCACCGAGGACGACATCGCCTGGGCGGTCGGGCATTTTCGCGCCCACGGCGGCGGGGAATTGGCGTTGCTCCAGTGCACGTCGCGTTATCCCGCGCCCTTGGACAGCCTCAACCTGCGCGTCATCCCCTGGCTGCGCGATCGTTTCGGGGTGGTGGCCGGATTGTCCGATCACAGCCGCGAGCCGGCGATTGCGCCCGCCGCCGCTGTGGCGTTGGGCGCGCGGGTGATCGAAAAGCATTACACCGTGGACAACCGCCTGCCCGGGCCGGATCACGCCTTCGCCCTGTTGCCCGGCGAACTGAAGGAAATGGTCGATCACATTCGCGCCGTGGAAAGGGCGCTGGGTGACGGCGTCAAGGCGGTGCACGCCGTCGAGGACGAATTGGCCGCCTATGCCCGCCGAGGCGTCCAGGCGATCCGTGATATCGCCCCGGGCGAGCGGTTGAGAGAAGACGAGAATTTCGCCATCCTGCGCCCCGGCAAGCAAATTCTGGGGAGCCATCCGCGCCACCTCGATCGAATCGAAGGCCATACCGCCCGCCGTGCGATCGCCCAGGGCGAGGGGATCGCGCCGGACGATTGTGAACCGTAACGCCCGTCGCCGTCGCGAATCGTGGGCGCACGCGCGCCGTGGAGAAAACAACCGATGACCCTAAAATCCCCCCGCACCCTGGCCACTATCGAGGCGCGCATGACCTCGTCGCGGTTGCCCGGAAAAGTCTTGAAGCCCGTGTTGGGGCGACCGATGCTGGCGTTGATGGTCGAACGTCTGCGCCGGGTCTCGGCGTTGGACGGCATCGTCATCGCGACCACGGTGAACGCGACCGACGATCCACTGGTCGATCTTGCCGAAAATCTGGGGGTCGGCGTTTTTCGCGGCAGTGAGGACGACGTTATGGGGCGGGTCCTGGGGGCGGCGCGCGCCCATGGCGCCGACGTCATCGTCGAAACCACCGGCGACTGCCCGTTGATCGACCCCGCCATCGTCCAGCGCTGTGTCGAGGCTTACGCGGCGGCGGATGTCGATTACCTATCCAATGTGCTGACCCGAAGCTATCCGATCGGCATGGATACCCAGGTTTTCGCCGCCGATATTCTAGCCGACGCCGCGGCGCGCACGGACGATCCCCGCGACCGCGAGCACGTCAGTTTGTATATCTACAATCACCCCGAACGCTACCGCCTGCAAAACGTCGCGGCCCCGCCCGCCCTGCGCGATCCCAATCTCGCCCTGACCTTGGACACGGCGGAGGATTTGGCCCTGATCGCGGCGGTGTTCGAGGCTTTGTATCCCGAAAATCCCGACTTCCGCCTGGACGATATTCTCCGGCTGCTGGCGCGCAAACCCGAACTTAGAGAGATCAACCGCCATGTCCGGGAGTGACGCCACATCCGGCGGTGATAAACCGCCCGTGCTCAGGGCGTTGATCGTCGGCTGCGGGGCGGTTGCCGGAGGCTATGACGAAGACGGCCCGTCGGACGGCGGGATTCTCACCCATGCCGGAGCCTATCGCGCCCATCCGGAGTTTGATGTGGTGGCCTGCGTCGAGCCGGATTCCGCCCGCCGCCGGGCGTTCATGGACTATTGGGCGGTGCCCCACGGGTTCGCCACCCTGGACGACTATGCCCAAAGCGCCGTGCGCGCCGATGTCGCCAGCGTGTGCGCGCCCACCGCGCTGCACGAATCGATGCTGATGGGGCTTCTCGATATCGGGGTGACGGCGGTGCTTTGCGAAAAACCCCTTTGCGCGGACATTGCGGACTCGCGGCGGGTCGTGGACGCCTACCGGGACGCCGGGGTCGGTCTGCTGGTGAATTACCTGCGCCGTTGGACGCCCGGCATCGTGGACTTGAAAAAAGAAATCGTCGCCGGGCGCTGGGGCGCATTGCAAAATGCGGTGGGCAGTTACAATAAGGGAATCCTCAACTGCGGATCGCACATGATCGATCTTCTCCACTTTTTAATCGGGCCGATGACGCCGCGCGCCGTCCTGCGCGCGCGCGCGGGACTCGGTCCCCACGACCCGACCCTGGACGCCCGCCTCGATGCGCCGGGCGGCGCGCCGGTCTATTTGATCGGCAGCGATCATCGGTATTTTTTCACCTTCGAGCTGGAACTGACCTTCGAAAACGGTCGCGTCGCGTTCGAGGACCTGGGCCGCGCGGTCCGGGTGCGAACCTTAAGCGAGGACCGCGAGTTCCCCCAAAGGCGGACGTTGCAACGCGGCGCGTGGCGCGAAACCGGCCTCGGCGAGGCGATGGCGCGCACGGTCGATAATCTGTACCGCCATGTGCGCGCCGCCGCGCCGGTGGCGTGCGACGGCGCGGCGGCGCTCGATGCGGAAACGGTGTGCCACCGCTTGATCGCCATGGCGCGCGGCGACAAAATATCGGGCCTGGAAATCGGGCCTGGAAATCGGGCATGAGAAAGGAAACGTAACGCCATGACCGAGTTGGCCTTGTTGGGGGGTAAGCCCCTCCGCGAAAAGCTGTTTCCGGCCTACCGTCCGATCGGCGAGGAGGAACGGGCGGCCGTTGACGCGGTGATGCGCGGCGGCGTGCTGTCGCGCTTCTTAGGGGCGTGGCACGACGATTTTTACGGCGGCGATCAGGTCCGCGCCTTCGAGGCACGCTGGGCCGAGGCCTTCGCCGTCAAACACGCCGTCAGCGTCAATTCCGCGACCGGCGGCCTGTACGCCGCTGTGGGGGCGACGGCGGTCGGGCCCGGCGACGAGGTCATCGTCAGCCCCTACACCATGATCGCGTCGGCGACGGCGGCGCTGATCTTCAACGCCGTTCCCGTGTTCGCCGATATCGATCCGCACACCTTCACCCTGGACCCGGCGTCGATCGAAGCGCGCATCACGCCGCGCACCCGGGCGATCGTCGTCGTGCATATTTTCGGTCAGGCCGCCGATATGGACCCGATCATGGCGCTGGCGAAGACACATAAACTGAAAGTCATCGAAGACTGCGCCCAGGCCCCGTTCGCCACCTACAAGGGCCGCCCCGTCGGCGCCCTCGGCGACATCGGGGTGTTCAGTTTGAATTATCACAAGCACATCCACACCGGCGAGGGCGGCGTGGTGACCACCAACGACGACGATCTGGCCGAACGGGTGCGCCTGATCCGCAATCACGGCGAGGCCGTGGTCGGGGGTATGGGGCGCGCCGATTTGGTCAACATGGTCGGCTTCAATTTTCGCCTGGGAGAGCTTGAGGCCGCCATCGGTCAATGCCAGTTGGACAAGGGGCCGGGCCTGATCGCCCAGCGCCGCGACAACGTCGCCTACTTGGAGGGCCGCCTGAAAGGCATTCCCGGCCTGACGCCGTGCGCCGAGCGCCCCGGCGACCGTCATGTCTATTACGTGCACCCCCTGCTTTACGACGCCGACGTCATGGGGGTGTCGCGCGAGACCTTCGTCGCCGCCGTGAAGGCCGAATTGCCGGCCTCCGAGATGCGTGAAAAGGACGGACCCCTGATCGGCCAGGGCTACGTGCGCCCGCTTTATCTGGAGCCGATCTTTCGCGAACGGATCGCCTATGGCGGCGGCGGATGTCCGTTTACCTGCCCCCATTACGACGGCGTCGCCGATTATCGCGAGGGGCTGTGTCCGGTGTGCGAGGACGCCCACGCCCGCACCTTGATCACCCACGAGTTGATGCGCCCGGGAATGACCCGGCGCGATCTGGACGATGTCGCCGATGCCTTTCACAAAGTCGCCGATGCACGCGACCAGTTGCGCGCGCATGACGCGGCGGCGGGCTAGGCGATGGCCCGCTTCGCCTTCGCCGCCCACGACCCCGGCGGGGCCAACGCCCTGCTGGCGGCGGCGGTGGGCGCGCGGGCGCGCGGCGATACGGTGATCTGCTTCGCCGCGGGTCCGGCCGCGGCGCTATGGCGGGCGGCGGGCGAGACCTGCCCGAGTACGCTTGAAGAACTGTTGGAGGCCCACCGGGAGACGTCGTTCGACCTTTTGGTGAGCGCCACCGGATTTTCCGATTTCGAAAAAAACATGTGGCCGGCGTGCCGCGCCCACGGGCTGGCCAGCCTCGCCGTGATCGAGGCGTGGAGCAATTTCAAGGCGCGCTTCGAGGCGGCGTCGGGCGATCTCGTTCTGCCGGACGCCATCGCCGCGGTCGATGAGGAAAGCCGTCGGGTCCTTGCCGACGCGCCGTGGTGCACGGTCCCCGTTTATGTCGTCGGCCAGCCCCATCTCCAACGCGTGGCCCAGGACCTGCGCGCCGCCAGGGCGGGTCGCATCCGTGGCGACGTCCCGCTGTTGGCCTTTTTTTCCGAACCGATCGACGACGACTATGGCCGCGCCCGGCGCGGTTTCGATCAATTCGAGATCGCGGCGCATCTGGTGGCGACGGTGGCGCGCGCCGGAGACCGACGGATTGCGATCAAGCCCCATCCGCGCGAGGATGCCGGGGCGTGGCGGCGCTGGCTTGATGCTTCCCTGTCGCAAGGTGTGGCGACGTTAGACGTGTCAGACACCTCTGATCTTCTGATCCGCGCCGACGCGGTGATCGGGATGACATCGATGGTTTTGCTTGAGGCGGCGCTGGGCGGCGCGCCGACGCTGTCGGTTCAGATCGGGCGCGCGGAAACGGTCCACCCGATCATCGAACGCTGCTTGCCGGTGGTGACGCGCGACGCGCAATTGGCGCGGGCGATGACGGCGTTGGCGGCCCGGATCGGAAAGGGCGCGCAAACCCCGATCGCACCGCCCCTTTTGGCGCTGATCGACGATGCCCGGGCGCGTTTCCTGGCGGCGCTCGACGCGTGCATGGCGGGGGCTGGAAAAACCACGGGGTTATGACGGTGGCGGGGCGTGGAGCGTCCAGGTTAGGGTCAGACGGCAACGCGCGACGAAGCCTTTCTTGAAAAAGCCGATCCGCACGTCTTTGTCGGGCGCGCCCGCCCCGCGCGGGACGATCTCGCCCAAATCATAGGCGCCGATACCGCGCCGCGCCGCGCGAACCATGGCGTCGAACACCGGGAAGTGGGCCAGAGGCTTGTCGAACAGGTCGCGATCGTAAACCCCCGAGGCGTAATAGCCGGTCTTTCCCGCCGATACGCTATATGTGGCGCACACCAGGGGCGGGCCGTCCTTGAGTGCGGCGAGGGACAGCTCCCCGTTCCCGGCGGCGATGGCGTTCCAAAACACTTCCCAATAGGAGTCGGGATAGGTCTGGCCGCCCGACACGCGCGCATGGAAGGCGCAAAAGGCGTCGAAGGCCGTGCGGTCGGGAGTGTCGGCATTGACATAGGTCATGAGCAGATTGTCGCGCCCCCAGTTGACCAGCGAGCGGAAGCTTTTACGCAGTCCGCGATGGAGCGCCTCCTCGCCGTCGCCGAGATCGGCCACGGCGTGAATGCGCACGCCGGGACGGGCGAGACGGGCGAGACAGGCGTCCTCCAGGGCGTCGGGCGCGTCGGCGGTGGTGCGCCCCAGGACAAATGCCGACGGGGTGGGGCGCGTCCGGGCGAGGGCTTCGAGATGGTCGAGGGCGCAGGCCACGGCGCGCCGTTCCACCTTGGGGGCGAGGTCCCGGGCGATGGCGGGGACGATCGGCAGGCCATAGTGCGTTATTCCGTCCTCGGACGCGGTGCACGGCACGATGGCAAGTAGGCGATCGTCGCCATCGGCGACGGCGAACGAACAGATGCGGTGGCGTTCGACCAATTTCGCGACATTGGGATAGAGCGCCCGGGTGAACGCGCCAAACAGAGGATGGCCGTCCCAGGCGGGAAAGGCCGCGGCGTCAACCCCCCGCGACAGGTGGCGGTTCAGTTCTTCGGTGTCGAGAAGACGGAGCGTCATGGTCGTGCGGATCCTGTCCTGCGGTTCGGGAACGCCGCGGCGGCGGCGGACAGATATATCTTACACATCAATGGGAAAATCGGTACTATTGAAGAACGAGATGATGGTGGACCCACGCTTTTTCGCTGGGATCGTGGGCCGTGGTCGTTCGAGTGGGTCAAGTTCGTTCGAGGGTATTTTCTGGGCAAGGGGGCATCGTGCCGTTACTGATTGATTTCAAAGAAGGCGACCGTCTAATCATCAACGGCGCGGTAATCGAAAACAACGGGGCCCACACCCGCATCCTGGTGCACAATCAGGCCGCCATCTTGCGCGGCAAGGAGGTCCTGTCCGAAGAGGAAAGCCGGACCCCCGCCTCGCGGGCCTATTTCGCCCTGCAATGCGCGTATATTTTTCCCGATAGGCAGGAAGAGTACTTGCAGGCGTTCGACGGTTATCTAAACGACTACGTCGCCGCTTGCCCCAGCGCCCTGCCGATTTCCGAGGAGATTCGCGAAAGGCTCGCCGGCGATCAAATTTACAAGGCGATGAAAAGTGCTCAGAAATTGATTTTTCACGAGAACGGCGTCTTGAAATCCCTTGAAGGGGATCTGGAAAACTTGCAGCGGGAAGGCGAGGGCGTCGCCGACGCGTCGAGCGATCCCTCCTGACGATCTCTTAGAAAATCGGAAATCCGAAATCGGGAAACGAGAGGGGCCGGGAAACGGGGCGCGGGTTCTCGCGCCATGCTCTTCGGACGCTCCCCGGGCGAAAGGCATCCGGCCCTAGATGAAACGTACCCGGTTCGTGAATGGCCCGTCTCAGATGTCCTCATCGAAAGAAAGCGGCGCCGCGAGCGGCGGCGTTTTTGCTTTTGCCGTAGGTTTTGGCGCGTCGTCGCCTCCGGTGGATTGTCCGTTGGGAAGGGGCTCGTTCCGCTCCTCTTGGGCCTGGGCCTCCTGGGGTTGAGGTTCTTTGGGGGCCGGGTTGTTGCGAATCGAATCGAGAAGTCCGCTGGCGATGTTGCGGTTGATCTCGACCAAAACCATGACTTTTTCCGGGTGCGGAGAGGAAATAGTCTCGACCGTATGTTTATCGACGAAGTTGCACAATGAAAGCATGTTCTGGCGAATTTCGACGGGGACGGCGCCGTCGTCTTCCAAGCTGAGTTCGGTTTGGAATATGGTCCACAATCGCCAATTTAAGCGCAACGTCTCGCGGACGAGGTCCCTGGCGGCCTTATCGTCCACCGTCTGCTTATCGGCGGCGTCGGACATGCGCCGGGCGGCCTCGATCAGGGCCCAGGCCTCGGTATAACGGGGATTCCCGCTATTGGGCACGTTGCCGTAACCGGAACCGGGATAACCTGAAGTTTTTTTAGGCGAGTTCATGGCGTTGCTACTCTGTCCTCATCACGGTTGCCACCACGCGCCCCACGGACGGACGAAAGCCGACAATCCCGAAGGTTATATACTACCCCCGCCTATCGGTGGGGGCAACATTCGCGCATATGGAAGGTATATGGGTGGTGCGTAAATGAAAAAAACATTCTCGACGTCTTTTTTTCAACCGAGCGGCTTTTTATCGAGCATGGAGTGTGAAACGAAAAAAAAGCGGGCGACGACGATACCGCCCGCCCGGCTATGGTTACATGTATTTACTCAGGCTGAGCTGACGAATACGCGCCAGAGTCTGGTATGACGCCTCCAATGCGCGCTGATCGTCGAGGACCTGGGTTAGGGTTTTCAGCGGGTCGGAGTTTTCCGTCTTGGCGATCTGAGCCTCCAGAAAACCGGAAAACTTTGTGTGCCCGTCGGTCGCCTGTTTGAGCAAGACCTGGGCGTAGCCGACCTGAATTTTGCGGTCGTTGACGTTGCCCGCCAGTTCTGCGCCGTAGGGCGACGCGCCTGCTCCGGATCCGTCGATCGCGTCGCTTAGAAGGTACATGGCGTCGTTGCCCCGTTTCAAATTTTGATCCAGCCCGCCTTCGGTGCCTAATTTTCCCTGGGCGATGAGCGCTAGCGCCCGAATGCCCTTCTCGAAGGCGGGGCTGATCGCGGTGACGTCCAGCTTGAAATCGCGCTTGTCATCGACGCGATGGGTCAGCGTTAGGTTATCGCCGCTGTAATAATGGACCGAGGAAACGGCGCCGTCGGCGTTGGGGACCGACGCGGTGGAGGCGCCGGGGGTGACCTCGGTGACCAAGGTATCCTCGCGCACGCCGATGGACGAGCCGTCGGCGGCCACCGAGGTGACGGTGAAGGTGTTGTTGTTTGCGGCGTTGGTGGCCCCGGCGATGGTGATGCGCATGCCGGGCGTGACGTTTGAGAAGGTGCCCGCCCCCGCGGCGATGGTGTCGTCGGCGCCGACGACGTGGGTGATCGTCATCGATCCCGTATAGGCCAGGGTGGGGGTAGCGGCGGTGCCCTCGTCCACCATTTTTTTGGGCACGATGGTCACCGTCGTTCCCGCAGTATTGCCGGCCACGGTGTAGGTGCCGTTGTTCTGTGCCGTTCCGGACACGGTGAAGGTCGATCCCACGGCGAGCGAGGACAGCGATCCCGCGGCGGCGGCGGTGATCGAATCGCCGGCGCGATTGAAGGTCAGGTCCGTGAACTTACTGCTGTCCAAGGTGGTGCCGTCGGGCAGGGTGACCACCGCCGGAACGACATTGTTTTCATTGGTCAGCATTCGGGTTTCGACCTGGATCGTAGTGCCCCCGCCGGTGATCGCCTTGATGGTGTAGGCGCCGTTGTTGTTGGCGGTGCCGGTCACGTCGATGGTGGAACCGACCTTGAGGTTGGCGAACTGAGCCGTCGTCGCGGTGATCGAACTGACCCCCGCCGTGGCGGCGTTGCCGTCGTCGTCCTGCTTGAAGGTGAGCCAGTTGGCTTGGTTGTTGGCGTCCCGGTTTAGGCTGAAATTGGCGATGTCGGCGTCGCGGGTGGTCGGATAGGTCACCGCCGCGCCGTCATATTTGGCCTGAAAGTCGGTCAGGCTGCCGCTGCCCAGATCGACGGGCTTGGTGTTGGCGCGCGCGCCCGAGAAGACGTACTCGCCACCGACCGAAGTGTTCAGGTAGGCCTGAATCGACAGCAAGGAACGATAGGCCGAATCCTGAATATTTTTAATATCCTGTTGTGATTTTCCAGTCTGGGCGTTGAAGGTGCCGAGGAGCTTTTTGAAGTCACGGAAGGTGCTATCGATCCCGTCCATTGCCGAGGAGGTAACGTCGAGGCGCGTGTTCATGATGTCGTTGTTTTTCATGTACCCGGCGATCGCATCGTTTTTGTTCTTTAGGCTGAGCAGGTATTTCGAACTGCCGGATATACCCTTGAAATCGGGAGACAGTTTTTGCGACGTCATCTGGTACTGCAGGTCCTGCAGGCGCGTCTGGGTTTTATATAGGTAGCTCAGCAACTGCGTGTTGGAGGCGCGCGTGGAAATGCGGTTTACCATGAGGTTTTCTCCATCTCGGCCCTCTACTTAACGATCTGATCGAGGACGTCGAACATCTTCTGGATCACCGACACCACCCGGGCGCTGGCGGAATATCCTTGCTGAAAAACCATCAAATTGGACATTTCCTCGTCCAAGTTGACGCCGCGAAAGGTGTCGGACTTATTCTTCAGGCTGTCGCTCAAATCCTTCTGATAAGTATGCTTACTATCGTTGACCGCCGCAAGGTTGGCGTTAAACGCGACAATTTGCGCGGCTTGATTGGCGAACGTCCCGTTGGTCGCGGTGAGCCCGCCGGCGGCGTTAAACGCGGTGGGCGTGGCGAACATCTGGGCCATAGAGGTGATCGATGTCGCGTCGGCCGAGCTTTGAAAATATTCTCCGGCGGCGCCGAGCGAGGCGTCCCACTGCATGGTTCCGCGCGTAACCTTGCCGGGGGTTTGCACGATGTCGGAGCGCACCTCAAGTTGCTGACCGACACGCACGTCGGCGGAATGCATGGAGACGTCGTTCAAGAACGTATCGCCGCCGGCGACATTCTGAGTGATCGCCAAGTTCAGACCGTTGTTGTGGGCGATGCGTAGGCGGAAGCCCGAACCGTCGGGCACCGCCGTCGCCGTCACGCCGATATTGGCGAGGTTGATGTTGCTGGCGATGGTCGAAATGCTGTCTCCGGCGGCGACCGCCACCGTGCCCAGCGGCGCGCCCGACACCGGCACCGTCGTGGTGTCGTAAAATTTCAGCGTCGCTGCCTTGGGGCTGGTGTAGCCGGGGTCCATCACATTGGTTTCCCAAACGTTATCGGACAATTTATCGACATAGTAATCGTTCAGTCCGAAGAAATTGGAAAATCCGCTGACCGTCTGATCGACACCGCCGTCGGCGTTGGCGTCGAACTTGATGGTGGCGTCCGCCGCCGTGCTGCCGGGTGGCGAGGGTACGGTGCCCGCGGAATTGACCTCGTCGCGAAAACCCAAGGCATATGTCGTCGAATTCAGATTGATGTTCAGTTTTCCGGTGTTGGCGTCAACCGCCGCCGTGGCTCCCGCCGCCCCGTTGGCGCGCAGCCAGTCTTGTACCGTCGCGGCGACGGAATTGACCGTCCATGCCCCGTTCAGGGGCTGCGATGCGCCGCCGTAGGACGCCGAGTTCATGATCGCCTGCAGGGTCGTCGTGTTATGTTGATTGCCGCTATTATCGAACAGGGTGATGCGTACGTCGCTGTTGTTGCCCAGTTGAATCGTTTGCGTCGCCGGGTCGATGAAGGCGCGGGTGCCGTTCATCTCGGTCATGCCGGGGAACGGGGCGCCCCGGTTATGGATTTGGTTGACGCTGTCGCGTAGTTGGGCGGCCACGGCGTCGATTTGGCTTTGCAGGTTGGGCAGGGTCGAATCGCGCAGCGTGATCAGCCCCTTGAGGCGGCCGTCGCGAATCTCATTGGTGATATCGTTGGCGGCGACCTTGGTGCCGACGTAAATCGGGTTAAAATCGCCCTCGGCGTGGGTCGTCGTCGGTGCGACGTTGCTGGCGGCGATGTGTTCGACCGTCGCCGAGCTGTTATCGACCAGGGTGCGCCCGCCCTTGGTGAAGACCACGACATCGCCGCCGCCGCGGTAGAAATAGGAAATATCGACCAGCTTCGAAAGCTGATCGAGCTTGGCGTCGCGCTGATCGCGCAAATCCGTAACATCGCTCTTGATCGCCGAATTGCGGATGATCTTGTTGTTCAGATCGACCAACTGGCTGGAGATCGAGTTGATCTGATTGACCGCATCGCCGATTTCCTGGTCGGCCTGAAGACGGAGCTCCTGGACGGTGTCGCTCATTTGCTTGAGCTTGGAGGCGGCTTCCTCGCTCTGGCGGACGAACTCGCTTTGCTGCAAACTTTGATCGGGCGCTTGAGCCAATGACTCGGTGGCCTTGCCCAAATCGGTCATGATCTGGGCGATCGAGGTGTTGTCGCCGGGTGCGCCGAACATGTCCTGCATGCGCGCGAAATAGCTCTTCTGGGCGTCGTAATTGTTAAACGTGCTCTGCTCCAGGCGCATGCTTTTAAGCAGGCCTTCATCGACCGCGCGGGAAACATCGGACAACTGCACCCCGGCGCCGACGCCGGAGACCACGCGCTGTTCGAGATTGACGATCTTGCGCGAATAATTTTCCGTGTTGACGTTGGCGACGTTGTTGGCGACCGCATCCAAGGCGCTCTGGTGGGTCAGCAATCCACTTTGCGCCGTTCTCAGGGCGAGAGTCAGACTTCCCGACATCGCAAATTCCTTTCTGGTGCGTATCGTGTGGAGATCATGGAACAATTGTCCCGAGGTCTTATTTTTATAATATTTTTCATGACGTTAACGCACTTTATAACGTTAAAGAGTCTCGTCGAGGGTGAGCGCCGGATTGTCCGCGGGCGGCGCCTTGGCGCCACCGCCGACCTGCCCGTTGGCGCCGTAAGCGCCGGTCCCCGGTTTGGCGTTCTGCACCGCATCTGCGACCGAATCCATGAACTGGCGACTGACTTGGAGCGAGATCTTGAGCAGATAGGCGTTTTCCTCGATCAGCGCTTCGACCCGCCGGCCGGTGTCGCGCAGCGCCTGAATGTCGTCGGGATCGATGTCCTCGATCCCTTTTTCATCGGCATCCATCCCCAGAACGCGGGTCTCGTAAGCCCGGCTTAAGCTGGTCTTGCGTTCGAGCAAGGATTTGACGACGTCGAGCTTGTTGCGTTGAAGTGCGATGTTTTCCTGTTCCAGCAAATCGGCGAGATGGCGGGTGATGAACAAGAGGTCCTCCAACCGGTTTTGCGCATCCATGATTATTTGCCCTCCTGCGTGGTTTCGTGTCCGGTTTTTTGTCCGGCTTCCTGAGCCTTCAGCATTTGGCGCATCACGGCGTCGGCGATGCCGATACCGCCGGACTTCGCAATCGCCTTGCCATATTCATCGACCTGCAGCGAGCGCCACATATCTTCGCCGGGCCCTCCGCCAAAGGGACCGTCCGTCTTCAGGTTGGCGAACATCGGGCGGAGCATCTGGCCGATGAAGACGGCCTCGAAATCCTCGGCCTTTTGGCGCATCAGGTGGATATCGGCGTTCTTGGGAATTTTGGGCAGTCCCTTGGCCTGTCCCGCGCTCAGGGCGTTTTGCGCCATGGTGTCGAAAAGAACGTTGCCCATCACATCACCTCGATTTTGGCTTGCAGCGCGCCGGCCGCCTTGACCGCCTGCAAGATGGTGATCAGGTCGCGCGGACCGATGCCCAAGGCGTTGAGCCCGTTGACCAGATCCTGCAAGGTGACGCCATTGGGCAACACCGCCATCTTCTTGTCCTTGCCTTGGCTTACGGCGATGGTGGTGCGCGGTACGGTGGTGGTGGTTCCCGCCTGGGCGAAGGGGCCGGGCTGGGAAACCTGGGGGGTCTCGGTGATGCGCACCGTGAGGTTGCCTTGGGCGATGGCGACGGTGGACAGGCGGACGTTCTCGCCCATCACGATGGTGCCGGTTTGCTCGTCGATCACGACCCGGGCCTGTTGGTCGGGTTGAATGCGCAGCTGTTCGATATCGGTCAACAGGCCGACGACGTTCTTGGCGTAGGCCTTGGGAACGTCGATATCGACGGTGCTGGGATCCGTGGGATGGGCGGCGGCGGTGCCGAGGAAGGCGTTGATCGCCTGGGAGATCCGCCGCGACGTGGTGAAATCCGGATTACGCAAGTTCAATTTGACTTGCTTTAGGGAGTTGAGCTTAAAGCCGACCTCCCGTTCGATGATCGCCCCGCTGGCGATCCGTCCACTCGTCGGGACCCCTTTGGTGACGGTTTGTCCGGCCCCGGCGGCGGCAAACCCGCCAACCGCGAGTTGGCCCTGGGCGACGGCGTAAACCGCGCCGTCGGCGCCCAGCAGCGGGGTGACCAGTAAGGTGCCGCCCAGCAAACTTTTGGAATCGCCAAGCGCGCTTACCGTGACGTCGATCCGCGCGCCGCGCCGGGAAAAGGGGGGCATCGTCGCCGTCACCATCACGGCGGCGACATTCTTGGAATCCAGACCCGCCGCCGTCGGTTTGACGCCGAGGCGGTTCAGCATCGATTGCAGGCTCTGTTTGGTGAATTGACCGTCTTTCAGGGAATCTCCCGTGCCGTCTAGACCGACGACCAGGCCATAGCCGACCAGCATATTGTCGCGCACGCTTTCAAATTGAACGATATCCTTGATCCGTGAAGATGCCTCGGCAAAAGGCGCGCCCAGCATCGAAGCCATGCAAAACGTCGCGACGACGCCTCCGATAAACCTTTTGAAGCGCCTAAAATCAAAATGCGTGCGTGGTGTAAACATGGTCTTTTTTTCCCGTTTTTCATCTTGCGCCCGACTGCGGGCTAAGATCTGACCCCGTCTCACGCGGGCGGTCTTAAATCTTAATTTTACGATGCGAATTTCATGCCAAGATGTTTTTTGCTTAACGGTATATAAAACAACGTATTTTTCGACATCTTTCGAAATTTCTCGGGGCGTCGTCGGCCCAGGGTTGCCGCCGTGGGCAAAAAATGCCGGGTGCGCGCGCCGCGCCGGAGGGGGCGGGGACGACGCTAGCGCTTCAAGTCCCGCGCCACCGTCAGCATTTCATCGGTGGTTTTGAAAACCGTCGAGGAGGCATTATACGCCGTTTGGGTCAGCATCATGCGGGTAAATTGCTGCCCCATATCCACGTTGGACAATTCGCGGGCGTTCGGTGTGAACGTCGCATAGCCATCGGCGTTGGCCGTTGTCGTCACGACGGGTCCGGAATCGGGTGTTTCGACGAAAACGTTGCCGTTCTTGCGCTCAAGGGCGTTGGGGTTGGAGAAGACGCCGAGGGCCAATTTGTATACGGGGCGATGCGTGCTGTCGTCGAAAGTACCGACGAGTTGGCCGTTCTCGTCGAAGGTGTAGTTTTTCATGTTGGCGCTGCCATAACCATCCTTGGTGTAACTAAGAGGGACGAATTGGCCGAAATATTGCGTCACCTTGCTGATGTCGAGAGACACGTTCGCCGTGCCGCCGCCGTTGAACGACAGCGCCAGGGCGATTGCTTTGGGCGTGTTGACGGTGCCGTCGCTGTTGAAAGTAATGGCGGTCGGCGTCGAGGTTTGGGTGGTCGGCACGTTGGCCGTGGTGGTGGCGCTGGCGGCGGTGTTGTCGGCGAAGCCCCCGCCGTTGGCGGCGCTGGCGGTCGAGGTGAAAGATTGCCCTGCGCTTTTCGCCGTCAAGGTGATTTGCCCCGTTCCCCCGGCGGCGGCGGTGACGGTGGTGCTCAAGGTGGGATCGGCGTTGATCTTGGCGACCAGGGCGTCGCGAATGACGTCCAGCGACGCCTCGCCGCCGGTGGTGGTGTAGGTCACCGAACTGCCGTTGACGGTGGTGGTGTAGGTATCGCCGGCGTCGCCGGGGGTGCCCGCCATGGTGACGGTGTCGATTTGGGCGGTCGGGGTTTGCGAGGTGGTCGAGGTGACCTGCCACTGATTGGCGGCGGTTTTGGTGAAATTCAACTGGTTCGATTGCAAGGCGCCGGCGGAATCGTATACCGACATGTCGTAGACGTGGCTGTCGCCGACGGCGTCGCCGGCCGGAATGTTCAGTCCCAGATAGGCGTTTGTCGTGGCCTGAAATTGATTGAGGAAGGCGAACTGATCGACACGCAGTCCCGTTGGTTTCGCGGTGGTGGCGTAGGTTCCGGCTTGGTTCGCCCAACCCATGACGAAATAACCGTTTTTATCGGTCAGGTAACCATCCTTGGTGGTCAACGGAGTGCCGCCGGGGCCGGTCACGGTGATGTCGTTGACGGCGCGCGCCTCCAACGAACCGTCACGGCCATAGAGTGTTTGACCGGAGCCGTCCGCCTTGGTGTTGAGAACGAGAAACCCGCGCCCGGAAATGGCGACATCCGTGGCTTCCGCGCTGGCGGTAACGGTGCCTTGCTTGGAGATCAGCTGGACGTCCTTGGGGTGGACGCCGCCGATGTCGGACTGTTCTTGTATGGTGCGTCCGAGAACGGTTTGAAAGCGGGTGTCCGTTTCCTTGTAGCCGCCGGTATTCACGTTGGCGATGTTCTGTCCAATCGTGTTCAAGGCGTAGGTTTGGCTCATCATCCCTAAGGTGCTGATCGAAAAGGCGCCGTATACGGCCATTGGTCCAAGCTCCTGTCGTAACGCCGATTTTTCGGCATGGCTATCCACGGCGAACTCAGCAAAAAGAATGCCAATTAGGGGGTAGTTCGTAACATATTGAATAATATGTATTTTTAATGCGCCGCAGTCAGGATAGGCTCCTCTGAGGGAGGTAAAGTTGGTTGTGTCATGCAAATTTTGCCGAGTAGGGCGGCTCCGACGTTTCGCTCCCGCGAACCATCGGGCCGACCGCTATCTATCTTCTTGTTGCAGTTTGATTTCTTCACGCATTTGTGTCCAATTGCATCGGACTCAAATGTTAAACTCAAACCACTAGGGTCAGGAGAGGAGAGGAAATACAAAAGCTTGCCGTGGATCGGCGCGCAGCGTGACGAGAGTGTTTTCCTCGGGCGCGAAAACGCTATCGACACGTGCTTGGACGATCGGCGCGTCTCCCTCGATGTTCTCTAACGTCAGATGCAAATGGGCGGACCGCCCGAGGAGGCGCGCCGAAAGAACGCGCGCACGCGCGGCTCCCGTGGCGGCATGCCCCGGGGGGGATTTATGATCGAAGACGGAGATCCCCTCGGGACGAATCAGCACCTGGGCGGGACTTCCGTTTTCCAATGTTCCCGCGGCGACGTCGCCCAGGGGCGTCGCGACGACGCCGTTTCGAACGGCGGCGGTGAACGCGTTCATGGGTCCGAACAGGGCGGCGACGAAAGGGGCGTTCGGCTGAAGGTAAATTTGCGCCGGGGTTCCGTCTTGGATGATCCGACCGTCGTTCATCACGACGATATGATCGCCCATAAACATGGCTTCCTCGGGGTCGTGCGTAACCATGAGGGTGGCGACGCCGGTCGCTTTGAGTAGGTTTCGCGTTTCTTCGCGAATTTGAACGCGCCGCGTAACGTCGAGCCCCGAGAACGGCTCGTCCAACAGGAGCACCCTCGGATTCGGCGCCAATGCGCGCAGTAAGGCGACGCGTTGCTGTTGGCCGCCGGAAAGCATGTGCGGGTAGCTATTGGCGTGGGCGGCCAAGCCCGTTCTCGTCAACGCTTCGGCGATCCATTCGCGGCGTTTCTCTCGCCCTCTGGAAGACAGCCCAAAGGCGATGTTCTCAAAAATATTGAGGTGAGGGAAGAGGGCGTAATCTTGAAACATCAAGCCGACGCCGCGTTTTTCAGGAGGCATCTCATGGCCGCGATCTCCGTCGGCCACGATGCGCCCGCCGATCGCTATGCATCCGTGCTGGATCGGTTCCAGTCCGGCGGCCAGGCGCAAGAGGGTCGTTTTGCCGCAACCCGAAGGGCCGAGCAGACAGGCGACCTTGCCGCCTTCGACCGTCAGGGAAACGTCTTTCAGCACGGGGTGGCGCGCGAAGCCGTGCGCGATACGGTCCATGGACAAACCGCCGAACGGTGGGTTGGGCGTCATGACGAGAAGACTCCATCCCGTAGAGGTCGGAGCCGGACCCGGGTAATCGCCAGGCTCATGACGATTACCGGAACAATTCCGGCGGCGACGATCGCCAACGCGCCGGGAGCGGCCTCGGCCAACATTTCGTCGCTGGCGTATTGGTGGACATAAGTGGCCAGGGTTTCGAAATTGAAGGGGCGCAAGATCAAGGTCATCGGAAGTTCCTTCATGCAATCGACGAACACCAGCATCGCCGCGGTGAGCGCGCTGCCTCCGATCAACGGCAGGTGAACCCGGCGGAAAGTTTGCGCCGGAGTTTTACCCAAGGTTCGCGCCGCGCCGTCCATGTTGGGCGTGATTTTTCCCAACCCGGCCTCGAACGCGCCGAAAGAAAGAGATAGGAAACGCGTCGTGTAAGCGTAGATGACGGCGAGGGCCGTGCCGCTGAATATCAATCCGGTCGAAACGCCGAAGGCGCCGCGTGCGAAACTGTCCGCCGAAGCGTCGAGCCAACCGAGGGCGACGACGGTGCCCAGGGCGAGAACGGCGCCGGGAACGCCATAGCCTAGGACGGCCAATCGCGTCAACGCGGAGCTCCAGATCGACGTGTTCAGGCGCATCCCATAGGCCATCAGCGCGCCGAGCGCGACACACGCCAACGCCGCGCCGCCCGATAGGACGAGGCTGTTTAGCGCGGCGCGTAAAAAAGCGTTCCAGGCGATGGCGTCGATTTGCCCGAGGGCATAGCGTCCAAGCACGACGGCGGGAATGATGAAGCCCAAGATGACCGGCGTGGCGCAAAAGAGGCTGGCGCCCCAGGCCCGCCAACCGGATAGCGCGTATTCGGATGACATTTTCTTTTTTGTCGTGGCGCCGTGAAAGCGCCGCCGTCGCCGGCTGCGACGCTCCAAATACAGCAGCGTGGCGACGAACAGCAGAAGAAGACCGGCCAGTTGGGCGGCGCCCGACGGGCTGTTCATGTTCAGCCAAACATCGAAAATACCGGAGGTGAATGTCGCGACGGCGAAATAGTCTACAACACCGTAGTCGTTAAGTGTTTCCATCATCGCCAAACTGACGCCGACGACGATGGCCGGGCGCGCCAGGGGAAGCGCGACGCGGAAAAAACCGCTCCACGGGCCTCGACCCAGAGTGCGGGACGCTTCGAGGACGCAAAGCGATTGTTCGAGAAATGCGGCGCGCGCCAAAAGATAGACGTATGGATAAAGAACCAAGCTCATCGTCGCGATCGCGCCGCCCAGGGAGCGAATTTCAAAAAAAACATAGTCGGCGCGCGTCGTCCATCCGAATAGGGCGCGTAGGGTGCGCTGAACTGGACCCGAATATTCTAGAAGGTCGGTGTAGACATAGGCGACGATATACGCGGGGACCGCCATCGGCAGCAATAGGGCCCATTCGTAGATTCGTTTGAGGGGAAAAACGCACATGCTGGTTAACCAGGCCGCCGCTGTGCCGATAAGGCTCGTGCCCAAACCGACCGCAACCGTCAGGGTCAACGTGGTCCAAATATAGCGCGGCAGGACGGTGCTTGCGAGATGCGTCCAAATGCCCGCCGTTGGCGCGAGCCCCAAGGCGAGCACGGCCGCGATGGGCGTGATGGCGAGAAGGGCGGCGATACCCGTTGCGACGGCCCATGAAATGGGCCGCCGCGGAGGTTTCCAGGACGCCGCGTCGGAGGTGGAGGAAATTGGAGTCAAGACGGCATCCTTCCCACGCCCGTGCGCAAACCGTTCAATGATCGAAATCCACGAGATCCATCATTCGGGTGGCCCGATCGCGGTAGCGGACGATGTTGGTCAAGTTGGCGGTATCGGCCTTGAACCTTCCCCATGAGGCGACCAACGGATCCAAGGCGACGCCGGGTTTTAGGGGATATTCGAAATTTTGCGCCGCGTATATGCGTTGTGCCTGACTGTCACTGAGGAAAGAGATCAGGCGCAGCGCATTTTCTCTGTTTTTCGAGCTTTTGGTGAGGATCGCCGCGCTGATGTTGATATGCGCGCCTCGGCCCAGGGGGCTGTTTTCGGGCGTTCCCGCTTGAGGTTGGTTGGGGAAAACGATGTGAACGGCCTCGGCCCATTGTTTTTGCTCGGGATGTTTTTCGTTGGTGGCCATCTTGCCGAAATAGTAGCTGTTGCCGATGGCGACGTCGCATTCGCCTTCCTTGATCGCGCGAACTTGAGCGCGATCGTTGCCTTGAGGACGGCGCGCCAAATTGGCCTTAAGTCCTTTCAGCCAGCGAAGGGCTTTTTCCTCGCCGACGGCGGAAATTATCGAGGCGAGTAAGGAGACGTTGTACTCATGCTTGCCCGAGCGTGTGCACACACGTCCTTTGAAACGGGCCGTTGCGAGGTCCTCGTAAGTTCGTATTTCGCCGGGTTTGACGCGTGTCTTCGAAGCGTAAATGACGCGCGCGCGCGACGTCAGGCCGACCCAGTAGCCTTCGGGGTCACGATAGGCGGCGGGAATGTTCGCGGTGATGACGTTTTCGGGAATTGCGCGCGCCAGGCCGGCGTCCTTGATTTCTTGCGCGCGCGTGATGTCGGCGCTGAGAACGACGTCGGCGGGACTGTTGACGCCTTCGGCCTTCAAGCGCTGTACAAGCCCTTTCTTGGCGTAGGCCACGTTGACTTTAATGCCCGTTTGCGCGCTGAAAGCGTCGAGCAGGGGTTGCATCAAAAAAGGTTGACGATACGAGTACAAATTAACGATGGGCTCGTTGGCTAGGGCTAACCCCTGGAGCGTCGAGGCGCTTGCGATGAACGCGCAGCCGGCGAGAGCGCGGCGTAGGGAGCGAAGAGCGATCATGAGAAGATATCCTTTGTTATCCGGTTTCGTGTGTATTTGCGCAGACATTCCGATGAAGGTGGCGTCCGTGTGCCCGATGTTTGGCGCGTCCTTCGTTTCCGTAAGGGGGCATCCATTCGACATGCCATGAAAATAATAATTATTATTAACAACGTGAGAAGTCCAGGAGGATTTTGCCGCTAACGTGATTTTTTCCTCAATTTTTGCGCACCGCCTTTTTCCGCCGCTCTTGTGAATTCTTTAACGGGTTGACGTCACAGTGTATAATCTGGGCGCGCGTCGAGAGGGCGTGGAAGCCGAAGGAGGTCCTGTTGTCTTTTCGCTCCAATCTGCTCGCCCGCGCCGGCGCGGGCTTATTTGATATGAAGACGCCCTGCTGTTGTTGCAGCGCGGTGGCGTTCGGGTTTCGGATGGACGGCAGATGAAAATCACCAATGTCACCTCGACGAAAGGAGGCGCCCGTGCGCGGCGGAAAGCTTCGCCGTCCGGCCCTGCGTTCGCCGATCGCCTGCGCGAAACTTCGGAATCGGAAGAAAGTGCGCCGGTTCGCCAATCCGCCCAGGTTGACGGTGTCGAAAGTCTGCTGGCCGTTCAAGAGGTCGAGGACGCCCTGGAGGAAAAAACGCGCAAGGCCAAGGCGCGTAGATACGGCGACGATCTTCTCGAACGCTTGCAGAGGCTGCAGGACGATCTTTTGCGGGGGCGCATTTCCAAGGAAGACCTCGCAACCTTGGCGCAAAAAATTCGCCAGGGTCGAGTCCACGTCACCGATCCCCGCCTCAACGAAATACTCGACGAAATCGAATTGCGCGCCGAGGTCGAGGTCGCCAAATGGAGCCGATGGGGCCGAACGGGCGGCGCATAACCTCTCTTCGAATTTTAATCGCGACCGATCCAGACGGTGGCAGGCGGTCGTTTTATCCTTTTTCATAAAGGCGCCGTCCTCCCTATCGCATGGGTTTGGGCGTTTTTTTGCGACGGTTCAAAAAAGAATCGGACACGGGCCGGTATCTTCCAGGGCGTCGAGAGGGGGTGGTGGTGGACGGAACGTCGGAATTTTTCATAGCGCCGAGGTCAAGCGCCAACACGGATTTTCACACTCCTCTTTATGCGCGTGGCGCTCGAAAGAGATTCACCCCTTGCGGGGAAATTGGGGTTCACTTATATTCCGCCCAAATTTTCCGGCCCTGAATTTTCCGACGATGCGAGGAAAGAACGAGGATGTCGATCACTTTACCGCCCGATTACAAGCCGTCTCAAGACGAAGACTTCATGAGCGCAAAGATGCTGGAGTATTTCCGCAAAAAATTGATTGCCTGGCGCGCAGAGCTCCTCAACGAGTCCAACGAAACCATCCAGCACCTGCAACAGGGTGGAATCATCGAACCCGATATCGCCGACCGCGCCTCCGTCGAAACCGACCGGGCGTTGGAATTGCGCACACGCGACCGTGCGCGAAAATTGATTGCGAAGATCGACGAGGCGCTTGAACGGGTGGACAACGGGTCTTATGGGTATTGCATGGACACCGGCGAGCCGATCAGCATTTCCCGTCTCGAAGCGCGCCCGATCGCGACCTTGAGCATTGACGCCCAGGAACGTCATGAGCGAATGGAAAAAACCCACCGCGACGATTGACGAGGATCCCGTTCCAACGCCCATGTGGGCGTGGGATAAGCTAAAAAAAGGCCGGAGCTTTGCTCCGGCCTTGAGTTTTTCCGGCTATCGGGGATGTCCCCGAAAACACCGGAACGGGAATTTTCACGGGGCTTAGAAGGGGAACAGGATGTCCCACAATTGCATGCCCCAACGCGGTTGTTGAAGATTGCTGAGCGACCCCCGGCCGCCATAGGCGACGCGCATCTCGGCGATGCGGTCGTTGGTGATGGTGTTGTCCGATTCGATATCCTCGGGGCGCACGACGCCGCTCAGGCGCAGTTCGCGCAGTTCGGAATTGACCATCAATTCCTGACGTCCCAGGATCACCAGCGCGCCGTTGGGCAAAATTTGCGTCACCACGGCGGCGAAGGTTAGGTTGATTTTTTCGCTGCGGTCGATCTTGCCGTCGCCCGAGGTCGTATGGTTGTTGCCGGCGTTGAGCATGGCGGCGGGGTTGACCCCTTTGGGAAGAATTTGCGAAAACTTGCCTTCCAACCCCAGCAAATTGGTGACGTTGGCGCTTTCCTTGTCGTTGCGTGCGCGGGTCGTTTTGTTGGCCAGCGAGGCCTTGTCGTCCAACGACAGCTTGACGGTGAGGATGTCGCCGACTTTTTTCGCCCGATCGTCCTTGAAAAACGCCGTCGCCCCCGAACGCCACAGCGAGTTGGGGTTGTTGGGCAGGATTTCACCCTTGGGCATGGGCAAGCTAACCGGGCGATAGCCGGGCATCGCCTTGGGATTGGTGATTTGCGACAGCTTCGGCCCGTCGCCGACCTCGGAAAGACGGGTCAAGGTGTTGCATGCCTGAAGGGCGCCCAAGGCGGCGATGATGACCGTGGCCCGAACCAAAGGCGCAGCGCGGCGCGCGAGAGGGCTGGGAAAAATGCGTTTCATGGCGAAACTCCTATCTTAAAGCGATCGTCGGCGCCGGTGTGATGGTGACCGAAACGGTGCCGCTGGCGCTGACCGTGGCGTCGATTATGGTGTTGCTGTGCGTGTTGGCGACGCGGATGGCGTCGCCCAGGCTGCCCGCTTCGAGGGCGCGGCCCTTGGCCGTCAAGGTCATCGAATGCATGTGCAGGATCATGGTGACCAGACTGCCCTTGGGCACCAGAACGGGGCGGCGCACGTCGGTGCCGCGAACTGGAAGCCGGGCGCGAATGCCGCGCCGGGCGGCCATGCCGATCAGACCGCCGGCGTCGGTCAACACGTTGCGTTGCAGGCGGTTGGTTTCGACTTGAATCCAGGAAATGTCGTCTTTGCGTATGATGTCGCCCGGGCGAAGGCTGCGGTTTAAGACCGGAATATCGGCGACCCGGACCATGCGCCCGACGACGCGTACCCGAGGGGCGGAAGGATCGCCCGCGGGCGCCGAGACGAAGGCGCTGAAGCGGTTATTCATGGGATCGAAATTGAGGTCCTCGACGGCGACGCTGGGCGCGTCTTCCTGGGGAATATACAGTTTCAGGGCGCTGTTGGAAACTTCGAGCTTGAGATCGGGGTCGGCCCCGGCGCCGATTAGCGACGAAAGCAAATAATCCTCGATTTCGGAACGGGAGATGACGCGGCTCGCCCGTTCGACGATGACCCGGTCGCGCATGCTCATCGGACGCCAATGCACGCCATAGATCTGCGCCGCACGCGCCAGCCATTGAACATCGTAGATCGCCTTGCGGCCCGGATTGGGGGCATAGGCGATCACCTTGTCGGCGTTCGGGCCGGCATTGGTGAACAGATCGCCAACGCGGATGACATTGTCTTTGACGATGACGTTGTCGCGGATCAAGGCGGGCGCCGCGGGGACGGACGCAGGGCCGGACGGGGCGGTGGATGGAACGCCGACACCGGCCGTCTGCCCGAAGGCCGCGAGCGGTCCCAGGATGAAAAGCGCCGCACCCAAAATGACGGTGGAGATTTTCATCACGGTTCTCCTTAGCGTAGACTGGTCAAGGTGCCCATCATGTCGTCCGAGGTCTGAATCACCTTGGAGTTCATTTCATAGGCGCGCTGGGCGGAAATCAGATTGGAGATTTCCTCCACGGCATTGACGTTGGAGGTTTCCAGGAAACCCTGCAGGATCGAGCCATAACCCGACGACGCCGGAGTGCCGATGGTGGCATTGCCCGATGCCGGGGTTTCCAGGTACAGGTTCGAGCCGATCGCCTGAAGGCCCGGTTCGTTGGCGAAGTTGGCGGTTTGGATTTGGCCGACGTTTTGTAACGCGACTTGGCCTTCAATTTTGGCCAGAACCTCGCCCGAGGCGTTGATGCTGACATCGACCGCGTTGCTGGGCACCGTCAGGTTGGGTTGCAGCAGGTAGCCGTCGTGGGTGACGATCTGGCCCTGGGCGTTCAACTGGAAGGTGCCGTCCCGGGTGTAGGCGGTGTCGCCGTTGGGCATCTGGACCTGGAAAAAACCCTTGCCCTGAATGGCGAGGTCGAACGTGTTGTCGGTCGCCGTCAGGTTGCCTTGTTCGTGGATGCGGTAGACCGCCGCCAATTTCACGCCGAGGCCGATTTGCACCCCCGACGGAACGATGGTTCCGGCGTCCGACGAGGTCGAACCGGCGCGGCGCAGGTTTTGGTACAACAGATCCTGAAACTCGGTGCGTCGGCGCATGTACGCGGTGGTGTTCATGTTGGCCAGGTTGTTGGACACCACTTCGACGTTGCGTTGCTGGGCTTCCATGCCGGTGGCGGCGATACTTAAGGATCTCATCGGTTCCGTTCCTTGCTTCTGTCTTTCGCGTGCGGTCGAACCGCGCGTCACGAAGATGTTGGGTTAACGGCCGGGCGCTACGGCCATCGGCGCGTTACGCCACCTGCTGGTTGGCCATGTCCTGGATCATTTTGCGAATACGGTCGTCTTCGCGCGAGATCATCTTGTTGACACTTTCGTAGGCGCGTTGAACCTGGATCATGCGCGTCATTTCGACAATCGGCTGGACGTTCGATTGTTCCAGCATGCCCTGTTCGACCCGAGCCTGGGTGGCGGGGGTCGGCGGTTGCGTCGCACTGAACATTTGTCCGGGCTCGCGTTTCAGCATCCGAGGGTTGGCGAACGAAGCCAGGGCCAATTTTCCCAGAGGTCCGTTCTCCGTGGAGACCGAACCATCGGTGGCGATGGTGATATGGGCGTCTTGAGGGCTGAAGAAAATCGGCTGTCCGCCTTCCGCCAGCACGGGATCGCCTTGATTGGTGACCAGCTGTCCGCCGTTGTCGATGGTGAAGCTTCCGTTGCGGGTGTAGCGTTCTCCGGCGGCGGTGCGGATCGTGAAATAACCGTCGCCGTGGAGCGCAAGGTCCAAGGCGTTGCCGGTTTTTTGAAACGCGCCTTCGGAGAAATCGTTGTAGGTCGCGACATCACGCACAAAGGATAGTTTTCGTTCGCCGCGAAAGCCGTTGTCGCTCTGGTTGCGCTCCAGATGTTCGACAAACATCATTTTTTCGCTCTTGAACCCCGTGGTGTTCATATTGGCGATATTGTTGGCGATCGTGTCCAGCTTTCGGCGTAAGACGCTTTGGCTCGACAAAGCGATCATTGATGTCGTTTCCATGTTTCCCGTTCCCGATCTTGCGTCGTTTTTTCAGTGTTGTTTTTTTAGCGATTTTTTTGATCATCGGTTTTTCCGGTCGTAAAGTTTGATTAAGGCCGGATAATGTTCGATGACGGGTTCAAATATGCATAAGGCATGCCACAAATTTATGTGTTGAATATCATGATGTTGTGATGTTTTTGAAGATGAGGAATAGGAAGCGATCATTGGTGAGGGGCATCCTTTGCCCGGCAGCTTTTTCCGGGACGCCGGCGATCGGGTCTTTTTGCGCGCAGGACCTCAAGGGATTGAAAAAAAAGACTTCAACCAGTTATTAACCATCCGGCGATATCGTGGTCAGGGTCGGTTTGTCCGTGCATCCCCGTGCGGGTGCTGATAAAAATCGAAACACGCCTATATTTCATAGGCGCACGCTGGACGGGGGCGCACGCTGGACGGGGGGCGCATGCCAGATGGGCCTCCGCACGTACCGCGCTTTTGAACTTTTTCGGGTGAGACCATGGCCGACGACGAACTGGACGAAGACATCGAAGGCGACATTCCTGAGGATGATGAAGGCGAGCGCGACGGCGCGGAGGGGGCGCGTAAAAAAAAGCGCCTCCTGATTATTATCGTGGCGGTGCTCTTGTTGGTGATCGGGGGGGTGACGGCGGCGTATTTTACCGGCCTGTTGCAGCCGGTCATCGATATGCTGGGCGGATCGAAGACGCAATCGAAGCAAGACGCCCCGCCTAAGGTGGCCGGCGACGTGACGTTCATGGACCTCGATGAGATTTTGGTGAACCTCAACACCGGGGGACGAAAATCGACGTTCCTGAAAATCAGGGTCACCTTGGAATTGAACAACGCCAAGGATTTACCGCGCATTCAAGAGCTCATGCCCCGCGTGATCGACAATTTTCAGGTCTATCTGCGCGAGCTGCGGATTGAAGATTTAAAGGGATCGGAAGGCATGTATCGATTGCGCGAGGAATTGCTGAAAAGGGTCAACGCCGCGATTGCGCCGGCCAAGGTCAACGACGTTTTGTTTAAGGAAATGCTCGTTCAGTAGGGCTGCCTCGGGCAGTAGAGGCCCCTCGGGCAGTAGAGGCTCTCGGGGGTAAGTTCATGCCTCCTCTTTCTTTCCTCGCTGTGGGGCGAGAAAAGGTAAGGCCGCGGATGGAAAGATGGATATGGGTCGATATCGATGACAGCTCCGGGTGATGAAGAAGTCGATCAGGACGCCATGGCCGCCGCGTGGGAATCGGCTATGGGCGGTGACGACGGCGGTGACGGCGGCGGTGGCGACGGCGATGACGGCGACGATCTGGCCGCGGAATGGGCGGCGATGCTCGAAGGCGACAGCGGCGGCGATGGCGGCGGCGGCGGCGGCGGCGGGGCGTCAACCGCGCGGGAGTCGACGCGCGTCCTCAATCAGGATGAAATCGACTCTCTTCTTGGGTTTGACGACGATCTAGACGACACCGATCACCGTTCGGGTATTCAAGCGATCTTGAATAGCGCCCTGGTGTCCTATGAGCGTTTACCCATGCTTGAGGTCGTGTTCGACCGGCTGGTGCGCTTGATGTCCACCTCGCTGCGCAATTTTACCTCCGACAACGTCGAGGTGTCCCTCGACAACATCTCGTCCATCCGTTTCGGCGATTATCTCAATTCCATTCCCCTGCCGGCGATGCTCAGCGTGTTCAAGGCCGAGGAATGGGATAACTACGGCCTGTTGACGGTCGATTCTTCGCTGATTTACTCGATCGTCGATGTGTTGCTGGGCGGGCGGCGCGGCACCGCGGCGATGCGTATCGAAGGGCGGCCCTACACCACGATCGAGCGTTCCTTGGTCGAACGCATGGTCCATGTCATGCTCTCCGATTTATCGGGGTCGTTCGAACCGCTCTCTCCGGTGACGTTCCGTTTCGATCGACTGGAGACCAACCCGCGATTCGCCACCATTTCACGGCCCTCCAACGCCGCCATTGTCGCGCGATTGCGCATTGACATGGAAGACCGAGGGGGCCAAATGGAATTATTGCTCCCCTATGCGACGCTAGAGCCGGTTCGCGAATTGTTGTTGCAGATGTTCATGGGAGAGAAATTTGGCCGCGATTCGATTTGGGAAACCCACCTCGCCGAAGAACTGTGGATGACCGACGTCGAACTGGAGGCCGTTTTAGATACCCAGACCATGAGTCTGGGCGAGGTCTTTGATCTCAAGGTTGGATCGCACATCATGCTGGGGGCCGGACCGGAATCTTCGGTGGCCCTGCAATGCGGCGATGTGACGATGTATACCGGGAAAATGGGGCGCAAGGGTGATCAAATCGCCATACGTATCGAAGGACGATATGAAAAACCCAAGAGTTAGAAGACGTCCGTGCAATGGGCCGCTTGTCGGGGAAGAGCACCCGCCACGCCCCGATCCGGCCCACCGCTCCGGTGAGCGGTTTTTCGTCGTGGGCCGAAAATGAGGGTACTATGCCGTTTTCCTTGATATTGGATGTTACCGTGGCGGTTCTCCTGGTGGTGACGATCGGCTATGCGATCGTGTTGAATGGGAAACTGTCACGACTGCGCAATGATCGTGTCGAATTGGAGTCGCTGGGCGAAACGTTCTCGGCGTCCGTTTTGCGCACGGAACAGGGACTTCGTCGCCTGAAACAGACGGCCGAAGATTTGCAGGATAATATTACGAAGGCCGAGTCCCTGCGTGAGGATTTGGCGTATTTGATAGATCGCGGCGGCGTGGCGGCGGACCTTCTGGTGGAGCAGGTCCGCCAGTCTCGCGGCGCGCCAGGGGGTGAAAAGGTCGAAGGGGCTGAAAAGACCGCAAAAAGGGCGTCTTCCGGGGGGGGATTCGCCGTGCGTGAAGACGGCGGCGACGCTGCGTGGCGAAAACGAGATCGAGATCGAGACAAAGCGAGCGATAAAACGGACGACACGGCGAGAGAGGCAAGCTCCGATGCCGAACGGGAGTTGCTCAAGGCGTTGCGTTCCGTGCGTTAGGATGCGCGGAAATTATGGCCGTCGAGGAATCTCGATTGTCGGTTGTGGTTAAGGTTGCGAGGTGCGTGACATGTCGAAAATACGGTTTCTTCCGGTGATGATTTTTGCCGCGGCCCTTATGTTGACGGTGCGCGTAGGCAACATCTGGAACGATGTCGGCGGCCTCTTGAGCGGCGGCGTTAGCGTTACGCCCGCCGCGGCGCAAACCCCGGCGGGACAGCCCCCGGCGGGACAAAACGCGCCGCCCGCGCCGGCCACGCCCGGGGCGGGCGCGCCGCCGGTCGATCCCTTGGCTAAACCCTTGCCGGCGCCGGTCCGCGATAAGCAGGCGATCGCCGCGCGCATGCTCAGCGACGATCCCACGTTGCTGACTCAATCGGAAATTGATTTGTTACAAAAATTAGCGGCCCGGCGCGAAGCTTTGGACAAGCGCGCGCAGGAAATTCAGATGCGCGCGGGACTGCTGAAAGCCGCCGAAAAAAGGATTGATAAGAAAGTTACTGATTTCAAAATCTTGAAGTCTACGATTGAGGGCCTAATTAAGAAATACGACGAACAGCAAACAACCAAGCTGCAGAGTTTGGTTAAAATATACGAAAACATGAAGCCTAAGGACGCGGCGCGAATTTTCGAAAAGTTGGATATGGATACTCTATTGTTGGTCGCGGAGCGTATGAAGGAGCGGAAATTGGCGCCGGTTATGGCAAAAATGAACCCGGATAAGGCGCGCGAAGTCACGGTGCAGTTGGCGCGATTGCGCAATCTCCCCGTTCCGGGCCGCCCCCCGGGGGGGTGAGCCGACGGGGTTTTGAACCAAGATCGGACTCGGGCGAGGAATGATAAAGAATGATTAAGGCTTGCGAAGTTTAGCATGCTGAATTACCTAATGAATTAACATAAATTACGCGGCGTGACGATCGACGGGTATTGAGTGATTTTTTTTTTGAGACCGTAAGGACGGTCAATGACGGAGTGTTAGGATGGCTGTCGACAAAAATATGAATGTGCTTATCGTGGACGATTACAAGACGATGCTCCGCATTATCCGTAATCTTCTGCGCCAACTCGGCTTTGAAAACGTCGAGGAGGCGACGGATGGCACCATGGCCTTCGAAAAGATGAAGGACGGAAATTTCGGCCTTGTCATCTCTGACTGGAACATGGAGCCGATGACCGGTATTGAACTTCTGCGCAAGGTACGCGCCGATGACAAATTCAAGCATACGCCGTTTATCATGGTGACTGCGGAAAGCAAATCGGAGAACGTGATCGCGGCGAAGGAAGCCGGGGTTTCCAACTATATCGTGAAACCTTTCAACGCCGACACGCTGAAGTCGAAGATGGTCAGCGTTCTCGGAGAATTCTAGGGGGGAGCATGGCCGCGGGGAAAAAAAAGGCCAAGGCGAAGGATGCGTCCGGGGACGGCTCTCCGGATTTGGCGGCGCCGTCATCGGTCTCGACCGTCGGTCGTGGCGATGGGGTTTTTTTGAATATTGATGTCGAGCGTCAGAAAATCCTGTTCGATGAACTGGAGGACCTGGCCTTATATATCCGTACGGCAAAGCAGGAAATCGCCCGGCTGCGCCCCGACGAGGTCACGGAAGAATATCTTCCCGCCGCGACCGACGAACTGGACGCTATCGTTAAAGCCACCGCCGAGGCCACCAATACGATCATGGATGCGGTGGAGGTTGTCGAAAACGTGATGGGGGAAGTAGCCGACGACCCCTCCAAGCGCTTGATGGAAGCGACGACGCACATATACGAAGCGTGTAGCTTCCAAGACATCACGGGACAAAGAATTGGTAAGGTCGTCACCACCTTGAAGCATATCGAGGAAAAAATAGATGCCCTGGTCGAGGCTTTCGGCGATGAAATTAGCCTGATTAAGAAAAACATGCCGGAAGAGAAGAGCGCCGACGGACTCGTAACGGACAAAGATCTTCTCGAGGGCCCACAGCTTGGCGACGCCGCCAAAAGCCAGTCCGAGATCGATGATCTTTTGGCCGGCTTTGATTAGGTCATGGACGATTTTGACGCGAGCGCGCAACCCGACCCGGATAGCGGGGATAACACCGTCGCCCTTTTCCTCGGTCTTTATCTCGTCGTTCTCGCTTTCTTTATCCTGCTGGTCACCATCTCCACCCTGGAGGAGACCAAAACGCGTCGGGTGATGAACAGCCTGTCCTCCACCTTCACGACCCTGATTCCCCCGACCGCGGATCTTCAAGCTTTTCAGGCTAAGGATGGCGACGTTCTTGCCGGTCAGCAATTTCAGCAACAGGTCACCGGAATTTTCGCCACCGCCATGCAGGTGACGAAGGTCGAAATTGTGCAGCCGGGGCGGATCATGCGCATGAGCATGGCCGCCAACAGTCTTTTTTTCGACGGTCAGGCGAAGATACGTCCGGCCGTTTTGCCTTTGCTCGACCGGACCGTGGCCGCCCTATCCGCCCGCCCTCCGGGCGTGCGCTTCGATATGGAATTCGTGATTGACACCCCCTATGCCGGAGCGAACAAAACCATGCCGATTACCGAAACGCTGCCCTCGGCGCGCGCCGGCGCGTTCGCCCGCGAAATGTTGTCGCGTGGGGCGCCGCCCGACAGTATCGCCGTGGGCATGAAGCCGAGTACGGGGAACGATGTGACGATCTGGTTTTACACGCGCGATATCGCAGCGAGCAGGTTGAAGTTCCCCGTGCAGAAAAAGGACGCGAAAAAACCCTGAGCGTGACGTTCATGTCGAACGGGCGACTCCATGCTCCATGGGGGCATGGGGGATGCTTGTTGCGGCCTGGTATAAGGGTGTCATACGATCAGAATTAAGGTATCACGGCTTTAGGAATAAACCGGAGCATGGGTGCTTCGAGAAGGCCGCAGGACGACATTGGGCGCGTGAGCTATGGACGAAGACGATATCGGATACGATGGAGCCCCGAAAAACGCCTGGATGCTAACGTTCGCCGATCTGGTGTCGTTGATGCTGACGTTTTTCGTTTTGCTGTTTTCCATGTCGTCGGTCAAGGTCGATAAATGGGACGCCATGATCGACACCATGACCCAGTCTCTCAACCCCGATAAGGTCAAGACGGTGGCGGCGGCGACGTCACAGTTCAATATCGGAACGATTTTCCGTAAACGTGCGACCAATTTGGATTATTTGGCGGGCGTCCTCGACGAGGCCATGGCCCAAGATAAGTTGTTGTCCAAGGCGCAACTGATGCGCCTGGACGACCGCTTGGTCATCACGTTGCCGAGCGATCTTTTGTTCCCCGCGGGCAAGGCCTTGATGCCCGCCGAGGCCCGTCGCGCCCTATTCGACTTGGGAGGCGTGCTGCGTAATATCTCCAATCAGATCGGCGTTAACGGCCATTCCGATCCGGCCCCACCGGCCCGGGGCGGGGAATATACCTCCAACTGGGAACTGTCGCTTGCTCGCGCCGCCGCGGTGGCCAACGCCCTCAGGCGTTCGGGGTATAGTGAGGATATCGTGGCTTTTGGCTATTCGGATAGTCGTTATAACCAATTGCCCAAGCTGCCCGACGCCGAGCGACGTAAACTCGCGCGTCGCGTGGATATCGTTATTTTCCCGACCGTTGGTGAAGGCTGATGGCGCGCGTCGCCGCGCCGCCGCCACGTCCGGGCCTTTTCGCGGCGCGGGGTTTCAGGGTGTTTTTGGCGTTTTTGGCGTGTTGGGGCGTCTTGACCACCGGCATGGGGGTCGCGCATGCCGAGACGGTGCGCGTCCGCGCCGACGCCCATGACGGTTACGGTCGGATCACGTTCGTCTGGCCGCAACCGGTCGGTCATACCGTGCGGCGCACTGGTAATGATGTCGTGGTCCAGTTTTCCCGCAAAATCGAAGGCGACCTGACGCCGATCGTCCGGCGTTTGGGGAAATATGTCCGCAGCGCTCGGATCAATAGCGACGGATTTTCCGTAACCCTGGCTTTGACGCGCGCCTTCGCTCACCGCGATTTCGATTCGGCGAATATGATCGTCGTCGATCTTATCGACGGTTCGGCCCAGTCTCGAACGCCGACAGGACAAGGCTCGGCGGCGGCGAAGACCACGGCGCTCAAGGTGCGCACCGGCATTCATCCGGGATACAGCCGGATCGTGTTCGATTGGCCGAGGACGGTAGCGCATCGGGTCGAGGTCAACGGCGGTCGGGCGCGCATTGTTTTCGGCGCTCCGGCGACGATTGCGCTGGGGCCTCTTCAGGGTGGGCGCTTACCTTATGTATTGGGGGCGGAGAGCCGGCCGACGGCCGACGGCGTCACGGTTGACCTCAAGGTGCCGCCGGGGGCCACGGTGAAATCGTTTGTCGTGGGAACGAAGATCGTCGTCGATGTTCTAAAGCCGAACGGCGCGGCCACGACCCCAACATCGGTCCAGTCCCCGGCGCAACCTCCGGCGCGGCTCACCCCGCCCCGCCCCCCGCCCCGCCCCCGCCCCCGCCCCCGCCCCGCCCCGCGCAGAGCGCAGAGCCGCCGTCGCCCGCCGCCGCGCCCCGCACCCCGTTGCGGGGCCGGTCGCCCTGACGCCGCCGCAACAGACCCCGCCCGCGGCGGGTGGGCAGGCGGCGAACGGACAAAGCGCACCGTCGCTGTTTTCCCAAGGAGAGGCGCCGGCGATCGAATTCAAGGCGCGTGCGATCAAAGACAGCGCGAATTCGGTGACTTTGCGCTTCGATTGGACGGAGCCGGTCGGCGCCGCCGTTTTTCGCCGGGCGGGAAATGTTTGGGCTGTTTTCGACAAGCCGGTCAAGTTCAACGTCGCCGATCTGAAGGCCGCGGGCGGCAATATTATCAAGGACATCGCGCAAGTGCCGTCGAGCCGGGGCGCGGTGCTGCGGATGAACCTCGTCCAGGGGGTCAATCCGGCGCTGAGCCGGGAGGGTTTCTCCTGGATGATGACCTTCAAGAAACAAACTATTCCGCCGCCGACATTGATCGAAAGCGCGGCGCAACCCAATTCACCGCTTGGCGCGCGGATATTTCTCAGCGTTCCCGGTTCGGGGACGCCGGTCGCGTTTACCGATTCCACGGTCGGCGATACCCTGGTGGCGATTCCGGTTATTCCATTGGGGCATGGCGTCGGGCGGGCATACAGCTATCCCCAGGTGCGTTTGTTGCCGACGGTGCAGGGTATCGTTGTTCAGCCTCTCGTCGATGATTTGCGCATCCGTTCACTGCGTCAGGGCGTTGAATTGACCAGCGTGTCCAGTTTGTATCTTTCCCCGGTTACCCCGGAACAAGCGGCCGGGTTGAAGTTGGGCGCGATTGATGCGAAGCCGCTCAGCAAGGTTCTCGACCTCTCCCGCTGGGGACGCCCCGACGATGTGGCGGTGCTCAAGACGAAACACAAATTGCTCGCCGACGTTTCCGCCGCACCGACGCCCCAGAGCCTAGAGAAGGCGCGCCTTAATCTGGCGCGGTTTTTCTTCGCTAACGGCTTTAACCCCGAGGCGCTCGGTATCGTCGAGTTGGTCGCCCAGACGCGGCCGAAGATCGCCGATGAACCTAACTTTCTCCTTCTACGCGGGGCGATCAGGGTCATGATGGGGCGCGATCGAGAAGCCCAGGCCGACCTCGACAACCCGCTCCTCAAAGGCATTGACGAGGCGACATTTTGGCGCGCCGCGCTGCTGGCCGGCGAAGACCATTTGGCCGTCGCCGCGCCCGACCTACGCCATACCGGGGCGCTCGTTAAATCGTACCCCAAGGCCCTTAAAATGCCGCTCGGCACATTGGTGAGCGAGGCTGATGTCGAAATGGGCGACGCCAAACAGGCGGCGCAGTATCTTGAGGCGCTCAACGCCGACAAGCCGTCGAAAATCGAAAAGGCGCGCCTGGATTATGTCGATGGCAAACTGAAGGAACTGTCGGGTAAGTTTGACGCCGCGGTGAAGGAATGGGAAAAGGTCGAGGAAAGCCGCAACCGCCCGGCGCGCGCCCAGGCCGCCGTGGCGCGCACCGAACTGTTGTTGCGTGAAAAAAAGTACACCACCCAACAGGCGATCGACGAACTTGAAAAACTGCGTTTCGCCTGGCGCGGCGATGATTTCGAATTTCGCCTCTTGCGCCGCTTGGGGAACCTGTATTTGAGCATCGGAAAATACCGCCAGGGACTGCGCACCTTGCGCCAAGCGGTCACCCATTTTCGCGACAATCCCGAGGCCGCCGCGGTAACCAAAAAGATGGCCGAGGTCTTCGACCAACTGTATTTGGGCGGGCGCGCCGACGCTCTGGCCCCGGTGACGGCGATCGCTCTTTATGATGAATTTCGCGAGCTGACGCCGCCCGGCGCACGCGGCGACGAAATGATCCGCAAATTAGCGGACCGCCTGGTCGGGGTCGATCTGCTCGACCGCGCCGCGGCGCTGCTGGAGAGCCAAGTGGATTTTCGCCTCAGCGGCGCGCAGCTGGAGCGGGTCGGTGCGCGTTTGGCGCTGATTTACATTATGAACAAGGAATATGACAAAGCCCTCGCGGCGCTGAAAAAATCGGCGAATACGGCGGGGAGCGCCGAGTTGGGCCTGGAGCGCACCCGGTTGCAAGCCCACGCGTTGATGGGGCTGGGCCGGACCCAGGAGGCCTTGAATCTTTTGAAGGATGACAAAAGTTTCCGTGCCGATCAGTTGCGCATGGAGATTTACTGGCGAACCAAGGATTGGAAGGGCGCCGCGCGGGCGATCAAAAATCTGGTCCGCCTTTCCGGGGCGAAACCGCGCAAGCCGTTGAACGAGGAGCAAAGCCGCTATGTTCTGGCATTGGCCGTCGCCGAGACCCTGAGTTCCAACGAGCGGGCGGTGGCCATTTTGCGCGCCGATTTCGGCTCTGTCATGGCGAAAACGCCGTTTAAGGACGCGTTCTCGTTGATCACCTCGCCGCCCAATCAGGGCCTGATCGATTATCGGCGGATGAACGCCATGGTCGGTACCGTCGATAGTTTTCAGGGATTCTTGAATTCCTATCTTGAGCGCTTGAAGAAGGGCGACCTGAGCGCGATCTTCTAATTCACGCGCGATGTTCTTACGTATTCCCGGTCCATCGTTTTTTTACTTGATTGGAGAACGCGAAAGCCTTAAGTACCGCGCTCTGTGTTGACAAAAATCCGGGACATGTCCCACTGATTTGGAAGGGGAGGTATCATGCTTCGCTCTACCCTGGCCGAATTGGCGCCTGAGTGCACGCAATCGGCGTGCGGAACGGAAGATTTCGCCAAAAACAATGCGGTGGAAACCCACGGCGACGCCGGCGCGCATTTGTATTCCGTGGTTGACAATACCAAGGACTATTTCGTCGAGAAGGACGGCATGCGCTTCGCCGGCACCCATATTCTCGTCGAATTGTGGGGCGGCAGCAGACTCGACGATCCCGAATTGATCGATGAAACCTTGCGCCGGGGCGCGGTGGACGCCGGGGCCAGCATCCTGCACTCGCACATGCATCATTTTACCCCCAACGGCGGGGTTTCCGGGGTCGTGGTTCTGGCGGAATCGCACATCTCGATCCACACTTGGCCCGAGCGCGATTACGCCGCGATCGACGTCTTCATGTGCGGCGCATGCAATCCCCATGACGCCCTGGAGGCGATTCGCCAGGTCTTCACGCCCGAGAAATTGGACGTCACCGAATATCGCCGGGGAATTATCGAGTGAGACGCTTTGACGAGACCTTGCACCGGGGATACCGTCAGTCCTTCGATATTCAGAGCGTTCTTTTCGAAGATAAAACGGAGCATCAACACCTGTTGATCTTCGAAACCCCCGAGCTTGGCCGCGTGATGACCCTGGACGGCATCGTCCAGGTCACCGAGCGGGATGAATTCGTCTATCACGAGATGATGGCGCACGTTCCCCTGTTCGCCCTGGCCGCACCCAAGGAAGTCTTGATCATCGGTGGCGGCGACGGCGGCGTGCTGCGCGAGGCGCTGCGCCACCGGGGCCTCGAACGCGTCACCATGGTCGAACTGGATCGCACGGTGATCGACCTCAGCCGCGAATACATGCCGGCCATTAGCGCCGGCGCCTTCGACGATGCGCGCACCGACCTGGTGATCGGCGACGGTCTGGATTATGTCGCCACGAGCCAACGGCGCTTCGACGTCATCATCGTCGATTCGACTGATCCCATCGGCCCCGGCGAGGTGCTGTTCACCGAGAAATTCTACGCCGATTGCAAACGTTGCCTGAAGCCGAGCGGCATCGTGGCGACGCAAAACGGCGTGCCCTTTTTCCAGCCCGACGAGGTTACCCACACCTACCGGCGCATGGGACGCGCGTTTGCGGCCCCGGGATTTTACGTCATCGCCATGCCGACCTACGTCGGCGGCTTCATGACCCTGGGGTGGGGGTGCGATGAACCAGAGCGGGCCGACACTCCGCTGGAAACCCTGACGGCGCGTTTCCGGGACGCGGGACTAACCATGCGCTACTATACGCCGGAACTCCATCGCGCCGCCTTCGCCCTGCCGCAGTACGTCCGCGACCTGATGGTGTGATCTCTCCGCCGCGCTTAAACGGGGTTGTCGCAGAGCGCGAAGACCCGTAAACGGTGGCCATCGGGATCGCCGGCGACGAACGTCAGGCCGAAGTTGAGAACCGTCGGGGTCTGCGCTAAAGAACCTTTCCCGCGCCCTTGTGACGCTCGAACGCTACCTATGCCTCGTGCGGGTCGGTCGGCATCTCTCCAGGTCTCGGCGGCGCGAAAGCGGATCGTGCGGGGGAGGCGCGCGCGGCGAAAGCCTTGGCGTCGAGCGAAAGGCGCCCACCGGCGTCAACGGAAGAAAAAGCCGGACCGCCCCCTTTGTCGGGCGGTCCGGCGGAAAGAAATCCCGGACGGTGGCGTCGCCACCATCCGGGGCGCCGTTAGGCCGGGGGCGATCACGCCTATCCCTTGATGGGGATTTTCTTCGCTTGGGTTTTCGGTTTGTCCAATTTGGCCATCGTGATGGTCAGGACGCCCTTCGCGAAGCTGGCGCTGACGTGATCCTGATCGGCGTTGTCGGGGATCGGGAAGGTGCGCAGCACCGATCCGTAGTGACGTTCCAGAAGATGATAATCATCGCGGTCTTCCCGGGTTTCGCTTTTCTTTTCTCCGGCGATGCGCAGGACCCCGTCATCGACGGTGACCTCGACGTCGGACCCGTCCATGCCGGGCAGCTCGGCGGTGATGCGATACTCATGCTCCCGCTCGACGATGTCGGTGTGGGGGAGCATCTTGTCGCCGCTGGAGAACACGTCGCCGATCTTGTGCAGGGGGTCGGTCTCGAACGCCTTGCGCGAGAAGGGGCCGAAGGAAAACCCCGTGAAGAAGTTATCGAACAGGTGATCGACTTCCTCGCGTAACGTCAACAGGGGGTGTTGAACTTTCTTTCCCTCGGAGGGTCGGGTGACCTTCACCGTTTCCTCGGGGGCAGTCTTCTTGACGGGAGTGGACATAACGAACCTCCTTTCGTGCAAAAGGGAAAATGCGCGGCGAAAGCTCCGCGCCGGGTCCGAAATTTTGACTTCTCTACAGGTCGAATTCTAACAAATTCAGCGGTCACATGCGACCGCTATCGCGGAAAGTCCGCCATGCATTGTGCGCAATGGTTGTGGATGTCTCGGGGGGCGGTCAACCGCCGTAACTGCGCACCAGACTGCCGACGATCAGGTACCAGCCATCGACCAGGACGAAAAAAATGAGCTTGAACGGCAACGCCACGATGACCGGCGGCAACATCATCATCCCCATCGCCATCAGGATCGAGGCGACCACCATGTCGATGACGAGAAATGGGATGAAGATCAGAAATCCGATTTCGAACGCCCGGCGCAGTTCGCTGATCATGAACGCCGGGACGAGCACGCGCAGCGGCGGGTTTTCGCCGACCTGCTGGTCGCTGAGCCCCGCCATATCGATGAATAGCGCCAAATCCTGCTCGCGGACGTGTTTTTTCATGAACGTTTCGAAGGGAATGACGGTGCGGTTGAAGGCCTCGGTTTGGTCGATGTCGCCGTTGATCAAGGGCTGAACCCCGGTATCCCATGCGGTTTGGAAGGTCGGCATCATGATGAAGGCGGTGAGGAACATCGCCAGGCTGACCAGAACTTGGTTGGGGGGGGTCTGCTGGGTTCCCAGCGCGGTGCGCAGGAACGACAGCACGATGATGATCCGGGTGAACGAGGTCACCATGATCAAGATGCCGGGGGCTAGGCTGAGGACGGTGAGCAGCAGGATCAGCTGGATGATGTAGCTGGTGGTCGAGCCTCCGGCGTTGGGGCCAAGGTTCAAATTGAGGCTCTGCGCCCAGGCGTCGGCGGGCGCGACGAGCGCGCCCAGCACAAGCGCGGCCCCGCCCATGGCGGCGAGGAGCAAAAGCGGTAAGGCGCGGCGCGCATTCACGATAACGGCCCTCCCGCGTTCGCGGCGTTCCGGGCGTCGTTGGGCAGGGAGGTTTGCCCCGTTCCGGAGGCGGCGACGCTCGGCGATGGGGCGGGCGCGCTTTCCAGAACGGTTTCCGTGCTTGCGCCCAGCAAAACGAGATGTTCGCGATCGTCTCGGCGGACCAGGACCAAACGACGTTTGGAGTCGAGGGGCAGCACTTCGAGAAGTTTCAGCCGCCGGGCGCGCCGTGCGACGACGGGGGCGGCCCCGGCGAAACCGTACCGACGCGCCAATCCGGCCAGCCCTACGATCAGGGCGACGACGAAAACCAGGGCGAGGGCGAAACGAAGGTAGTTTGTCGGTTCCATGAAAACTCGATATTAGCCGGCGACGCCAAGGGAGGCGTCATTATTGGTTCAGGTGTGCGTGTCGTCAACATCGACGCTGGGTTTGGGGTCGGGTTCGGGTTCGGGTTCGGGATGGTCTCCGGCGTCCGTATCGTCATCGCCGGGTGGGGCGTTTTTCTCGGCGGGTTGCGCGTGCGGTCGTCCGTAGGCCTGAGTGTAAGCCTGGGCCGCCTCGCGGTGGGGCAACGCCGATAGCGCCGCGCCGAATTGCGCCTCCAGTTTGCTTTGTGCGTCGTCAACTTCGCCGAGCAGGCCTTCGAGGACGCCGCGCGCCGCGTCCCGGCTATTCTCGGGGAGCGCTTTGGCCTGCTCGCACAAGTTTCTGATCTTAACCTCGATCTGGGTCAGGTCAACGAGACGCCCCTCGGCCATCAGGCGGCGTGACGTGGCGAGCAGCATGCGCACTTTTTCGGCGGCCTCGTCAAAATCAGTGGGTTTGTCAAAAGATGAAGGGGGGTGTGGTTCCGTCATTGTTCGTCCTTGCGCCGAGGAGAGGTTTTCCCTTCGTCGTCGTTTTGCCGCGCGCCGTCGATGTTCCCGGCGGCGTCCCGTGCGCTCGGCCCCCCCTCCAATTCGTCGAGACGATCGTTGGCGCGGTACACATACACCAGAATTTCGGCGACCGCGGCGAAGGCTTCCAGGGGAATTTCGCTGTCGATGTCGATCACGCTCAGGATCTGGGCGAGATCGGCGTCCTTACGCACCTTGATTCCGCGATCGAAGGCGATTTGTAGAATTTGCTCGGCGATATGCCCGCGTCCCCCGGCGACCACTTTGGGCGCGCGCGCGTCCCCGGGGTCGTATTTCAAAGCGACCGCGATGGCGTCTTTCAGCGCGCCCGCGGATGCATCGGCGCGCACATCCTCGGGCGCACCCTTGGGCGCATCTTGGCGGGGGGGCGTGCGATCGTTCGGCCTGCTCAACGGTTCCATCCATTCCCCGAGATTGTTTCGCGCCTTCTGTTCCGAGCGCCTATGGTACAAATTACATGGGGTCCTTTAATATTCGTTTAATGATCGATGGGTAATGACCGATGGGGCGATGGCCCGGCGTAAAAATAAAGACTCATTTTGAATCAACGCGTTACTTTGAAACAGTTTTTTGAAGGCGTGATTCAATGAATCTTAAGATTTGCCGGTCACCATAACACACTTAGTATTGAGCGCGCCGCCCGTGGAGTACGTCGAGGTGGAGTGCGACTGCGGAAAAGTGGGAAGCCTGGCGAAAAGGGCCCGTGGGGCGCGTGCGATTTTGGATCGGTGGAGGTCATGGATTTTAACAAGTTCACCCTGTTCGGCGCGATCAAGGGGCGCATGGACTGGCTTGCCCGCCGTCAGGAGTTGTTGTCGCAAAACATCGCCAACGCCGACACGCCGGGATACAAGCCCCACGACCTGAAGCCGTTCAGCTTCAAGGATATGGTGCAGCGTCAGCAGTTGCCCCCGCTTAATATGGAGGTGACCAATAACCAACATCTGGGCGGCGAGCGTAAGGCCGTATCCCCTTTTCGCGAGGTCGTCGATACAAAGCCTTATGAAACCGCCCCCGACGGCAACGCCGTGGTGTTGGAAGAACAGATGGCCAAGGTCAACGAAACGGCGATCCAGCATCGCCTGACCACGGAGCTTTATCGCAAAAACCTGGGGCTTATTCGTATCGCTATCGGCAAGGGCCGTTAGGCGGCGCGCGGTGGCGTAAGGGCCGCGTGAAGTCGCCGAGGAATGGACATTGAGCATGGATGATCTTCTGAAAACACTGCGCATTTCGTCATCGGGCATGAAGGCCCAGGGCACGCGGTTGCGCGTTATCTCGGAAAATATCGCCAATGCGTCGTCGCTGCCCAAGGGACCGGGCGAATTGCCGTATCGCCGCAAAATTGTGACATTCCGCAATCAATTGGACCGCGCCACCGGAATCGACACCGTGCGTGTCGATAGGGTGACGCGGGACCGTTCCGATTTCGGGCGACGCTATGATCCGTCCCATCCCGCGGCCGACGCCAACGGTTATGTGTTGACGCCGAACGTCAATTCCCTGATCGAAATGATGGACATGCGCGAGGCGCAGCGGTCCTACGAGGCCAATTTGAATGTTTTAAAAACGTCCAAGGGGATGTTGCAGGAAACGATTGGGTTGCTGCGTTAATCGCGCCGCCTGAAAAAAGGAGAACGTCATGGCCGTAACCGGAGCCGGAACGATCGCCAACGCGATTAACGCATACACGCAAACGGCGCGCTCGGCGTCATCGGGGACGTCGGGACCGTCGGGGGGGATTTCTCCGTCGGCGGACAAGCCCAAGGACGGCACTTTCGCCTCTCTGGTCAAAGGCGCGATCGATCAGGCCGTCCAGATCGGACAAAAAGGCGAGCAAGCCTCGATCGCGGCGATCCGCGACCGCGCCGACGTCACCCAGGTTGTCACTGCCGTTTCGGAAGCCGAATTGACCTTGCAGACCGTCGTCTCGGTGCGCGATAAGGTGGTCGATGCGTACAAGGAAATTTTGCGCATGCCGATCTGATCCGGCGCCAACCCGTGCGCCGTGCGCGCCCGACCACAAGGGGCCGGCTCAAGTCACTGGTCCAAGTCGTTGGCCCAAGTCGTTGGCCCAAGTCGTCGGCCCAAGTCGTCGGTTGGGGGGGGCGTTCCTCGTTCTCTGGCGGTCGCTTTTTTTTTAGCTCTTTCACCACAAACGGGCGGGGCGATATGTTAAAACGCCGAAATTGAGGGCTGAGGTTGGGCCATGAATGAAGTTGACGTTCTCGAAATCGCCCGCGAGGGCATGTGGGTCGTGATTCAAACGGCGGGTCCGATCATGTTGGCGGGGTTGCTGATCGGCCTTGTGATCGCGCTGTTTCAGGCCTTGACCACGATTCAAGAAATGACCTTGACCTTCGTTCCCAAAATTCTGGTGATTTTTCTCGCCTTGATCATTTTCATGCCGTTCATGATGACCACCGTGATCGAGTTCGCCCAACGCTTGTACGGCCGTATCGCGACATTGGGTTGACGGGGGGGCGATGCTCCAGGAACTCCTCAACACCAACATTTTTGATTTTCTGCTGATCTTTACCCGCGTCGGCTCGGCGATGGGCGTGATGCCGGGTTTTTCCGCACCTTACGTCAGTCTGCGCGCGCGGCTGATTTTGGCGTTAACCGTCAGTTTCGCCATGATGCCGATGATCGCCCCCCATCTGCCGGCGATGCCCGCGGCCCCGGCCAACTTGGCCCTGCTGCTGGGTGGGGAGGCCATCGTCGGCCTGTTCCTGGGGCTGATCCCTTTTATTTTGATGGCGGCGCTGCAAACGGCGGGAACGGTGTTTTCGTTCGTCTCCTCGCTCAGCAACGCCTTTGTCGTCGATCCCGTGGTCGAACAGCAAAGTTCTATTTTATCGTCTTTCATGGGAATTACCGCGATCACGCTGATTTTCGTCACCAACCTTCATTATTGGATGCTTAGCGCCATCGTCGATAGCTACACGTTGTTCGTGCCCGGGCAGGTTTTACCCTGGGGAGACATGGCGCAAACCATGGGTCGGGTGACGATGGATAGTTTCGCCTTGGGCATACAGTTGTCCTCGCCGTTGCTGGTGGCGGGGCTGGCCTATTATATCGGTTTGGGGTTGTTGGGCCGTTTGATGCCGCAGTTGCCGGTATTCTTTTTCGGCCTGCCCGTTCAGGTAACGATGCAGATTTCATTGTTAATGATCACGATCTCGGGGATTATGCTTGTCTTCCTGCGGCACTTCCAGGATGGCCTCACGCGGTTTCTTTCCCCGTGAGCGCGGAGACCCCGAAGCATGGCGTCGGTGCGCGGCGTATCGCGGTTAGAGGCGGGTAATGGCAGAAGAAGACGATTCGCAAAAAACCGAAGACCCGACGGACCGAAAACTGTCCAACGCCCGGGAGAAGGGGCAGGTCGGCTCGTCCCAGGAAGTCAAAAGTGCGATGATCATCCTGGGTGGGGCGTTGTCCCTGGCCGTTTTGGCGCCCTGGATGGCGCGCAACGTCAAAGACGTGATCACGGTGTTTATCGCCCAGCCCGACGCCTTTTCGGTCAATCTATTCGATTTGCGCACGCTCATGACGAACGTTCTCGAGCGCCTGGGGTGGATTGTCGCGCCGGTATTCGGCGGCCTGTTTGTCCTGGCGATTTTCGCCAGCGTGGCGCAAACCGGACTGCTGATCGCGCCGTCGAAACTGGCGCCGGAACTGTCTAAAATTTCCCTTTTAAAGGGCGCGACGCGGATGTTTTCGACCCGCTCCCTGGTCGAGTTCGTCAAGGGTGTGATCAAACTGATCATCGTTTCGCTGGTGGCGTTCGGATTGACCATCCCGCTCATGCAGGACGTCAGGCTGATGGCGGACTACGACATGGTGGCGATCTTGGATCGCATTCATAAGATTTCCGTTATGCTTGCGGTCGGCACCCTGGGGGTCATGGTGGCGATTTCGGTGCTCGATTTTTTCTATCAAAAGTTTGAATTCACCAAAAGCATGAAAATGTCCAAGCAGGAGGTGAAGGACGAACACAAGCAAAGCGAGGGCGATCCTCAGATCAAGGCGCGGATCAGGCGGATTCGCGCCGAGCGGGCCAATCAACGCATGATGTCCGCCGTGCCCGAGGCCGACGTGGTGGTGACCAACCCGACCCATTACGCGGTGGCGATGTCCTACTCCATGGAGTCCATGAGCGCCCCCAGGGTGGTCGCGAAGGGGGTCGATACGCTGGCCTTTAGAATTCGTGATGTGGCCAAGGCGAACGACGTGCCGGTGGTCGAAAATCCACCGCTCGCGCGCGCCCTGTACGCGGCCGTCGAACTTGACGAAGAAATCCCGGCGGAGCATTACAATGCGGTGGCCGAGGTGATCGGTTATGTCATGCGGCTAAAAGGGAAAATACCGAGTGCCTGAACAACCGACCTTTCCCGCGCCTCCGATTGCGGACCAACAAGGCGACGGCGTGCGTGACGCGGACCCGCGGCGTTCGGGCGTGGTCGGTGACGGGGCCGGTGACGGGGCCGGGATCGGCGATGGACCCGCGACGGATTCCCAGACTGTTCCCCGAACCGCCTCTGATGATCTTCCCGAAGGACTTCGCGGCGCCTCCGAAGAAAAACGCCCGCCGCGAAGCGTCCCGCCGATCCTGACGCCCCGGCGCAGGGCGGGTTTTTTTCGCGCGCCGGCCCCGTATCTCCTGATTTTCGTTTTGGCCGCCGTGGCGGCGGGTGGGTTCGGTTTTTTCGTTCCCGCCGGCGGGCCGCTCGGCGATCCCGTGAGATGGCTCGCCGGCGCGGCCCTGCTCGGCTTGGCGGGCCTGTTTGGCGTTGCTTACGGGCTTTATAATCAACGCCGGGAGGGAGACCTGTCCGGGCTTTTTCTCGAAGCGGTGTCATCCTCTCCCGAGGGCGTAATGCTGGCGCGGATCGGCGGAGCGACGACGTTCGCCAACCCGGCGTTTGTCGATCTATGCCGGCGTCTCGGCGGGGCGACCTCCATGGCCACTATTCAAGACGCGCTGGACGGTGGCGACGCCGTGATCGAGGAATTTTCCCACTTCATGCGCGCCGCCTACGACGGGGTTCCGGGGCATGTCGAAGTCCCCCTTAAAGGCGCGGACGGCGAACGCTTATGGTATCACATCGACGCGCGCGTCTTCGCCGAGCGGCGCGACCACGTGGCGTGGAGCGTGCGCGACGTGACCGCGCGCCGCGAGTTGGAGGAAGTCCGCCGCCGCGAGGGTGAATTGCTCGCCGATTTGTTGGACAATCTTCCGGTCGGTTTTTTCTCCGTCGATGGGGCGGGGAAAATGATTTTCGCGAATATGGTGTTGGCGCAGTGGCTGGGACAGTCCTTCGAGGAAATGCGCAGGCAAGGACGATCTTTTTCCGATTACGTCATCGCCTCGGGGGGGTACGATGCGGATGAGGAGGGCGCCGAGACCGAAAGCGGGGGCGACGTCGCCCACGGCGAGGTGACGCTGCTCAGTAAAATGGGCGACAATTTCAAGGCCTTTTTACTCCAAAACGCACGGGCGGACGATGCGGGCGACATGCTCTACAGCCGCTCGGTGGTGCTGCGCGACGTCACCTGGACCGGCGCGGGGGATAACCGCGACGATCGCGATGTCCGCCGCGCCGCGCAAAAAGTGCGCTGGCTGTTCGATGAGGCCCCGGTGGGGATCGTGTTGATCGATCTATCGGGCAATGTCACCGAGGCCAATCGCGCCTTTTTGAATTTGATCGGAAAACACCGCGATGACGTTTGCGGGCGGGCCTTTTCCGAACGCTTGGCGATGGAGGATCGTAACGACGTCGCCGGGCAATTGTCCAAGGTGGTGATGGGAATCTCGCGCGCGGCGCATCTCGAAGTGCACATGCCGGCTTCGGCCAACCGCGAGGTGGTGGCCTCGCTATACGCCTCGAAGATGGAGGACGCGGCGGGCGACGTCTCGGGCCTGGTCCTGCATTTCATCGACACCACCGAACAAAAACACCTGGAGGTGCAATTCACCCAGTCGCAGAAAATGCAGGCGATCGGACAACTCGCGGGGGGGGTCGCGCACGATTTCAACAATCTTCTGACGGCGATGATCGGATTTTCCGATCTGCTGTTGACCCGCCATGGGCCGGACGATCCATCCTTCGCCGATGTTATGCAAATTCGTAACAACGCCTTGCGGGCGACAGGCTTGGTACGCCATTTGTTGGCCTTTTCGCGCAAACAGACCTTGAAACCCCAGATGATCGACCTCAGCGAGGTGCTGGCCGAACTGTCCAATACCTTGCTCGATCGTCTGCTTGGCCCGACCATCGATTTACAGTTCGAGCATAGCCGCGACCTGTGGCCGGTGCGCGCCGACAAGGGGCAGTTCGAACAGGTTATCATCAACCTCGCCGTCAACGCTCGCGACGCCATGCCGGGTGGGGGGACGCTGACCGTACGCACCGCCAACCGATCCTTGGGCGAGGCCATTCAGCGTGGTCACGAGGTGGTCCCCCCCGGCGAGTATGTCGTGGTCGATGTGATGGATACCGGAGTCGGCATCGCTAAGGAAAACATGGAACGCATTTTCGAGCCGTTCTTCACCACCAAGGACGTCGGCGAGGGCACCGGGCTGGGGTTGTCCACGGTGTACGGCATCGTTCATCAGACGGGAGGCTTTTTGCTGCTCGACAGCGCCCCCGGCGAAGGCACGGTGTTTTCGATTTACCTGCCGCGCGCCAGGGATGATGCGCCGGCGCTCGATCGTTATCGTGCGGGGACGACGAGCGGGACCGGAGGGCAAGGCGCGCGCGACGGCGACGATGAAAAGGCCGGCGCGGCCGGAGAAAGCCTCCCCTCCACCCCGGTCGAACCCGACCTGACCGGCTCGGCGACGGTGTTGCTGGTCGAGGATGAGGACGCGGTGCGCATGTTCGCGGCCCAGGCCCTCAGGAATAAAGGCTACCACGTGATCGACACCGAAAACGGCGAGGCTGCGCTGGACGCCATCAACGTCGCCGAACGCCCGCTCGACCTCATTATTTCGGATGTCGTGATGCCGGGCATGGATGGCCCGACGCTGGTCCAGCTGGTGCGCCAGGAACTGCCCGACATCAAGGTCATACTCATTTCCGGTTATGCCGAGGATGTCACCCCCGGCGGCATCACGGCTCAGGGCGACATCCATTTCCTGGCCAAGCCGTTCACGCTGAAGGCTCTGGCGGGCAAGGTCAAGGACGTCCTCGACGGCGCCTGACCGCCGTCGTGGCGAACGTGCGCCGCGTCGGAGGGCAGCTTTTTCCCACATTGAATTCATCTTACGAGGGGGGCGCAAAAAAATCATGAACCAAAACGGAACATACCCATAAAAATTATTGTATATCAATAAGTTAAAATATGCGCTTGCGCATAAGAACAAAACGTGTACATTTATGAGCGTTGCATCCATCATACCCTTATGGAATAAGTGAGGCCGGATCATGTCACAAAGCGCGCTACGACTCGTTGAAAAGGACACCATGGATAAGAATAAGGCTCTGGAAGCCGCCGTTGGGCAAATTGAACGGGCCTTTGGCAAGGGGTCGGTCATGCGATTGGGACAGCGTGAAACGGTCGAGGCGGACGCCATCTCGACCGGATCCTTGGGACTGGATATCGCCCTGGGCATCGGTGGATTGCCGCGTGGGCGCATTATCGAAATTTACGGCCCGGAAAGCTCGGGCAAGACCACGCTCGCTCTGCACGCGGTGGCCGAAGCACAGAAAAAAGGCGGCACCTGCGCCTTTATCGACGCCGAACACGCACTCGATCCGTCTTACGCCGTCAAATTGGGGGTAGATATCAACGATTTGCTGATTTCCCAACCCGACGGTGGCGAGCAGGCGCTGGAAATCGCCGATACCCTGGTGCGTTCGGGGGCGATCGACATCCTGGTCGTCGATAGCGTCGCCGCGCTGGTGCCCCGCGCCGAATTGGAAGGGGAGATGGGCGACCATCACGTCGGTCTGCAGGCGCGCCTGATGAGCCAGGCCTTGCGCAAGCTGACCGGGTCGGTGTCGCGGTCGAACACGATGATTATCTTCATCAATCAGATACGCATGAAGATCGGCGTCATGTTCGGCAACCCGGAAACCACCACGGGGGGCAACGCCCTCAAGTTCTATTCCTCGGTGCGTCTGGAAATCCGCCGTATCGGCGCGCTTAAGGATCGCGATGAAATCGTCGGCAACCAAACCCGGGTCAAGGTGGTCAAGAACAAGCTGGCGCCGCCGTTCAAGGTTGTCGAGTTCGATATCATGTACGGTGAAGGCGTCTCCAAGATGGGCGAATTGCTCGACTTTGGCGTCAAGGCGGGATTGGTCGAGAAATCCGGCTCGTGGTTTTCTTATTCCTCCGAGAGAATCGGTCAGGGTCGGGAAAACGCCAAGACCTATCTGCGCGAGCATCCCGAGATGGCCCAAGAGATCGAGACTAAAATCCGCGCCAACGCCGGCTTGATCGCCGACGAAATGATGATCGGCTCCCCCGACGGCGATGGCGACACCCCGCCCGAGGCATAACCGTCCCGTCACCCGCTCGCGGACTTTACCGATCGCGCCCGCGGACGACGGTACACGAATGACATTATAAAGTCCCTCCGGCGCAAAGCCCCTCCGGCGCGTCGGGGGGCTTTTTGTCTCGTCGCCCATCTCCTATCCCTCATCCCCAGCCTCCAGCCCCCATCCCTCATTCCCCATCCCCATCCTCCATCCCCATCCCCTGGTCCGTGGGTCTGTCGGGGCGCCGAGGCCGCGAAGGACATCCGAACCGCGAAAGGGCGCGATCCTTGTGCGCCGTCCTTGTGCGCCGTCCTTGCGATGGTGGGGCGCTGCATCTGGACAGGGTACGGGGTTCGCTGTAAAAGCGTGGGTTCACACCCCGTGTGCGTATTTATGCGCGCGCGTCGACGTGCGCCCGTAATCCAGACGTTTAGAAGTGACCGGTCACCCCCATGAAGACAGTTAACGATATTCGCGACACCTTCCTCGATTATTTCGCCGCCAATGGACATGCCAAGGTCGCGTCCGGTCCTCTGGTGCCGCACAACGACCCGACGTTGATGTTCACCAACGCCGGGATGGTGCAGTTCAAGAACGTCTTCACGGGCGCCGAGACCCGCCCCTACACGCGCGCCGCGACATCGCAAAAATGCGTGCGTGCGGGGGGCAAGCACAACGATTTGGAAAATGTCGGGTATACCGCGCGGCACCATACCTTTTTCGAAATGCTGGGAAATTTTTCGTTCGGCGATTATTTCAAGGACACCGCGATCGAATTGGCGTGGACCTTGATCACCAAGGAATTCGCCCTGCCCAAGGACAAACTGCTGGTCACCGTTTACGCCGATGACGATCAGGCCTTCGATCTGTGGAAGAAAATCGCGGGCCTGCCCGAGGACCGCATCATCCGCATCGCGACCTCGGATAACTTCTGGGCGATGGGCGATACCGGCCCGTGCGGCCCCTGTTCGGAGATTTTCTACGATCATGGCGATCACATCCCCGGCGGCCCCCCGGGAAGCCCCGACGAGGACGGCGACCGCTTCATCGAAATATGGAACCTGGTCTTCATGCAGTACGAGCAGAAGACTCCCGACGAGCGGGTCGATTTGCCCCGTCCGTCGATCGACACCGGAATGGGGTTGGAGCGCATCGCCGCGGTGATGCAGGGCACCCACGACAACTACGAAATCGATTTGATGCGCGGTCTGATTCGCGCCTCGGCCGAGGCTTCGGGCACCGCGCCGGACGGCCCGCACAAGGTTTCCCACCGGGTCATCGCCGATCACCTGCGCGCCACCGCCTTTTTGATCGCCGACGGGGTGCTGCCCTCGAACGAGGGGCGCGGCTACGTGCTGCGCCGGATCATGCGCCGCGCCATGCGCCATGCCCACTTGATCGGCGCCAGCGAGCCGCTGATCTGGCGTTTGGTGCCGACCCTGATCGGTGAAATGGGCCGAGCCTATCCCGAACTGGTGCGCGCCAAGGCGCTGATCAGCGAAACTCTGAAATTGGAAGAAACGCGCTTCAAGAAAACCTTGGATCGTGGTCTGCGCCTGCTCGATGAAGAAACCGCCGCTCTCGGCGATAAGGGGGTTCTGGACGGCGAAACGGCGTTCAAGTTGTACGACACCTATGGCTTTCCCCTCGACTTGACCCAGGACGCGCTGCGTTCGCGCGGCCTGGCGGTCGATGAGGCCGGGTTCAACGCCGCCATGGCGCGCCAACGCGCCGAGGCGCGCAAGGCCTGGGCGGGGTCCGGCGCGGCGGCGACCGACCGCATCTGGTTCGATTTGCGCGAAGACGTCGGGGCCAGCGAGTTTCTCGGCTACCTTAAGGAAGAGGCCCAGGGCCGGGTCACCGCCCTGGTTCGCGGCGGTGAACGGGTGACGGCGGGCGCGGCGGGCGAAGAGCTCCAGGTGCTCGTCAACCAGACGCCGTTCTACGGTGAATCGGGCGGCCAGATGGGCGATCGCGGCGTGATCGAGACCGCCGCCGGCGCCGTGTTGGAGGTTCTTGACACCAAAAAGGTCTTGGGCGATGTGCACGTTCACGTCGTGCGGGTCGGCAAAGGCGTGGTCAATGTCGGCGATGAGGTCACCTTGCGGGTCGATCATGCGTACCGCGGCGCCCTGCGCGCCAACCATTCGGCGACTCATTTGCTGCACGCCGCCTTGCGCGGCGCCCTGGGCGAACATGTCACCCAAAAGGGGTCGTTGGTCGCCGCCGAGCGCCTGCGTTTCGATGTGAGCCACCCGATGGCGATCACGCCCGATGTCCTGGCCGAGGTCGAGGCCGCGGTGAACGCCCAGATTCGCGCCAACACGGCGGTGACGACCCGCCTGATGGCTCCCGACGCGGCGGTCGAGGCGGGCGCGATGGCGTTGTTCGGCGAAAAATACGGCGACGAAGTGCGGGTGGTCTCGATGGGCTCGAAAAATCCCGAAGGTGCGCCCGGCGATGATGACTTTTCCGTCGAGCTGTGCGGCGGCACCCACGTCGGGCGGACCGGCGATATCGGCGTCTTCAAGATGGTCTCCGAAAGCGCCGTGGCCGCCGGGGTGCGTCGCATCGAGGCGTTGACCGGCGAGGGCGCGCTGGCCTATTTGGACGACCACGAAAAGGCGCTCGGTCAGGCGGCGGCTTTGCTGAAAAGCCAGCCCGCCGAGGTTCCCGCGCGGATACGCGCCTTGATGGACGAGCGTAAGAAGTTGGAACGCGAACTGCTCGAAACCCGCCGCCGGATGGCGTCCGGCGGCGGGCGCGCCCCGGCCAAGACGGTCGGTGATATCGCCTTCGCGCCGCGCATCATGGAAGGCGTGCCCGCCAAGGACCTCAAGGGCATGGCCGACGAAATTTTGAGCCAGATAGGCTCGGGCGTCGCCGCGCTGGGCTCGAACGTCGAAGGCAAGGCGTCTCTGGTGGTGGCGGTCAGCGCGGATATCAAGGACAAGGTCAGCGCCGTCGATCTGGTGCGCGCCGGGGCGGCGGCGGTCGGCGGCAAAGGCGGCGGCGGTCGGCCCGACATGGCGCAGGCCGGCGGCCCCGACGGGGACAAACTCGACCGGGCGATGGCGGCGATCGAAAACGCCCTCGGCGCGGTGGTTTCGTCCGCGCCTTAAGTGTGTCGCTTTCGTGCGGAGGCGGGGGCGCCATCGAAATATTTTCCGGGCGTCGCGCCCATCGCCTTCTTAAAGATGGCGATGAAGGCGCTCGGGCTGTCGTAGCCGAGATCGAGGGCGATCGTCGTCACCGGTTGCTTGTGCGCGAGCCGTCTCAATGCTTCGAGCAGGCGGGCCTGTTGGCGCCATTGGGCGAAATTCATGCCGGTCTGGCGGGGAAAAAGGCGCGCCAGGGTGCGCGTGCTGGCCCCCGATACGCGCGCCCATTGCGCCAACGTCCGTTTGTCCGCGGGGTTTGCGATTAGGGCGTCGGCGATTATCTTGAGCCGGGGGTCGCTGGGCGCGGGAAGATGTAGGGGTTGGGTTTTCAATATCCGAATTTGATCGACGATAACGCCGACGATGCGTCCGTCCGGGCCGGTCTCTTCGTACAAAGTCGGCATTTGCGCACCGTGGGCGAGCAGGGTGCGCAGCAGATCCGGAACGGCGACCACGCAACAGGAGGGCAACGCCAATTGACGGGCAAGGGCGGGAACGAGGAACAGATTGTTCATGACCGCCCGGCTCGACGCCCGAACGCTATGTTCGACGTCGGGGGCGACCCACACCGCGCGCGATGGCGGGGCGACCCAAATCCCGCTTGGCGTGGCGACCGTGACCACGCCTTCGGCGGCGTATACCAGTTGGGCGCGGGCGTGGGCGTGGGTGGGCACGCTTTGTCCGCGCTCCAGGGTGGTCACGCGCACCACGACGGGGCGGGGGATGTCGTCGGCGTCCAGTTGAACGCCCGGAATGGCGTTGATGCGCGTAGATGGCTCTTTTTCGATATTTTTTGTCATAATTTTGAATATTAGCCGCTTTCAATCTTTGTTAAAAGTGGAAGGACAGCAAAATGCCGCGGTGGGTGTTCCGTCGCGGCGCAAGCGCAGGAAAACGTATCGATGTCGTTGCAAAACCAAACCCCACCGCCGTCCGTCGCACGGACTTGGCGCACCCCGGAAATGTTGTTGTTGGTGTTGTCGGTCGCGATGCCGCTTAGTTTCGCGACATGGATGGCGCTGCTGAACAACTTCGCCGTTCACCGGGCGTCATTTGGCGGGATCGAGATCGGCACCCTACAGAGTCTGCGCGAAATTCCCGGTTTTCTGGCGTTCAGCGCGGTGTTCGTGTTGCTGTTTCTGCGCGAACAGCCGTTTGCCTATTTGGCTATGATGTTGCTGGGGTTGGGGACTGCGCTGACCGGTTTTTTCCCCTCGGTAATCGGCCTTTACGTGACCACGGTCATCATGTCTACGGGCTTTCATTATTTCGAGACCATGCGCCAATCGCTGTCCTTGCAGTGGCTCAGCAAGGGGCGCGCGCCGGTCGCCATGGGGCGAATGATTTCGATGGGCGCGATGGCTTCGCTCGGGGTGTTCGCCGTGCTGTGGCTAGGCCTCGAAGTGTTCGCCATCGACATGAAGTGGCTGTATGTGATCGGTGGGTCGCTGACGATCCTGACGGTCATCGCCTGCTGGATCGCCTTTCCTCGCTTCGAGGGACAAACCATTCAAAACAAGCACCTTGTCCTGCGCAAGGCCTATTGGCTGTATTATTTACTGACCTTTATGTCGGGGGCGCGGCGGCAGATTTTTATCGTTTTCGCCGGGTTTTTAATGGTCCAGAAATTCGGCCTGGACGCCGCCCATATCGCCTTGCTGATGCTGATTAACAATGCGATCAGCATGTGGTTCGCCCCGTTTGTCGGGCGCATGATCGGGCGTTTTGGCGAACGCCAAGTGCTCAGCAGCGAATACATCGGCTTGATCGTGGTATTTTTGTCCTATGCGGTCGTTGACAACGTCTGGGTCGCGGGGGGGCTGTATGTTGTCGATAACCTGTTTTTTTCGATGATGATCGCCAGCAAAACCTATTTTCAGAAGATCGCCGATCCGGCGGACGTGGCTTCGACCTCGGGTGTCAGCTTTACTATCAATCATATCGCCGCGGTGGTGATTCCGATCAGCTTCGGGGTGTTGTGGACGCTGTCGCCGTCATATGTGTTTTACGCCGGGGCGGTAATCGCGGTGTTGTCCCTGGGCTTGGCGCGACTGGTGCCCAGTCATCCGTCGGCGGAAAATATCTCGGTGCTGGGCCGCAGCGCGCCCCAGGCCGCGCAATGACGCAATGACAACGGCCGCGCCAACAACGGGCGCGGCGCGTGACGGCGACACGGCGTCGAAAATCATGAGGGCGCTTTATGGCTTGGCGGCGGGTTTGACGTCGGCCATGACCTGCATGCGGATGATTTTGTCGGGGTTGACGACCATGCCGTTCGCCGCCGGGTTGCCGCGTTTGATCATATCGACGAAGCGCATGCCCTGAACCACTTGTCCCCATACCGTGTACTGGCCGTCCAAATTAGCGGCCCGCGAATAGACGATGAAAAATTGGCTATCGGCGCTGTCGATCGAACGGGCGCGGGCCATCGACACCGTGCCGCGAACATGCGGCGCGTCGGAAAATTCGGCCTTCAGCTTTTGCCCCGATCCCCCGGTGCCGTCTCCCCTAGGGTCGCCGGTCTGAGCCATGAAGCCCGCGATCACCCGATGGAAGGTCAGCCCGTCGTAAAACCCTTGGCGAACCAGTTCTTTGATGCGCGCCACATGGTGCGGGGCGAGGTCGGGGCGCATCTGAATGACGACCCGGCCGTCCTTGAGGTCCATGTACAGGGTGTTTTCGGGGTCGAGCTTGAGGGTGGCGGCGGACGCCGGGACGCAAACCCCGACGGCGGCGACGAATAATCCCACGATGGGCAACAACACGGTAAATTTACGGATCACTGTGCGGATCATGATGTTCTCTTTTATAGCGGAGGAAGGAAACGGGAAAAGAGCCTATCACGCCGGTCCGCCTCGACCAAGCGCGGGTGCGCAGAATTAGGTCGTGGGGGTGATGTCCGGGACGTCTCTTAATCGAATAGGGCGTCGATCTCGGCCTGGCTGATCGCCCGTTCGGGGTCCTGCGGGCCGTGGAGAAGTTTTTCGTCCTCGGTCTTTTCGACGCCGACGACTTTAACTTTATCGATTTCGTTCTTGCCCCATAATTCGGCCAGGGCGCCGACCCGGTCTTCGACATAGGTAATCGACCGGGCGACCTTGGTCACGCGCTGGCTGGTTAGATCTTGGAACGAGCAGGCCTCAATGATCTTCATGTGATTTTCGGAAATCTGCGCGAGGACCTTCAGCGCGGTTGGGTCGCTCACCAATTGCTTGCATGCGTTCGCCAACTCTTCGTTCTTCTCCGCACAGCTCATAATCGTATCCGACGCCTCATCCGTGGCTCGGATGACCGCATCCAGCTGTTCGGACATGGTCTCGAAATGGTGATCCTCGTCGGCCGGGCGTGAGATGTGGGCGATTTCCTTGCGGACCCGCTGAATATATTGAAAGAGACCGGACAGTTCGGCTTTTAAAAGCGCGGATTCCTTGTTTTGATCTTGGGGCGTATTGGACGGGGACATACGCTTTTCGCACCTTTCTTCATCGGGATGTTAACGCTGAATTTCTAGATATATCGGAATTATGGTCCACAATTGCAAACATGATCTGAACGGACTCGCCGAGGACGATCATAGAGCGAAGTCGGAGGGGGAAAAAATCTTTATTTTCTATAGGCTATCCAATCTAGGGCCCTGCGTCGCCCCTGCGTCGCCCCTGCGTCGTATCGTCTTCGCCGTTCAGTCGCCCTTGCGGTGGGGGGCGAGGCGACTGAGCGCTATGGCGCGCAGGCGGTCGCGGTCTTCGGCGTCGATTTCATTGAGCATTTTTGCCTGATCGCGTTGAATTTTCAAGGCCGAGCGAATCAAGGCGCGGCGGTCGGACGTCAGGGTGCGTTTTGCGTTTTCCAGTTTTTCGTCTAGGTGGGCATGGGCGTCGTCGGTTGCGGGTGGGCGCGGCGGGGCGGTGGGAACGCGAGGGGGCGGCGTCGATAGCGAAGGCGTCGAAGACGTGCGCGCCGAGGTTTTACGCGGTTTAATTTTTCCCGTGCCGACTTATCCATGAATAACGAGAGTAAGGCGTTGGAAACGGTTTTTTTCATCATGGCGGACTGACTTCCGGTCGCGGTGGCTATGCTTGAGAGACGAAAGGCAGCGTACCATGTTTGCGCCGTTGTGAACACGATGCCCATGGTGACGCCCATAGTGACGCCCACAGTGACGGGGAAAATGGCGACGGGAGAATGGCGACGGAGCGGGAAAACGCCATTTCGTCCCTTGCCATCGCTTGGGGTTGGATTACGATGAGCGGCTATTTTGTCGCCTTCGGATTTTTTTGTCAGGGAAACGCGATGCAATCGCCCGATGCCGTCCTTAAGGGGATGTTCGCGGCCTGTTTGGCGGCGGCCGACCCCGGGCGCGTTTTGCCGCCGCACTTGCCCGTCCCGCCGCACGGACGCACGTTGGTCGTCGGCGCGGGAAAGGCCGCCGCGAGCATGGCCTTGGCGTTGGAACGTCATTGGCCGCGCCGCGATGCCTTGGGGCTGCCCGATGTCGAAGGTCTCGTGGTGACGCGCTATGGTCATGGTGCGCCGTGCCGACGGATCGAAGTCGTCGAGGCCGCCCACCCGGTGCCCGATGCCGCCGGCGAAGCGGCGGCGCGGCGGATGTTGGCGATGGTGTCGGGGCTCGGCGCCGACGATCTGGTGATCTGTTTGATTTCGGGAGGTGGTTCGGCCTTGCTGACGCTGCCCGCCCCGGGGGTGAGCCTTGAGGATAAACGCGCGGTGAACGCCGACCTGTTGACCAGCGGCGCGTCGATCGACGAGATGAATTGCGTGCGCAAGCATCTGTCCGCGATCAAGGGCGGACGCTTGGCCGCAGCGGCGCATCCGGCGCGGGTCGTCACCCTGGCGATCTCCGACGTTCCCGGGGACGATCCGGCGGTGATCGCGTCGGGTCCCACGGTGGGCGATCCGACCACCTTCGCCGAGGCGCGCCGCCTGTTGGGCCAATACGGCATCACGCCGCCCGAGGCGGTCGCCCGCCACCTGGACGCCGCCGAGGACGAAACCCCCGCGCCGGACGACCCGCGTCTGGAAGGGGGGCAAACGATCCTTGTCGCGACACCTCTACGGGCGTTGAAGGCGGCGGCGGATTTCGCCCGTGCCGACGGTTATCGGGTCGCGATCCTGGGCGACGCCCTGGAAGGTGAGGCGCGCACCCTAGGCCAGGATCACGCGGCATTGGCATGCGCCCAGGTCGCGGCGGGCGGGCGCGGACGAATTTTGCTGTCGGGTGGGGAAACCACGGTGCGGGTCACGGGTGGCGGGCGCGGTGGGCGCAATGTCGAATATTTGTTATCCCTTGCGATCGCCTTGGATGGCCTGGACGGCGTATCGGCGATGGCCTGCGACACCGACGGCATTGACGGCACCGAGGACAACGCCGGGGCGATCGTCCGCCCCGACACTCTGGGCCGGGCGCGGGCCCTGGGGCTGGACCCGCGGGCGATGCTCGACGACAACGACGCCTACGGTTTCTTCGCGGCCTTGGGCGATTTGGTGATCAGCGGGCCGACACGGACCAACGTGAACGACTTTCGCGCCGTTTTGATCGCCCCCTAGTTGTTCCATTATCGGTGAACACACGCTATCGTCAGCGTGTTTTTTTGCCGCTGCCGTGCCTTTTTCAAAACTGTGACAGACACGTTAAGAATGCGAAAAGGCTCTATTTTTTCTGGATTTAACCCCTCGACAGGAATATCGTCGTCACCATGAGAAGAAAACGCAACGCCAAGATTATCGCGACACTCGGTCCCGGACGTTCAAGCGAGAAAGAAATTTCCGAACTGTTCGTCGCCGGCGCCGATGTCTTCCGCCTTAACTTTTCCCACGGCGCGCATGCGGAGCATAAGGCCCGCCATGACGTTATTCGTCGCCTGGAAAAGGTCCACGGCCGCCCGATTTGCATTTTGATGGACCTGCAAGGTCCCAAATTGCGTGTCGGCGAGTTCGAGGGCGGCGGCGCGGAGCTTGTCGCCGGACAGCCGTTTCGCCTGGAATTGTCCGAGGTTCTCGGCAACGACGTCTGTGCGTCGCTTCCCCATCCCGAAATTTTCGCCGCCTTGAAGCCGGAAATGGATTTGTTGCTCGACGACGGCAAAATCCGCCTACGGGTGGTGCGTTGCGGCGACGATTATGCCGAAACCGAAGTCGTCACCGGCGGCCCGCTGTCCAACCACAAAGGTGTCAACGTTCCCAGCGCCATGCTCGATCTGTCGCCGCTGACGCCCAAGGACCTGAAGGATCTGGAATACGGCCTTGAATTGGGGGTCGATTGGGTGGCGCTGTCGTTTGTTCAGCGCCCCTCGGACGTCGAGGAAATCCAGGCTCTGGTCAAAGGGCGCGCCGGCGTCATGGCGAAATTGGAAAAACCGTCGGCGATCGATTTTCTGGATGAAATCGTCGAACTGTCGGACGCCGTCATGGTGGCGCGCGGCGATCTTGGGGTGGAACTGCCGCCCGAGGATGTGCCGATCATCCAAAAACGTATCATCGCCTCGTGCCGACGCCGCGGCAAGCCCGTGGTGGTGGCGACGCAAATGCTCGATTCCATGGTCAACGCGCCGACGCCGACCCGGGCCGAGGCCTCGGACGTGGCGACAGCCATTTACGATTGCGCCGACGCGGTGATGTTGTCGGCGGAAACGGCGGTGGGTAAGTACCCCGTCGAATCGGTGTCGATCATGGACCGGATCATCTGCCGGGTCGAATTGGACCCGTTGTATCGGCGCATGGTGGATTCCGAACGCCAAGCCCCGGAACATACCGTCGCCGACGCCATTTCCGCCGCCGCGCGTCAGTGCGCCGAGACCGTCTCGGCGGTCGCCATCGTGACCTTCTCGTCAACGGGATCGACCACCCTTAGGGTGGCGCGCGAACGCCCGGCGGTGCCGATTTTGGGGCTGACCCCGTTCGCGCCCGTCGCGCGCAAGTTGTGCCTCGCCTGGGGGGTCCACGCGGTACGGACCAAGGACGCCCAAAGTTTCAGCGAAATGGTCGGAAAGTCGATCCGAATTTCCCGCCGCGAGGAGATCGCCATCTCCGGTGACGCCATCGTCGTCGTCGCGGGAATTCCCTTCGGTACGCCGGGCGGCACCAATATTTTGCGCGTCGCCAAGGTGGACTGATTCCCTTCCGAACAGGGTTCTTCAACACCATGACGGCGCCGTGCCGGCGCCCCTCCGGGAGGCCGTTTGTACCTTTTACTGTTCAATATCGTCGCCCCGGTGATGCTTTGCGCCCTGCTGGGCTATCGTTGGGCGCGCAGCGGCAAGATCTACGACACCGCGATGATCACCAATCTGGTGGTGACCATCGGCACGCCGGCGCTGGTTTTTCGTTCGTTGGTTAATATCCACGGCGATCTGGCGACGCTGGGCCATGTCGCGCTGGCCTCGGCGCTGGCGTTGGCGTCGTTCGCCGTCGTCGCCATGATCGTGTTGCGTCTGGCCGGGCTCAGCTATCGGGCCTTCCTGCCGGCGATGACCTTTCCCAACACCGGCAACATGGGTCTGCCGCTGGCGCTGCTCGCCTTCGGCGACGCCGGGCTGGCGTTCGCGGTCGCCTATTTCGCGATTTGCGTCGTTTTTCAGTTCACCTTCGGCATCGTTATTTCGTCGGGCAGCGCTTCGCCCCGCGCGTTGATGCGCATCCCCACCCTGTACGCCGTCGCCCTGGCGCTCGTTTTCTTGATCTCGGGGATCAGGCCGCCGGCGTGGCTGGCGGACACGGCGAATATCTTAGGCGGCATGACGATCCCTCTCATGTTGATCACCCTGGGGGTGTCCCTGGCGCGCATGGAGGTGGGCGATTTGAAGCGGAGCGCCTTTCTCGCGGCGCTGCGCCTGGGCATGGGCTTCGGGTTGGGATTGGCGGCGGCGGAAATCATGGGCTTGCATGGGGTGGCGCGCGGCGTGGTGATCTTGCAATCGTCGATGCCGGTCGCCGTGTTTAATTATCTGTTCGCCCAACGCTATAATAATCAGCCCGCGGCGGTGGCGGGCGGCGTGGTGTTGTCCACGCTGCTTTCTTTCGCCACCTTGCCGGTGCTGCTGTGGTATCTGATTTAACCGGCGCGACCGCCGTGGAGGCCTGCCCCCTTGTCGAGATATCGGGATATTCTGTCGATCATCGTGCTTGCCGCGATCTGGAGTTCATCGTTCGCGGCGATTAAAATCGGCGTTAGCGACCTGCCGCCGTCGAGCCTGGTCGCGGCGCGGGTGATGATCGCGGCGGCGGTCCTTTACGCCTACATGCGCGTGCGGGGCGGACGCCTGCCTAGCGCGGTGGGGCTTTGGGGCGGCTTTTTCCTGTTCGCGCTGTTCGGCAACACGATCCCGTTTTCCCTGATCAGTTGGGGCGAACAGGGCATCGACAGCGCCCTGGCGGCGATCTTGATGGCCAATGTGCCTCTGTTCACCCTGTTGCTCAGTCATTTCTTCATCGACGATGAGCCGATGACGGTAAAGAAGGTGTTCGGCGTGATGCTGGGATTTGCCGGGGTGCTGGTCCTGATCGGTCCCGATGCCTTGACCGGGATGAAAGGAACGCTGTCGAGTCAACTGGCGGTGGCGGGCGGCGCGCTGTGTTACGCCATCGCCTCGCTGATCGCCAAGCGCTTGGCGAAGATATCGCCGGTCGATCGCAGCGCCGGGGTGATGATCGCCTCCAGCGTGCAAATCGTGCCGTTGGCGCTGTATTTCGATCATCCCTGGACCCTTGCTCCCGATACTCCGGCGCTGGCGGCGGTCGTCTATCTGGGGATTTTTCCCACCGCGCTGGCGTCGATCCTATTGTTTCAAGTGATCGATCGGCGCGGCGCGTCTTACCTGGCGTTGTCCAATTACCTAATCCCGGCGATGGGCGTGATGTGGGGGGCGGTGTTGCTTGGCGAGACGCTGCACCTGCGTCAACTTTTCGCCCTCGGTTTGATTTTGGTCGGGATCGCGGTGTCCAGCGCCCGCGCCAATGCGGTGAGCGCCTCCCCCGGGAAGGTCCCCTAAGGTCGGGATAGGATATCCATCAGCGTTTTTTGTAAAGGGCGTCAAGTTCCTGTGCATACATATCCTTGACCGCGTAGCGGCGGATTTTCAAGGTCGGCGTCATCTGGCCGTTGTCGATGGTGAACGGGCAGGGGGCGATGAGGAAGCGGTGGATTCTTTCGACCTTCGACAGCGCCGTATTGACACGCTCGATGGTGGCGGCGATCGCGGCGCGTAATTGTGCGTCGTGGGCTAGGGCGCAAAGATCTTCGGGCTTTCCGTGCGTCGCCACCCATTCCTTCAGCCAGTCCAGGTCGGGGACGATCAGGGCCACCAGATGGGGACGTTTATCACCGTAGACCATCGCCTGGGCGATTTCCGGCTCTAGGGTTAACAGGCCCTCGATGCGTTGCGGCGCGATATTGTCGCCGCCCGAATTAACGATGATGTCCCGCTTACGATCGGTGATCACCAAATGCCCGTCAGCGTCCAGGTGACCGACGTCGCCGGTGTGTAGCCAACCGTCCTTGAGGACCTTGGCGGAGGTTTTTTCGTCATGCCAGTAGCCGTGCATAACCAGTTCGCCCTTGACCAGGATTTCGCCGTCGGCGGCGATCTTCACTTCGGTGTTGGGCAACAGGGGGCCGACCGTATTGAGTTTGCAGTCTTTCGGCGTATTAACGCTGACCACGGGTCCCGTTTCGGTTTGGCCATAGCCTTGTAAGATGCGAATGCCGATGGCGGTAAAGAAAAGGCCAATGTCGGGATTGAGCGGCGCGCCGCCGGAAACGAACGCCTTCAGGCGGCCGCCGAAACCTTTGCGGACTTTATTGCGCACGAGGCGTTCAAGCACCCAGTCCTGCACCCTTTCGAAAAAGGTCAAGGATGACGGGTCGATGAAACGTTTTTGACCCAGGGCTAGGGTTTTTAGGAACAACCGAGATTTGGTCGCGGTCCTGTCGGCGTTGATATTGTGCATGATCTTGGCGTGCATGGTTTCGTACAATCTGGGCACCGCCATGATAATGGTCGGATGGGCGTCCTTCATGTCCGTCGCCAGTTGAGCGGCGCTTTGGGCGTAATAGATTTGCGCGCCCAGGAAAATCGGGAAAAATTGCCCGGCGGTGTGTTCGTATGAATGGGACAGCGGAAGGAAGGATAGAAAAACTTCCGAATCCAACCCCAATTGGGCGAGCACCTTTTGCGCGCCGTAAAGGTTGTGCAAGATCGCGCCGTGGTGATGCATTACCCCCTTTGGCGTGCCGCCGGTGCCGGAGGTGTAGATGATGCAGGCGGTGTCGTTTCGGCTCAGCCCCCGAGCGGCCTTGGCGACATCGAAGGAATCTTGCCGCCCTTGGGCGATGGCGTCGTCCCAAGCGGTGATCTCGATATCCAGGCTCTGTTGGCGCTCCAGCGGGCCGATGGTGATGGCGAAACGGACCGAGCTCGATCTGTGAGCCGCCGCCAGGGCGCGCGCGCTCAACTTTCGCGTGGATACGATGATCCCCGCCGCTTGGCTGTTGTCGATGATGTGGCGATGATCATCTACGGTGTTGGTGGTGTACGCGGGCACCGTGATCGCGCCCGCCGCCATGATGGCGAGATCGGCGATCAGCCATTCGGGACGATTTTCCGAAACCAGGACGATGCGATCGCCGGGTTGAACGCCGTGCAGCCTGAGCGCCCGCGCCAGCGCGCCGATGCGTTCGGCGACTTCGCGCCAAGTCAGAGGATGGAATCGACTGTTCGTTTGCGTTCTCGCCCAAAGGAAAGGCCGGTCGCGGTTTTTCTCGGCCTGCTCGAAAAACATCGTCAAAAGATTGGGCCAGTCTCGGCGATCCATGCTCATCCTTAAAATCTAGTGTTGACGGTTGTCAGGCGGGCGCTATCCCCTTATATCGCGTGCAGACCCTTGGAGGAAGATCATGAACGAAAATGTTGCCGCTTCGCCGCATCCCTTGCCGCGATGGGACCTGAACGACCTGTACGCCGATCCCGACGCGCCGCAGTTGGGGCGCGATCTTGAGGACGCCGGCGCGGCGGCCGCGGCCTTCGCCGAGCGCTATAAAGGGAAACTCGCATCCCTGGACGGCGCCGATTTCGGTCGAGCGATCGGCGAATATGAAGTCCTGAGCGAAAGCCTCCACAAAGTGTTGTGTTACGGGCAGCTTCTGTTCGCGGTCAATGTCGGGGACGGCGAGATCGGTCGCTTTTACCAAACGGTACAGGAACGGATCAGCGATATTTTTACACAGACGCTGTTCTTCACTCTTGAAATCAATCGTCTGAGCGACGGGGAGTTGGACGCCAAGTTGAGCGATACGCAGTGCGCCCGCTATCGTTCGTGGTTGCGCGACGTGCGCGCCTTTCGCGAACATCAGCTTTCCGACGACCTCGAAAAGCTGCTCCATGAAAAAGCGGTGACCGGACGCGCCGCTTGGGTGCGTCTGTTCGAGGAGACCTTCGCCGACATGCGCTTCGCCCTGGACGGCGCCGAGGCGACCTTGTCGGAGGCGCTCAACGCGTTGTCCGATCATGACGGCGCGAAGCGCGAAAAGGCGGCGAAGGCGTTGGGCGGGCGGCTGGGCGAGAATGCGCGATTGTTCTCTCTGATCACCAACACCTTGGCGAAGGACAAGGCCATCGAGGACGAATGGCGCGGCTATCCCCGTCCGGTCAGCGAACGCAATTTGCACAACCAGGTCGAGGACGTCGTCGTCGATGCTCTGGTCGGCAGCGTGAAGACGGCTTTTCCCGATTTATCCCATCGCTACTACGCGCTGAAGGCGCGCTGGTTTGGCGTCGAGCGTCTGGATTACTGGGACCGCAACGCGCCCTTGCCCGATGATGACGCTCGAAAATATTCCTGGGACGAGGCGAAAACCACGGTGCTGGACGCTTACGCCGGGTTTGATCCACAGATGGCCGAAATCGCCGAACGCTTCTTCACCCATAACTGGATCGACGCCGCCCCGCACGCCGGCAAGGATTCGGGGGCGTTTTCACATCCCACCGTGCCCTCGGTGCATCCTTATATCCTCATGAATTTTCACGGCAAGGCGCGCGACGTGATGACCCTCGCCCACGAGCTGGGCCACGGCGTCCATCAGGTGCTGGCGGCGGAGCAAGGTCTTTTGATGGCCGACACACCGCTGACGACCGCCGAAACGGCGTCGGTCTTCGGCGAGATGCTGACCTTCCAATCCCTGCTCAAGGGGGCGGAGGACCCCGCCCGGCGGCGCTTCTTGTTGGCGGGCAAGGTCGAGGACATGCTCAACACCGTGGTCCGTCAGATCGCTTTTCACGAGTTCGAGCGTCGGGTTCACGACGAGCGGCGCGGCGGTGAGGTCGCGGTCGAGCGTTTGGGCGATATTTGGATCGACATCCAGCGCGAAAGCTTGGGTCCGGCGCTGCGTTTCGATGACGATTACCGCCATTACTGGACATATATTCCCCATTTTATCCATACTCCGTTTTACGTTTACGCCTATGCCTTCGGCGATTGCTTGGTGAACGCGCTCTACGACGCGTTCGCCAAGGGACACGACGGATTTCAACAGAAATACCTGGAAATGTTGAAGGCCGGGGGCACGAAACGTCACAGGGAATTGCTCGCTCCGTTCGGGCTTGACGCATCGGACCCGGCGTTCTGGAAGCGGGGACTGGACATCGTATCCGGCTTTATCGACGAACTGGAAACTATCGGTTAGTATGGCGCGGCGCGGGCATGCACGGAAGATGCTGAAGACGCTCACGGGACGTGGGGCGCCGTGCGGGCGCAAATTCTCGTAAATCCTCAAGGGGCGGATGAGCCGGCAATGAAAAAACCCTCGCAGCGCGATAGTTCCGAGCCGCTCTCCGAGCCCCCCTCCGAGCCGCCGATGCCGATGGTCAATGCGGACGTCGCGAAACGTTCCAGCGCGACGACGAAGACGTTGGTGCGCACCTTCGTCGATTTCATGATGTCCAACAATATGCTGACCAAGCAGATCAAGACCGAAAACTTCGATCGCAACATTACCGCCCTGGTGCGCGAAATCGACGTCATCTTGCGCAACGGGTTCGAACAGCACGGCTTCGACGTCATGGCCGACGTGCGCGCCGCGTACGAGGCGAAGGCGGGGCAAAAACCCAAGGAAACCGGAAACCGCCATAAGTTCCTGCTGCGCCTGATCGCGGGTCGCTTTTCGCACCTGTTCGCGGCGCCTAAGGCGGCGATTTTCCCGCGCAACATCGTCGCCGGATTCGACGATTATTTGCAAAAATTGCTGGGCGACATGCTCTACGACGAGTTGAACCAGGAAGCTCAGCTTGTCCTCAGCAACCACGCCACCGACGACGATCAGGAAATCTGGAAAAAAATCGGCGAGACCGAACGCGACCGGCGTTTCGCCTATAATATCTTGATCCGTATTTTGCTGCGATTTTCCGATTTTACCTGGGCGCGCAAGAACTTCATTTCCATCGTCAACAACGTCACCGAACGTCAGTCGGGGTTCATTTTCGACGAGGATCATTTCTGTTTGATGTTCAACGCCCTGTTTTCCGATATCTTCCAGATTATTTGGAACGATCAACAGAGTCTGAAGCTAGACTTCATGTTCGGCAACGGTACGGTGGACAGCATCGACCGCATTCGCGACGAGTTCCGCGCCTATCAGAAAAGCCTCGGCGCGCGCGAAGAGGCGCGGCGATAAAAGGGCGCGCCTCAGGAAGAGGGGCGTGTTTACGTATCATATTGAATTCAAACTATTTTTATTTCACCACACCACTTTTGACCGACAAGTTCACGCGCGGATGTCGTAACGTGTGATGCGCCGCGTCGGGTGGGGCGGTGTATTGAAGTCGATGAAGTGGGGTTCAATTTTTTTAGGCTCGCCGAAGTGGGGGCAATGAATTGAGTCCTTTCGGAGAATCATAACTCTATAAAATTTTACATAAACTTTAAGTAAATAGGAACTTGATCCCACCTTTATTGTGTGACTATCCTGTGCCCATAAGTAGAATGGGTGCATGCTTTATGCCGTATATCGCGAATGACGCCGAAGTTGTTGACACCGGTTTCGGATGCCTGTCGATGTTGCTCCGGTTCCATGGCCTGGCCGTGGAACCGGAGCAATTAAAGCATCAGTTCGGTAAATCCGGAGAACATTTCGATGATGCCTGCATCCTGCGTACCGCCCGGGACTTGGGGCTAAAGGCGAGGGCGATCCAGGCCGATTGGGGGCGCCTTTCGCGCCTTCAACTGCCCGCCATCGCGCGCCATAAAGACGGCCATTATTTCATCATCGGCAAGGCGGCCGACGATGAAGTCCTGGTCCACGATCCACTTGAGGCGCGGCCCTTGACGTGGAAGCGACGCATCCTCGAAGACGCCTGGGATGGCGATTTGATCTGCATGCAGCGCCAAGCCCGCGCGGGTGAGAGTGGGCGTAAATTCGACATCACATGGTTTTTCCCCTCCATCATCAAGTACCGTCACATACTCCGCGACGTGTTTGTGGCGACATTTTTCGTCCAGTTGTTCGCCCTGATCACACCGTTGTTCTTTCTGGTGGTTATCGACAAGGTTCTGGTCCACCACGGGCTGTCCACGTTGGATGTCCTGGTTTTTGCCTTAGTGGTGGTCTCGCTGTTCGATATCGCCATCGGCGGCCTGCGCACGTACATGTTTTCCCACACCACGAACCGCATCGACGTCGAATTGGGCGCGAAACTTTTTCGTCATTTATTGCATCTGCCGATACCTTTTTTCGAGGCTCGCCAGATCGGGCATATCGAGGCGCAAATGCGCCAGATGGAAAGCGTGCGCGGATTTTTGACCGGGCCCCCGCTCACCACCTTGATCGACGCGTTGTTCGTGTTCGTGTTTCTGGGGCTGATGTATTACTACAGCCCGCAGCTCACCTTTATCGTTCTGGCGGCGGTGCCGGCTTACGGCGCAATTTCCTTCTTCATTACGCCGCTGTTGCAACACCGATTACAGGAGAAATACCAAAGAGGCGCCGAAAACCAAGCCTTTTTGGTGGAAAGCGTCGGCGGGATCGAAACCCTCAAGGCGATGGCGATGGAGCCTCGGATCCAGGAGCGTTGGGAGGAACAACTCGCGGCCTATGTCAAATCGGCGTTCCGCGTGACGACACTATCGAATGCCTCGAACCAAGGTGCGCAACTGGTGCAAAAAATCGCCGTCGCTCTGACGTTATGGTTCGGCGCAAAACTGGTGATCGGCGGCGAATTGACCGTGGGACAACTGGTCGCCTTCAACATGCTGTCCGGGCGCGTCCACGGCCCGATTTTGCGTTTGGTTCAGTTGTGGCAACAGTTCCAGCAATTTCGTATCTCGCTCGCTAAAATCGGCGACATCCTCAACACCCAGCCGGAACCCGCGCATAACCCGACCCGCGCCAGTTTGCCCCGTATCAAAGGCGATATTGGGTTCGATGCGGTGAGCTTTCGTTATCTGCCCGATCGCCCTCGGGTCCTCGACAAAATTGACTTAAAAATTCCGGCGGGACAGGTAGTGGGGATTATCGGCCCGTCCGGTTCGGGCAAAAGCACGCTGACCAAGCTGCTGCAACACTTTTACGTTCCCGAAAGCGGCCGCGTCAGCATCGACGGCGTCGATCTTGCCGCGGTGGATACCGCCTGGCTGCGTCGTCAGGTGGGCGTGGTCCTGCAAGACAGCACCTTGTTCAATCGCTCGGTACGCGACAACATCGCCCTGGCCGATTCCGCCATGCCCATCGAAGCCGTGATCCGCGCCGCCACGCTGGCCGGTGCGCACGAGTTCGTCGCCGAATTGCCCGATGGCTACGATACTCTGGTCGGCGAGCGTGGCGGCCGGTTGTCCGGTGGGCAACGCCAGCGTATCGCCATTGCGCGCGCTCTCGCCACCGACCCGCGCATTTTGATCTTGGACGAGGCGACCAGCGCGCTCGATTTCGAGTCCGAAACCATGGTGCTCGACAACCTTCGAAATATTACCGAGGGTCGTACGGTCATCATCATCACCCATCGCATCGCCATGTTGAGAGATGCCGACCGGATCATCACCATGGAAAACGGCCGCCCGGTCGAGGACGGCACCCACGACCAGCTCGTCCAACTCGGCGGGCGCTACGCGGCGCTGTACCGTCATCAGGGGAGGGCTTATGGTCAAGGCTGAACTTCCCCTCATCGCGGACGCGAAGCTTAAATGGGCGCGCTTTAAGGAAAGCGCCGCGCACCACCTCGACGCTTGGCGCACCGCCTGGGCGCGCGACAAGGCGGATACCGCACCACGGCGCAGCCGTGCCGATGCCGAATTTTTGCCCGCCGCGTTGGAAATCATGGAAACGCCGCCATCGCCCCTTGGCCGTGCGGTGTTGTGGGCCATCATGGCTTTTTTCGCCATTACCGTCGCCTGGGCCGTCTTCGCCAAGGTGAATATTAACGCCACCGCCTCGGGCAAGCTTATCCCGGCGGGGCGCGTCAAACTCATCCAACCCCTGGAGGCCGGCACGGTCAGCGCCATTTTGGTCAAGGAGGGACAAAAAGTCCACGAAGGCGATCTGTTGATCGAACTGGACGCCACCGAGATCGAGGCCGCGCGCGAGCAGGTCGAGCATGAAATGCTGGTCGCCGAGATCGAACGCGCGCGCTGGCGCGCCGCGCTCGACAACCCGGCAAACCCGGTGGCCGTCTTTGACCCGCCCCACGACCTGGATGCGGCGAAACGAAAAACCTACACCCACCTGCTGCGCAGTCAAAGCGATGCCTTTCAGGACCACCTGCTCGCTATCGACGACCAAATCAAGGCCGCGAGGGCGCGCCTTGCGTCGGTGCGCGACAATCTTGAGCGCATGCGACAGACCGCGCCCCTGGTGCGGCGCGAGTACGTCGCTAAAAAAACCCTTGTGGACAAGGGCGTCGCCGCCCCGCTAAGCCTTGTTCCGCTGCAACGCCAGATGATCGATTTCAAAAAAGGAATCTCGGGTGAACGCAGAAAGGTTACCGAAACGCAGGCCACCATCGCCGCCGCGCGCGAACAGCGCAAGGAAGCCGTCTCGAACTACCAAAACAATGCGTTAAGTCAGTTTACCCTGGCCGACAGGCGGATCGACAATTTCAAACAAGAACTGGTGAAGCTCGAACGCCGCCGTACTCGACAGGCCCTGATTTCGCCGGTGGACGGCGTCGTACAGCAGTTAAAAACCAATACCATCGGCGGCGTGGTGACGCCTGCGGAAGTCTTGATGGTGATCGTACCCGATACGCACCGGTTGGAGGCCGATGTCATGATCCCCAACAGGGATATCGGCTTCGTCGAAAAGGGGCAAAAGGCGGTGGTGAAGCTGGAAACCTTCCTGTTCACCCGCTATGGCGCGATCAACGGCAGGGTCAGGACCATATCCAGCGATGCCGTCGCCGACAAACGTCTGGGGCTCGCCTATCCTGCCCGCATCACGTTGGATCGCACGTCGATGACGGTGGATGGGCGCGAGGTGCAACTGACCCCCGGCATGGCGGCGACGGTGGAGGTCACCACCGGACGGCGGCGCGTCATCGCATTCGTTCTCGCCCCCCTGTTGCGCTACGCCAAGGAAAGTTTCCATGAACGCTGAGGAATATCGGCAATCATAGACTAATACAAAAAAGATTATTATGCGGTTAGGTTGATTTAAGGTTGACAGAGGAATGCAAAAAATGGAGTCATTATCGCTACGAACAGTCGCAAGGACGGGGGCTACACCGTTCGGCAATTCGCTCTTGATGGACCACCCCCGCACAAAGGGGATGGGCATCGGAACACACCCCATCGCCGCAGCGCGCATTGGCGCGGCGCGCGTTGACGGGGCGGGGAGCGATCGATCATGATGAAAACCAACGCCGACGAAAAATCCACTCCATCCCCAACATCCCCCCGATCTTCGGCGCAGGACCTCGCCCGGCAGGCCGAACCGGCCCCCGTGCGGGATGCGGGCACGGGGCTGACCGACGGCGTGGAAACGGCCGAAACCGCCGCGCCTTCCGCCGCCACCGCCGGGCCGCCCTCCTCGGGCCAAGCTCCGGCCATCCCCAACATCCCCCCGGCAATGGCCGAGGTCCTGGGGCAGATAACCTGGCTGATGCTCAACTCCACGCAACACCGCCACCTGTTCCTGACCGATTACGAATGGCTGATTCTGCCCGCCGTTCTGCGCAAGCAGTTCCGCCTTATCCGCCAGGACGAAAAGTCGGTGGCCGTGGTGCTGTGGGCCTACCTGAACGAAGAGACCGAACGGCGCTTCCTCGGCGGCACGCGCAAGCTCGCCCCCAACGAATGGGGCGCGGGCGAAACGCCGTGGATCGTCGATGTCATCGCTCCCTTCGGCGGCCACGAACAGGCCATCCAGGGCGTTGTCGATAGTGTGTTTATGGGGCGCGACGTCAAGGTCCTGGCCATCGACCCCGCGACCAAGAGCCTGACGGCGCGCACCGTTAGCGGCCAACATCGGGCGGCGGAATAAGGGGTATGAGCATGGACGCACAAACCGCGGCACGCATCGCGACACAACCCCCGCCAGGACCCAAGGGCGGGGAAGACGACGGCGGGAAAACCCGGGGTCGAAACGTCGCCATCCGCCTTGCCGCCGACATGCGCGATGTCGAATGCATGATCGAACTTGGCCGCGTAGCGCATCGCGAAAGCCGCTTCGCGGACCTTGAATACGCGCCGGATAAATTGATGCAATCCGCCCTGGGCGCCATGACCGAAGAGGGCCGCAAGCGCATGTGCCTTTTGATGGCGGAATATCGCGGCGATCTACTAGGCATGATCGTGGCGACGGTCGGCTCGCACTGGTTTTCGTCCGAATTGGGGGCGTCGGCGATGGTTTATTATGTCCACCCTGACCATCGCGGTTCCATGGCGGCGATCAAGCTGCTCCACGGTTTTCGGCGCTGGGCGCAAAACCGCCGCGTCAGGCGCATCAACATCAACGTCACCTCCGGCGTGGGTATGGCCCGTACCGATAAGTTGATGCGCCGCCTGGGTTTCGAGTTTACGGGTGGAAATTATGTGTTGGAGATGGGGAGCCTAAGGTGATCGTTATTTTGCGTAACATCACAGTAAATTTCTTTGCGGGGATGTTTTTTGTAATTTTGAGCGGAATTTTGATGCACAGTGAAGTCAATGCTATGAGTTTACTTCCTAACCTATCCGAGGGCTTAAGCTTATACGCTCCTGTTCTTTCAAGAGACGGACGGGTCATCGTTTTCACCTATCAGGTTGGAACGAAATATCCCAGTCTAGGAGTCTACCAGGTCGATGCAGACAAACTGGCGCCCATTGCATTGCCCGGTGGTTTTGCATGGATAAGCCCGGTTATATCCCAGGATGGGCGCTACATCGCCGCCGTGACAGACTGTTTGCACAACTGCCCATCAGGAGAGGAAGGCCACCAAGTCGTTCTTCTTGATCTATCGCAACCTACTGTGAACTTCACATTTTTGACCAAGGGGAAAAAATATCGTGGAAATCCCATGTTTTCACCGGATGGAAAAAGGCTCATTTTTGTGACGGGGCGAATATTGCCCACCGATAGAGGAGACCTAGTTACGGATTATGGTTTCTCTATGGTGCCTATTTCGGGGGGGAGCGAAATCAAAATCGCATCGACGGAAGAAGGAAAGAACCGGTTTTATGCAATTGACCGTCCATACTTTCTAAGTAAAACGCATATTATTTTTTCCGCTATCCCATTCTATCCGGATGGCCCCATTGCCACCAAAGCAGCAGCGCTTGGAAAAACAATAAGCGAACCTGTCGGTATAAGTTTGTATTTTGCAAAAAAAGATAATGAGTACGATCTGTTACCTGAAAACAAACATCATACGATGGGCGGCCTGACTGCTTCATTGAAGGGAGATATTGTTTTTACCGATCTCTCCGAGGGCGAGCCAGAGACGACCGATGGTGCCTTTAACTATGAATTGTTTATGTCCCATATGGGAAAAGTCACTCAACTTACGCACATAAAATCATTTATAAGCGCGCCTTTCATATCCGGCGACGGTTCAACCGTAGTGTTCCTGGAAGACAAGGGCAGGAACGGAGCAAGGGATATCGTGATCTATGATACGGCAAGTGGCCAACTCACAAAGACGGGCATACGAGGAAAAATTTTAAAACACCTAAAGGTTGAAAAACGCTAACGCCAGAAGAAACGTGAAGTAACCACGGCTCTGGGGGGCACGGCTTCATCATCATAGGGAGAAAATGCAGTGCCGACCGCAAAAACTGATACTGTTTTCGATGGCCTTAACTCACTTCTTCGTGCCGGAAATTGGATTGGCAAAGGATGGGGGGCTGGCCATGTAACTCCGGATGGCTATCATTTTACTGCGAAGGACTTGAGCGTCGTGGCTCTGTCAACATTTGACAATGCCGCAAAAAAACATGACATTAGCTACGATAATGCATCTATCCTTTTGGATAAAAATTTAAAAAACCCGAGCGTGTCTGATGTGGACGCCTACGCTATTAATCAAGATCAAATCGCGAGAGCGGACATACAAATCTCAGTTGATGCTTTGCACACAACTGCATTAACCCCTTGGGGGAACACGCTCCGATTTGGAGCTTTGGGGTATTTTTCTGTTACTGGTGTTTTGCATAGCACAGCAGGGGTATCTCTTCATGCTGTTAGCGCTCTAGATAACGCGGTATCAGCCGTGGGCGATGCGCTCAATACGATCGGTCATGCGTTTGGGGGCATCCTTGATTCCATCGGTGATCTGTTCTCTGGTGGAACAACAATTCACGGCGTTCCTAGTGGCGCAGCCCTCTCAGCGGGGACGGATAGCGTCGTTGTCAATGAGTGGAGCGCCACTCAGTCGACCCATCCGGGGGATTCCACGACGACGTACGATGATGGACAAGGCGGGTTTTTCCATGATTTAGGTCGGGCCCTCGACAGTATTTTTGAGCACATTAGTCACGCGTTTGACGGAGATCATGAAGGCAGACCCGGAGCTTCGAGCAAAAGCAGTAAACCCATCATTTTGGACCTGAACGGCGATGGTGTAGTGTCTTTGGTGGCATTGGATCAATCCACGGCCTTTTTCGACATCAACGGCGACGGTTATCGCGAACAGACGGCCTGGGCCGGTGGCGGCGATGGCTTCCTGGTCTACGACAAAAATAACGATGGGCTGATCAATCACGTCGATGAAGTCAGCTTCAAGGGGTATGTCGAAACCGCGCGCACCGATCTGGAAGGATTGGCGCATTTTGACACCAATGGCGACGGCGTTCTGGACGGACGCGACGCCGAATGGGCCAAGTTCGGCGTTTGGCGCGACGCCAATCAAGACGGCGTATCCGACCCGGGCGAGGTGGTGAGCCTTGATAAAGCGGGCATCACGTCGATCGGCTTGAGTTCCGATCGGGTGCAGCGCAGCGAAGGCGGTAATACCGTGTTCGGCATCGGGCAATTCACCTGGGCCGATGGCGCAAGCGGAAAATTCGCCGACGCGGCGCTGGCTTATTCCCAACAGGCCGTTCGCGAGGAAGCCGACGGTGCTTTGACCATACGCAACGGCGATGGATCGCGGGTCCGCTTCTTGGCCGACAGCCCGGCGGGCGTGACCCTTGATCTGGGGGCGGAAGGTTTAGTCGGTGTCATCGCCACTGGTGGCGCCGATCACCTTTCGGCTGGGGCGGCGCAGGATGTGTCCCTGTTTGGCATGGGGGGCAACGACGTTCTTACGGGCGGCGATGGAAACGACTTTTTAGTTGGCGGTGCGGGCGCGGATTCCCTGTCCGGCGGGGGCGGCGACGACACCCTGGTAATCGATGCCAACGATGTCCACGTCGATGGCGGCGACGGTGTGGACAGCGTGTTCGTCGAAGGAACGGCGGGCGTAACCCTAGACCTTGGCGCCGACCACGTCGAATTGGCGTTCGGCGGCGCGGGTAACGATGTCTTCAGAACAAGCGGAAGTATCGGCGTTCTCATGTCTGGTGGGACGGGCAACGATATCCTTACGGGCGGGCAAGGCAACGACGTGTTAATCGGCGGCGCCGGAGCCGATGAAATTCGCGGCGGCGCGGGCGACGATACGATCTTTTTCGATGCCGCCGATACGGTCGTCGATGGCGGCGCGGGTTTCGATGTCGCCTTTGTCGAGGGGACAAACGGGGTTATCTTTGACTTGGCGCAGCACCATATCGAAGCCGCGTTCGGTGGCGTGGGTAACGATACCCTGTACACCAGCGGCGCGCAGGGCGTTTTGATCGGCGGTGGAGCGGGCGATGATACCATCACCGGCAGCCAAGCCGCCGACACCCTGATGGGCGGTGACGGCAACGATACGGTTTATGGCCTTGGCGGCAACGACGTGCTGACGGGCGACGCGGGGAACGACGCGCTTTATGGCGGCGCGGGCAATGACGTTTTGGAAGGCGGCGCGGGCGCCGATGTCTTGCGCGGTGGGGCGGGGGTGGATTGGCTGTCCTACGCCGGTTCCGACGCCGGGGTGAACATCAACTTGACCACGGGCTACGCCGGCGGCGGAGATGCTACGGGCGACGTGTACAGCAACATGGAAAACATCATCGGGTCGCGCTTCGGCGACAAACTGGTCGGCGATGGTGGAGCCAATACAATCTATGGCGGTGCTGGTAGCGATATCATCGAAGGCGGAGCAGGCGATGATACGCTGAACGGCGGTGCGGGCGTGGACATGGTAGTCGGCGGGCTGGGCAACGACACTTATGTCTTTAACCGCGGTGACGGCGGCGAAGTGCTTTACGATTACGCCACCACGACGCAAACCTCGCGAACGCAGCATACCGCGTACCGAAATGGTCTCTCTGCTACTTATTGGCAAACCACCGTAACGACAGTTCTGGCCAACGCGGGTAACGACACTTTGGCGTTCGGCAATAACATTTCGGTGTGGGATGTCGTCTTGGATTACAACGGCACGGACCTGACATTGGCCGTGTTGGACCGGTCCAACCCCAATGCGACGTTCGGGGCCGCGACGGACTGGGTCTATATCAAGGGGTGGAACGACACCCGGACACGGATTGAGACCTTTACCTTCGCCGACGGCACCGTGCTCGATATGAGCGCCGTGGCGATCCCGACCGGTGTACACACGCCCCTGATGGAACTGTTCGCGATCATTGGTACCGAAGGCAACGATGTGCTTGACGGCACGGCGGGCCATAACCTGATGTACGGGCGGGGCGGCGATGACGTCATATCCGGCCATGGCGGCAACGATGAAATTTACGGTGAGGGCGGCAACGACCACCTCAACGGTGGCGCGGGCGACGACATGCTGGACGGAGGCGCCGGTAACGACGTGTTGGATGGCGGCAGCGGCGCGGACGTGTTGATCGGCGGCGCGGGAACGGACACCGCGACCTACGAAAACGCCGCCGCCGGAATGACGGTGGATCTGGCGACGGGCACGGCATCCGATGGCGATACCCTTAGCGGCATCGAAAACCTAATCGGATCGCAATTTGCCGATACCCTCTCCGGCGACGTCGGCGCCAATGTGATCGAAGGGCGTGGCGGCGACGATGTCATCGACGGGCGCGCCGGCAACGATACCCTGCGCGGTGAAGGCGGCAACGACACCCTGATTGGCGGCGCGGGCGACGATATTCTGGACGGCGGCGCGGGCAATGACACCCTCGACGGGGGTGCAGGCAACGACACCCTCAACGGCGGCCTCGGCTTCGATACCCTAAATGGTGGCGCGGGAAATGATATCCTTAACGGCGGCGACGGCAACGACCACCTCAACGGTGGCGCGGGCGACGACATGCTGGACGGAGGCGCCGGTAACGACGTGTTGGATGGTGGCAGCGGCGCGGACGTGTTGATCGGCGGCGCGGGAACGGACACCGCGACCTACGAAAACGCCGCCGCCGGAATGACGGTGGATCTGGCGACGGGCACGGCATCCGATGGCGATACCCTTAGCGGCATCGAAAACCTGATCGGATCGCAATTTGCCGATACTCTCTCCGGCGACGCCGGCGCCAATGTGATCGAAGGGCGTGGCGGCGACGATGTCATCGACGGGCGCGCCGGCAACGATACCCTGCGCGGTGAAGGCGGCAACGACATCCTGATTGGCGGCGCGGGCGACGATATTCTGGACGGCGGCGCGGGCAACGACACCCTCGACGGGGGTGCAGGCAACGACACCCTCAACGGCGGCCTCGGCTTCGATACCCTAAATGGTGGCGCGGGAAATGACGTCATCGACGGCGGCGCAGGCGATGACTTTATCGTCGGCGGCGTGGGCGCGGACCGCCTTAAGGGCGGGGCCGGTATTGACACGGCGTCGTATTTGGCATCCACGGCGGGCGTGGCGGTAAGTCTCGTCGCCGGGATGGGCACGGGCGGTGACGCCCAAGGCGATACGCTAACGGGTATCGAAAACTTGATCGGCTCTGAATTTTCGGACCGGCTTACCGGCGATAATGGCGCAAACGTTATCGGGGGCCGTGCGGGCAGCGACGTCATCAATGGTCTCGGCGGTAACGACACGCTCTACGGCGGGGCCGGAAACGACACGATCGACGGTGGCGCCGGCAATGACGTGATTTCCGGCGGCCTCGGCAACGATATCTTGAGTGGTGGCGTTGGTAACGACACGATCAGCGGAGGTGACGGGAATGACTTCATCGTTGGCGGCGCAGGCGCGGATGCCCTGGACGGCGGAGCGGGAATCGATACCGCATCCTATGAGACATCGACGGCAGGCGTCGACGTTAACCTTACCACCGGTCTTGGCGCGGGCGGCCATGCCCAGGGCGATACGCTGACGGGAATCGAAAACCTGATCGGCTCCACATTCGATGACCGATTGACCGGCGACGCCCATGCCAACCTGATCGAAGGGCGCGGCGGCAACGACACGATCCGTGGTCTTGGCGGCGACGATACGCTGCGTGGTGAGGGCGGCAACGACATCATCTTGGGCGGTCTTGGCAATGACCGCCTCGAAGGCGGCATCGGTTTCGATACGTTGAACGGCGGTGCGGGCAATGACACGCTTGAAGGCGGGCAAGGTGCCGACGTTCTGTTGGGAGGCGACGGCAACGATACCGCCGCTTACGACCGCTCATCGGCAGGCGTGACCGTGGACCTAAATTATAACTTCGAGGACGACCACGAACATGACGGCGAAGGCGACTATGGAGACGACGGTCATGGATATGGCGTTGCGCCGACTTTGAACCATGTCATGTCGTTGATCGGTCCTGATGTCTTGGCCGCCATGCCACGGCATGCGGACGATGGTGGGGACTATGGAGATGATCATCACTACGACGATCTGCCGCCGATTGGCATCGGTTTTGGTGGCGAGGCCCAGGGCGATATTCTGTTTGGGGTCGAAAATGTAATCGGGTCCAATTTTGCCGACCTTCTTAAAGGCGATCGCAACGCCAATATCTTGCGTGGCCTTGGCGGCAATGATGAAATCGACGGTCGGGGCGGCAACGATCTGTTGGACGGCGGTGCCGGCAATGATGAACTCGACGGTGGTTCCGGAAACGATCTGCTGTTGGGCGGTCTTGGCGATGACAAGCTTGATGGCGGTTCCGGCAACGATATTCTTCATGGCGGGGCCGGTAACGACGTGCTTAAGGGCGAAGGGGGCAACGATACCCTCTATGGCGACGCCGGAAACGACATCCTTAAAGGCAGTGGCGGAAACGACGCTCTCTATGGCGGCTCCGGCGACGACATTCTGCATGGCCAAGGCGGCAGTGATATCCTCGATGGCGGCGCGGGCAATGACATCCTCAAAAGCGACGGCGGCAATGATGTCCTTAAGGGAGGAGCCGGTGATGACATCCTGACCGCCAAGGGTGGGCACGACACTCTGTCCGGCGGAACGGGCAACGATGTGCTCAATGGCGGCGGCGATGGCGACACCTTCCTGTTTGGTCTTGGCGACGGTCGGGACCTCATTCTCACGGGCCATGGTAGCGGTCATGGCGAGGGTGGCGAGAAACACGACGACAAGGGCGACGCTGGAAAAGATGGCTCAAACGCTAAACTCAATGTTCTGGTTCTAGGTAAAGGGATCACTGCCGACGAGGTCTGGTTCGCACGCAGCAACTATGATCTGCAGATGTCCATCGTCGGCACCAAGGATCGGGTAAGTGTGCACAATTGGTATAAGGGAAAATCCAGTCGCCTGGACGAAATCCGCCTGGCTAATGGCGCTGTTCTGGTTGAATCTCAGGTTGAACAGTTGCGCCTAGCCATGGCCGCCTTCGCGCCGCCCGTCGGGTCGGATTCCAGCCTGCCGCCTGACGTTCAATCCGCACTACATCCCATGATCGCAGAGAGTTGGCAACCGTCACACGGTTTGTAATTTCCACTTGATTGGTATGAACCGTGCCGATGTGTTGTTTCGCCCGATAAGATTCGAACTCAAGGGCGCTGCCTCTAGTCTGCTTTGGGCAACGGGCAAGGTTGCGAACATGTCCGCTCCAAGGTCAACACCGGGCCCAGCACGGGGCCGTGGCGGATGGGTACGATCTGCATGATGCGCAGGTCGTCACGGCTGAGATAGAGGTCGAACGTCGCGCCGTCCCAAAGAATTTTGTGGCTCTTTTTAAAGCCCATGATAGGGACGGTTTCGACACGAAGGCGGTAGGCCGGGTATTTTTTTTCCATGATTGTGCGCGTGATCGGCCCCAGATAGCGGGCTTTCAGATCGAGGCGGCGTTTGCCGTCGAATACGGCGATGCTAAAATTCGCGGGCCCGCCGGAAAGATGTTCGCGCACGCCCTCGATTAATTGCGACAGGGCGCTTAACGGGTCGGTAACGTCGGTACGCAGTCGAGCGGGGATGTCCTTGTCGGCGGCCTTGTTCTCGATTTTCCCCGGGTGTCCGGGTAGTGGACGCGATCCCTTGCGGGCGTGCGCCGGGGCGTGGGGGGCGGAAAAGGTAATTTTGATCCAGCGCAATGCGTTCTTGGTGGTGTAATCGACACGATATTCTTGCGCCGTGTAGGTCGCCGCGGCGTCGTTTCCGGGGGGCGATTGGTGTAGCCCCGTCGCCGTCGCCGCGATATCGAAACGGGTAAACCACCCAAGAAGGCCACGGGTGACTAAGTGAAACGTGTTGACGTAGCGCCCTTTTTCATCGTCGAAGCCGAGAGTGAAATCGGCGACGTGCAGCCCGCTCCAGTTCGCCTGATAGCGTAGGTACGTGGTTCGCGCCAACCCCGGGCTCGGCGCGACTCCCACGAAAACCGTTGCGCATAAGACGGCGCCGGTGATGGTGCAAAATAATCGCCGCATGAGGCAAGGATACGTCCTTTGCGGGCGAAGGAAAAGGCAAAGTACCGTGTGCGACAAGCACCATTGCTCTTTCACAGTCAGAAAACAACAAGGGCGCAAGCGTAAAAAGTAAAATAAAAACAATATGTTTTTATAAAATGCAGTAATTACCCTCGATTGTGCGCGCGTAAAAATTATCATTTTTTTGACAATCAGGCCCTTGTTTAACACGGTTGAAGCGGTCATAAATTCTGGGCGCGCCTTTTCGATGGGAGATTAAGGTGTTCACTGGGGGGAAACGGGAACCATCCAATATGAAAATAGCGATACCGAAAGAACGCCGCACGGGCGAGAAGCGCGTCGCCGCCTCGCCCGACGTGGTCAAGAAACTCGTCGCCCTAGGGTTTGACGTGATCGTGGAAAAAGGCGCCGGTGTCGGCGCCGCCATCGAGGATGCGGCGTTTAAAGACGCCGGCGCCACGATCGCCAAGGACGCCGCGACAGCCTTGAAGGACGCCGATGTGGTGTTGAAAATCCAACGCCCGATCGTCGAGGGCGACGCCAATGAACTGGCGCTGATGAAAAAAGGCGCGGTGTTGATCGCCCACCTCGGCGCGCTGGCCCACCAGGAGGACGTTAAGGTCTATGCGACGCAGGGCATCACCGCCTTTGCGATGGAGTTGATGCCGCGCATTTCGCGCGCCCAGTCGATGGATATTCTCTCCTCGCAAAGCAACTTGGCCGGCTATAAGGCGGTCTTGGATGGCGCCGCGGAATACGGTAGCGCCTTTCCGATGATGATGACCGCGGCGGGCACGATCGCGCCGGCGAAGGTGTTCGTCATGGGCGTCGGCGTCGCCGGCCTGCAGGCGATCGCCACCGCCAAGCGCCTGGGCGCGGTGGTCACCGCAACCGACGTTCGTCCCGCCACCCGCGAACAAGTGGAAAGCCTGGGCGGCAAGTTCCTGACCGTTGACGCCGAAATGGAAAAGGACGCCGAAACCGAGGGCGGCTACGCCAAACAAATGCCGCCGGAATATTTCGAAAAACAAAAGGCGGTGGTCGCCGAACACATCAAGAAGCAAAACATCGTCATCACCACGGCGTTGATTCCGGGACGCCCCGCGCCCGAATTGGTCAGCGCCGACATGGTCGCAAGCATGGCCGCGGGCTCGGTGATCGTCGATCTCGCCGTCGAGGCGGGCGGCAACTGCGCCCTGGCCAAGCCGGGCAAAGTGGTGACGAGCAAGAACGGCGTTAAGATCGTGGGGCACGAAAACATGCCCTCGCGCCTGCCCAAGGACAGCAGCGTGTTGTTCGCTAAGAACTTGCTTAATTTCCTGACTCCGCATGTGGACCGGGAAAACAAGACCATCGCGTTTGATTGGGAGGATGAAACCGTCGGCGGGACCTGTGTCGTGCGCGACGGGCAGATCGTCCATCCCTTGCTGAGCGGGGAAGGAAAATGACCATGGATGCCGCAACCCTTTCAAATCAAATCAAGCAACTGGCCGATCAGGCGGCGCAATTGGCGGCCCAGGCCCATGACGCGGCTTTGTCCGCCGCCGGGCTCGCCGCGCAGGCGAACGGGGCGGGGCACGGTGAGCCGTTCATCTTTTTGTTCACGGTTTTTGTCCTGGCGTGTTTCGTCGGTTACTTCGTGGTGTGGTCCGTGACCCCGGCGCTGCATTCGCCGCTGATGGGCGTCACCAACGCCATTTCGTCGGTGATCATCGTCGGCGCCCTGATCGCGGCGGGGCCGGCGGATCTCAGCATTTCCAAGGTGCTCGGTTTCGTCGCCGTGACGCTGGCCTCGGTCAACATTTTCGGCGGGTTCATCGTAACCCAACGGATGTTGTCGATGTTCAAGAAAAAGAAGGCCTAGGGGGAAGCGGCACATGACCGGATCATACAGCGCGTTCGCGTATCTTATCGCCTCCGTTTGTTTCATTCTCGCCTTGCGCGGACTGAGTTCGCCCGAAACGTCGCGCAAGGGCAATATTTTGGGCATCATCGGCATGGCGATCGCCATCGTTACCACCCTGGCGGACCCCGACGTCGTCGGCTATGGGACAATTTTCTTGGGTCTGCTGATCGGCGGGTCGATCGGCACGCTTCTGGCGCTTAAAATCAAGATGACGGCTTTGCCGCAATTGGTGGCGGCGTTCCATTCCTTGGTCGGTCTGGCCGCCGTTTTCGTGGCCGCCGCGGCGCTGTTTCATCCGTCGGCCTACGGTATCGGTGAGATCGGCTCGATCGAACCGGGAAGCCTGGTCGAAATGGGCCTGGGCACGGCGATCGGCGCGGTGACCTTCACCGGCTCGCTAATCGCTTTCGCCAAACTTCAAGGCTTGATGTCCGGCGCGCCGATCACCTTCCCGATGCAACACAAGCTGAACGCCGCGTTGGGAATCTTGCTGGTCGTTTTGTTCGTGCTCTTTGCCGGTTCGGAATCGCACACGGTCTTCTTCTTGCTGGTGGCGTTGTCTCTCGCGCTCGGGTTCTTGATGATCATTCCGATCGGCGGGGCGGACATGCCGGTGGTGGTCTCGATGTTGAATTCCTATTCCGGTTGGGCCGCCGCCGGTATCGGCTTCACCCTGGGCAATCCGTTGTTGATTATCACCGGGGCGCTGGTCGGCTCGTCGGGCGCGATCCTCAGCTATATCATGTGCAAGGGCATGAACCGGTCGATCTTCAACGTCCTGTTGGGCGGCTTCGGCAGCTCCGGCGGCGGCGCCCCGGCGGGCGGCGGCGTCCAGGGCGACCGCGCGGTCAAGTCCGGCAGCGCCGACGATGCCGCCTTCATCATGAAGAACGCCTCGAAAGTGATCATCGTCCCCGGTTACGGCATGGCCGTCGCCCAGGCGCAACACGCGCTTCGCGAAATGGCCGACGTGCTGAAAGAAGAAGGGGTCGAGGTGTCGTACGCCATTCACCCGGTCGCCGGGCGTATGCCCGGGCACATGAACGTGCTGCTGGCCGAGGCCAACGTGCCTTATGACGAGGTCTTCGAACTGGAGGAAATCAACAACGCCTTCGCCACCGCCGATGTCGCCTTCGTCATCGGAGCCAACGACGTCACCAACCCGGCGGCGAAAACCGACCCGTCCAGCCCGATCTACGGGATGCCGATTTTGGACGTGGAAAAGGCGGGCACCGTTTTGTTCGTCAAACGCTCGATGGCGTCGGGATACGCCGGGGTGCAGAACGAATTGTTCTTCCGCGACAATACGATGATGCTGTTCGGCGACGCCAAGAAAATGACCGAACAAATCGTTCAGGGGTTGGGCTGACCTCGATCTGAATTTCGCAAAAACATCGAAATGAAAACGGCGTCCTTCCTTGGGGCGCCGTTTTTATATGCCCGCGCAGCTACAGCCACTTCATTTTTTTGAAAACCACCACTTCGATCACCGCCAGGGCCAGCAGGCCAAGGGATAACACGGTGAACCCCCAGGGCGAATTGGCGCCCGGGATACCGCCGACGTTGACCCCCAAAAGACCGGTCAGGAAGCTGAGGGGCAGGACGATCGTGGCGACCAGGGTGAGCAGGTAGATGGTTCTGTTCATATGGTCCGAAATCAGGTTGTAGACTTCGTCCTGAACCACGCTCGCCCGCTCGCGCAGGGCGTCCAGGTCTTCGACATTGCGCATTGTGCGGTCGGCGATTTCGCGAATGCGCCCGCGGTGCGTGGCGTCGAACCAGGGCGGCATTTCGCTGTGCAGGCGCACGAAGGCGTCGCGTTGGGGGGCCAGGTAACGCCGCAGTATGATCGCCTGCTGACGCAAGCGGGGCAATTCGCGGCGAATTTCTTGGGGCGATCGGCCTTCGGCAATGGCTTCTTCCAGATCATCGGCCCGTTCTTCCAGGGAATCGATGACCGGGCGCATCCTTTCGAGAAGGCGCTCGGAAAGTTGGATCAGAAAATCGGGGGGGGTTTGCGGGCCGGTCGAGGCGACTATTTTTTCATGAAGATCCCGGACCGCTTGAAGATGGCGCACGCGCACGGCGATAACGCGGTGTTCCTCGATCCACAGACGGATCGACACCATATCCTCGGGCGACGCCTCGGGATGCAGGTTGACGCCGCGAATGATGACCAGGATACCGCCGTTGATGGCGATCGACCGCGGTCGGGTTTCCTCGGCGAGCAGGGCTTCGCAGACGATCGGACTGATGGCGCTTTTGTCGATCAGCCAGCGCCGTGCGATTTCACTGGTTTGGTCGAGGAGCAGCCAAAGAGGGCCTTGCTCGGCGCGCCAATGGTTGATGTCCTTCCAGGTCAGTTCGGCGCCGCCACCGTTGCCGTCGAGCAGAAAGGCGAAGTCGTATCCGGGATGATCGGCGATAACGGCGTGATCCGTCATGGGACGTCTCCTGATGGGGGCGCCAGTATGCAGGGAAAAAGAGACTTGGCCAAGACTGACGATGTGATCGTGGTTGACGATGCGATGGGGTGGAGAAAATAAAAACGGCGGTCCTGAGTTAAAGACCGCCGTTTTTTATCTGCGTGCTTGCGTGATGACCGTGTTGCGATACGGCAAAGCGACGGCAAAAAATACCGTCAACTTCCCCGAAAACATCGTCCCGACCGTTGGTTGACCCTCGAATTAGGCATCCAGGGTCGTCGGCGCGGGAAGAAAAGCATGGTTCGTCGCGTGAATGAGGTCTTTATTAAAAGCCCTCACGCTCCAGACGCTTGCGTTCCATCTTGCGGGCGCGCGATACGGCCTCGGCCTTTTCGCGGGCGCGTCGTTGAGACGGCTTTTCAAAGGATTTACGCAGCTTCAACTCGCGAAAAATTCCTTCACGCTGCATTTTCTTTTTCAGGACTTTCAGGGCCTGATCGACGTTGTTGTCGCGAACGCTTACTTGCACGTTAAATCAACTCTCTTTCAAGAAGTGGGTATGACAAAGCCTTGTTGGCGATCGTTCCTGCCGAAAATCGAGGAAATTGCGTCAAAAACCGGCAAGAGGTGGGGTTCATATCACACTTAACGGGCGATGGAAACCTTTTGCTTGCGCCTCGGGCGGGACGTTTCGGCGCGCTTTACGCGTCCCGGCGGCGGGGCGAGGGCGATGCGGCCTCTTCCCTCTGTGGGTCGGGCGCGCTACCATCGCCCCATGACTTTATTGAAAATCGCCCGCATGGGCCATCCCATATTGTCGCGCGTCGCCGATCCGGTCGCCGACCCCGGCGCTCCGGCGGTCAAGCGGCTTGTCGATGACATGATCGAGACCATGCTCGACGCGCCGGGCACCGGCCTCGCCGCGCCACAGGTCCACGTTCCGTTGCGCGTCGTCGTTTTTTTCGTCTCGCCGCAGCGGGCGGGACAAAGCGGGGCCGAACACGACACCCCTTTGGAGCTGACCGCGATGATCAACCCCGAGATCGTTCCCCTGGATGCGGAGAAGGCCGACGATTTCGAAGGCTGCCTGTCGATTCCGAGGATGATCGGCAGGGTGCCGCGGTTCAAGAAAATTCGCTATAGCTATTGGACCTGCGCCGGCGTGCGGGTGGCGCGCGTAGCCGAGGGTTTCCATGCCCGCGTCGTGCAACATGAATGTGACCATTTGGACGCAATCTTGTATCCTCAACGGATTGAGGATTTGCGCAGCTTCGGTTTCGTCGAGGAAGTCATGCGCGCGCGATCTTCTCAGGACGGTAATGAGGCCTCTAACCCGCAGGCGGATGGATCATGACGGAAACAACCACACAGCGCGACGCCATCATGTTCGCCATGGCGGGGCACGTTCTTTTCGACGGCTGGAGCGACCTCGCCTTTCGCGCCGCGCTGGACGAGCTCGGCCTGAGCCTGGGCGAGGGGTTGCGCATCTACCCCAAAGGCCCGATCGACGTGCTGTCGCGCCTCGCCGATTGGGCCGACGAGCGGATGGCCGAAGGCATGGCCAAACGCGACCTTGAGCGCATGCGCGTGCGCGATAAGGTGGCCGCCGGGGTGCGCTTGCGCCTGGAGGCCCTGGCCCCCTACCGCGAGGCCGTGCGCCGGGGGAGCTTGGTGCTCGCCCTGCCGCAAAACGCGGCGTTGTCGTGCCGCCACACTTACAAGACGGTGGACGCCATTTGGCGTGCGGCGGGAGACACTTCGGTGGACTTCAATTTTTACACCAAGCGCGGGCTCCTGGCGGCGGTCTATGTGCCGTGTGTTTTGTATTGGTTGGCCGACGAGTCGGAGGATTTTGCCGATACGTGGGATTTTCTCAACCGGCGGATCGCCGACGTTCTGAAAATTCCGGGTCTTAAAGGAAAGCTCGAACGGCGCTTGAAATCCGCGCCCTCGCCGCTACGTCTATTGAAGAACTTCACCGCTCGAAGCGGGCGGCGCTATTGTTGATCGGAAGCGTCCTTCCGGGGCTGAAAAGGCGATGCTGACGTGATGTTGGACGGCGTAGATAGCAAAGATCAAGGGGGCGCCTCGGCGCGGGTGCGTTCCGGCGCGCCGCCGACCCTGGCCGATCACTTTGTGACGTGCTCTAAGCTGGGGCGCTACCTGACGCTGCCCAAAAGCCGTCGCTTCGTGATTTCCGACGATGTGACCGGGCAGACCCGAATGCGCACCGACGCCATCGCCATCGCCTCGATCTGCTCGCGCGACGCGCTGGTCGCCCAGGCGGCGATGTTGCCCCTGGGTCGGGCGGCCCTGGCGTCGCGGGCGCGCAAACGGGCCCAGTACGAAGAACTGTTCGACTTGATCGAACGCCAGGCCTTGGACGCCGACGTCAAGACGACGGCCCAAGGCCTACTTGAGGAAGACTTCGCCGAGGCGCGCATCCGCGCCCTGCAGGCCGATATCGGGGCTTTCGTTTCTCCGGCGCGAATGCGCTATCGCGCCTTTTTGGAGGTCGTCGGCGAACTGGTGAAGGGGCGGGTGTCGTCGGGCTATTTCCTCGATGAATTCGCCGACTTCACCAAGGCCGTGGCGGGGCGGCTGGATTTCGGCATCTACAGCTTCTGCCTCGACCGCCTGTTCGCCCTGGCGCGCATTCCGATGAAGGTGAAGAAAATGCTGGTGGCGGAAATCCTCGTCTATCCGCCGTTGATCCGCCGCGAATTGCTCTCTAATCTCTTGACCAATGCCCAGGCCGGACCGGGACTGATCGATTTTTCCCGTCAGGTGATGCATTTGAATCTAAGCAAGACCGACGTTCTCGAAATTGAATTGCTCGAAGCGGTGAAAAATCAGCGCATTACAATGGGCGAGATCGAAACGAGGTTTGCGCAAAACGCCGAGTCCTGAGGGTCTACCCGGATCGTTGACGTTCTTGTGGGGGAGACTATGCGAAGCATATTCGTGTCCGTGCTAATGGCGGCAATATTGATGGCGTCGCCGCTGCCCGCGCGCGCCGCCGCCGCCGCCGATTTTAACAAGGGGGTGCATGCCTACAACTCGGGAAACTATGCCGAGGGACTGAAATGGTTTCGCAAGGCGGCGGATCAGGGGTTTGCCCTGGCGCAAAATAATCTAGGTCTGATGTATCTTAATGGTCAGGGCGTCGTCCGCGATGACACGCAGGCGGCGAAATGGTTTCGCAAGGCGGCGGATCAGGGTGATGCTCTGGCGCAGAATAATATGGGCCTGGTGTACCTTAACGGTCGGGGTGTCGTCCGCGATGACGCGCAGGCGGCGAAATGGTTTCGCAAGGCGGCGGATCAGGGGTATGTCCAGGCGCAGCTCTTTCTCGGTGCGATGTATGACAAGGGACGGGGTGTCGCCCGGGACGAGGCGCAGGCGGCGAAGTGGTATCGCAAGGCGGCGGATCGGGGCGCTATCCGCGCACAGTACAATCTTGGCCTGATGTACGACAAGGGGCAAGGTGTCGCCCGGGACGAGGCGCAGGCGGCGAAATGGTTTCGCAAGGCGGCGGATCAGGGAGATGCCCTGGCGCGGAACAATCTAGGTACGATGTACGAGAAGGGCCGGGGCGTCGCCCGTGATTATGGGCAAGCGCTGAAATGGTATCGCAAAGCCGCGGATCAGGGGGTGCCCCAGGCGCAGAACAATCTTGGTCTGATGTATCTTAATGGCCGGGGCGTCGTCCGCGATGATGCGCGCGCGGCGAAATGGGTTCACAAAGCGGCGGATCGGGGGTACGCCGATGCGCAGCTCATTCTTGGTGCGATGTACGATAAGGGTCGGGGCGTTGCCCGGAATGACGCTCAAGCGATGAAATGGTATCGCAAGGCCGCGGACCAGGGGGACGCCCGGGCGCAGTTCATTCTTGGTGCGATGTATGACAAGGGCCGGGGCGTCGCCTGGGACGAGGCGCAAGCGGTGACATGGTACCGCAAGGCCGCGGAGCAGGGTATGCCCCGGGCGCAGAACAATCTTGGCCTGATGTACGCCATGGGCCGGGGCGTCGTCCGGGATTATGAGCAAGCACGGATGTGGTACCGTAAGGCCGCGGACCAGGGGGACGCCCGGGCGCAGAACAACTTGGGTACGATGTACGAGAAGGGGTGGGGAGGGGTTAAAAATATTGTTTCGGCGTATATGTGGCTTAGTATCGCGGCGTCGGGAGAGCTTCAAGAAGCGGCGCAACGCAGGGACGCCTTGGCGAAAAGGATGACCGCCGCCGATATTTCGCGCGCCCGCGCCCGCGCCCGAACGTGTCTGGCCTCAAAATATAGGCAGTGCGATTGAGAGGAGTGTCCCTCTGCCGATCCGTTCCGCATCGATTTCGCCCGCCGGATGATGCACTCGAACCCGAGTAAGGCCGATGTTCTTAAGATTGGACTGCGTGAAGCCGTTAAAAATCGGCGCATCACGATGGGCGAAATTGAAAACGGATTTCGCCAAAGCGCCGTGGTGAAAGATGAGGCCGCACGCACGCATAATTTTGGGTCTGGACGGGTAGGAAAATTTTAAGGAATCCGGATTATTCATGGAATTGCTAGCCTCGCCGTGCCGCGATTCCGTCGGCATGCCCCATCCAGAGAAACCGCCGAAGGTGGTCGAAATCCAACTTTTCCGGAGTCGCAACCCGACCGTCCGGTTATACTGAGCCGTTTCGATATGCGTGCCGCCGCGATATGTCCGCAGCCGCGGTTTCACGGTGCAATCGAGCGGGCTTGCATCTTTCAATCGGGGGGCGCTTCGGATCGATATCTCCCTGTGAATGTTAAGGAACGCCATGTCAGACGACTTAAGGAAATCCGCCCTGAAATATCACCGGGAGCCCCTGGCGGGTAAGATCGCCATCGCCTCCACCAAATCGCTGGTTAATCAGCGCGACCTGGCGCTCGCCTACTCGCCGGGGGTGGCCTATGCGTGCGAGGCGATCGTGGACGATCCCGCCCAGGCCGCCGTGCTTACGGCGCGGAGCAATTTGGTTGGGGTCGTTACGAACGGCAGCGCGGTCCTCGGTCTGGGCGATATCGGGCCGTTGGCGGCGAAACCGGTGATGGAGGGTAAGGCCGTTCTGTTCAAGAAGTTCGCCGGCATCGACGTGTTCGATATCGAACTCGACGCCAAGGACCCGGAACGAATGATCGAGATCATTGCCGCCCTCGAACCGACATTCGGCGCCATAAACCTGGAGGACATCAAGGCTCCAAACTGTTTCGAGATCGAAGAAAAACTGCAAGAACGCATGCGTATCCCGGTTTTTCACGACGATCAGCACGGCACGGCAATCGTCGCCGGCGCGGCGTTTCTCAACGGCCTTCGCGTCGTCGGCAAGGCGATCGATCAGGTCAAACTGGTGTCCACCGGCGGCGGTGCGGCGGGACTGGCGTGCCTGGATCTGATGGTTCACATGGGACTTCGGCGCGAGAACGTGACCTTGATCGATCGCGTCGGCGTTGTTTTCGAGGGGCGCTCCGAGGACATGAACCCGCGCAAGGCGCGGTACGCCCGGAAGACGCCCCATCGCACGCTGGGCGATGTTATGGCGGGCGCCGATGTGTTCCTCGGTCTTTCCGCCCCGGGGATACTCAAACCCGAGATGGTTAAGGTCATGGCCGACAAACCTCTGATCCTGGCGCTCGCCAATCCAACGCCTGAAATTATGCCCGATGAAGCCAAGGCGGTGCGCCCCGACGCCGTCATCGCCACCGGGCGATCGGACTATCCCAACCAAGTCAACAACGTGCTGTGCTTTCCCTTCATTTTCAGGGGCGCTCTTGACGTCGGCGCGACCACCATTAACGAGGAGATGAAGCTGGCCTGTTTGCGCGCCATCGCCGACCTAAGCATGGCCGAATCCTCGGAAGTCGTGGCGGCGGCCTATAGCGAAGAAGACCTCATGTTCGGTCCCGAATACCTGATCCCCAAGCCGTTCGACCCGCGCCTTATTATGGCGATCGCACCGGCCGTGGCCAAGGCGGCCATGGACAGCGGCATCGCCACCCGTCCGATTGAAGATTTCGACGCCTATCGTGAGCGGTTGAATCGCTTCGTATTTCGTACCGGCATGTTGATGCAGCCCGTGTTCGAACGTGCTCGAAAAAATCCGAAGCGCCTAATTTTCACCGAGGGCGAGGATGAACGGGTCCTTCGCGCAGTTCAGATTTTACGCGACGAGGGTCTCGCCCGGCCAATTTTGATTGGCCGGACCGAAGTCGTTGACATGCGGATCAAGAAGTTGGGACTGCACATCAAGCCGGGCGAAGACGTTGAGGTGGTCAATCCCGAGAGTGACCCGAGATACGACGCTTACTGGCGCTCGTACCATGAAATCATGGAACGCCGAGGCGTCTCTCCAGACACGGCGCGCACGGTCGTGCGCACGAACACCACCGTGATCGGCGCGCTGATGCTCCGATGCGGCGAGGCCGACGCCATGATTTGCGGCGCTTACGGTCAGTACAGTTGGCACCTGCGCCATATCCGCAATATCATCGGCCTTAAGGAAGATATCGCCGATTTCTCGGCTCTCGGCGTGTTGACCTTGGCGAGCGGTACTTTTTTCTTCTGCGACACTTACGTCAATTCCGACCCAACCGTCGAGGAAATCGTAAGCGCGACCATCCTTGCCGCCGAGGAAATCAAACGCTTCGGTATTCAGCCGAAAATCGCGCTGCTCTCCCATTCCAACTTCGGATCGGCGAATACGCCCACGGCGCGTAAAATGCGCGAAGCGGCGCGTATTCTTAACGAACGCGCGCCGAATCTTGAGGTCGAGGGCGAAATGCACGCCGACGCCGCCCTGAACGAGGAGTTGCGTCGGCGTATTTTCCCCAACGCGCGTTTCGAGGGGACGGCGAATTTGTTCGTCTTTCCCACGCTGGAGGCGGCCAATAACGCCTTTAACTTGGTTAAAATTCTGGGAGGCGGGCAGCCGGTGGGGCCGATTCTCATCGGTGCGGATAAGCCCGTTCATATCGTCACTCCGTCGGTTTCGGCGCGTGGTCTGGTCAATATTTCCGCCGTGGCCGTCGTTGACGCCGGTCTCGGGTCGGCGACTCCGCCTTCGTCGCCGGACCGCCATTGACAAGAAGGCGCCGCCTTCCGATATCAAACCCGTGACCGGCGATGGAGTTCGCCTTTAACCGCCCCGTGGGCTGATGACTCCTTTTTTGGCTGATTTTATTTTGCCGAAGGAGATGTGTGACGTGCCCGTTCCGCCGGTCGATCCTGCCTCTGATTCTTGCGTGGACGCTCCGGGCGCTTGCGGCGGAGTTTCCGCGCCGGGCGCGCCCCTTGCGCCCGGTGTCGCCGTTTTGCGCGATGTTTCCGCCGTCCACGAACAGCCTCATGACAACGTCCGCGAGGAGACCGCGGTTCCTTTGGACGAGGACAATCGTTTCCACGAGCACCGCGCCTGGGATGAGGACATGGCGTTCGAAAGTATCCTGTGGCCTCCGGCGCGCCGGGGAGAAAGCCCACGGGCCGCGGATCGTGGGGATATTCCGGCGTATTTTCGGGACATGAACCTCGATCAAATTGTCTCGGCGGTCGTCGCGGGTAAAGAGTCGTACGAACTTTCTTCTTTTTTTTATCGCCCGCTTCACGACATCGCCGCCATTGACTACCGCCATCGGATCTTTCGTGATCTCGAAAATCCACCTTTGTTTGCGATTGTCGAAGAGTTCGCTCGGTCGATGCACATTTCGCGAGAATATATCGCGCAGGTGGATGGGTTTTACTCCGTATATCAGAAGGCGTTGCGATTTCTCGACGGCATTGCGGCGTATTGCGATGCGCTCGAAACGCTGGAGCGGCGGTTGCGGGCGTCGAACCTGGGGTCGCGGGGCTTTCGCGCGTTGCGCGCGTATCTCGCCAAACATATCGGGTCGGGCCGGCATGCGGCGCTGGCCGCCGAGGTCGGGAAACTTAAAACGGAGTTGGCCGGCGTCACGTACTGCCTGCTTATCAAACCGGGCAAGATCGTCGTCGATACCTGCGTGGGGGAAAACGACTACGGTGCGCGGGTCGCACGAACGTTCGCGAAATTCGAACAAGGCGCGGTCAAGAGCCATCTGTTCGATTTTCCCGACGATATTCGGATGAATCACATCGAGGAGAGCGTACTCTCGATGGTCGCCAAACTGTATCCGGAGATATTCGCGCACCTCGATGCGTTCGTCGAAGGCAACAAGACGTTTGTCGATCCTTTGATCGGCGCGTTCGATCGGGAGGTTCAATTCTACATGTCCTATATCGAGCACATGGCGCGCCTGAGGCGGAGCGGGCTCGATTTTTGTTATCCCAAGATGTCGCGCACCGACAAGGCGGTTTTTAACAAAGATGGTTTCGATTTGGCGTTGGCGCACAAACGCACCAACGAGGGCTCACCCGTCGTATGCAATGATTTCGCGTTCGAGGGGGCGGAAAGGATCGCCGTCGTGTCCGGTCCGAACCAGGGCGGGAAAACCACCTTTGCGCGCACGTTCGGTCAGGTGCATTATCTTGCAAGTCTCGGCTGTCCCGTGCCGGGCAGCTCCGCGCGGCTCTTTTTGTTCGACGCCCTGTTTACGCATTTCGAGCGTCAAGAGAACATCACGGACCTCCGCGGGAAGCTCGAAGGGGATCTTGTGCGGATTCGCGACATTCTGCGAAAGGCGACGCCCGACAGCATCATCGTGCTCAACGAAATCTTCAACTCGACGACGCTCCGGGACCAGATTTATCTGGGCGGAAAAGTGTTGGAGAAGATCGTCGATCTCGATGCGTTGTGTGTTTGCGTCACGTTTATCGAGGAATTCGCCACTCTGGGCGAGAAGACGTTCTCGATGGTGAGCACCGTCGCCCCGCAAAACCCCGCCGAGCGGACGCTTAAGGTCGTGCGTCGCCCAGCCGACGGATTGGCCCATGCAATGGCGATCGCCAAAAAACACGGCGTCTCCTACGCTCAGTTGAAGGAGCGGTTTAAACCATGAAGACCTTTCTTCTTTATCGCGAACGGGACTTCGATTTCGATCGGGCGTTACCGCCGGGCTCGGATGACGTGATCGAAGATCTTGAACTAGAGACCGTATTCGGCGCGATGGCGCGCGGTGACGCATTTTTCTTCGACACGGCCAAAAATGTCCTACTGTCCGGGGCGCGAAACGACGCGGCGACGATCATTTATCGCCAGCACGTTCTTGAGGACTGTCTGCGTCACGGCGCGGCGGTTCGGGACGTCTACACGCTTTGTCTCGAAGCGATCGAACGGGAGAGAAAGAATCATTTTGGAATTTTTGGCCGCACCCCGGGAACGATACTGCATCGGTCCATCGAAGTGATGGCGATGTTCGTCGAGGTTCTTGGAAAACTGCGCCGTGTCGCCCACGCCAATGCCGATAATTTTAAGTCCGAAGGGTTGACGACTTTCGTCGCCATGCTCGAGCGCGAATTTAGCGATGACTATTTTTCCGAAATCGAGACCCATTTGGAGCAATTGAAGTTCCGTGGCGGCGTCGCGATGCGTGCGGTGTTGGGGGCCGGAGGGAAGGGAGAGGACTACACTTTAAGGGCGCCGGTGAAGGATTCTCGGAACTGGTTCCGGCGCGTTTTTTCGCCCGCGCCTTCGGGCTATACGATCACCCTCCATCCGCGTGACGACGCCGGGGCGCGGGCGCTGGACGAACTTCGCGATCGGGGGATCAATCAGGCCGCCAACGCACTCGCCCAGTCCAACGATCGTATCTTGAGTTTTCTTCAGATGCTCAAGGCGGAATTGGCCTTCTATCTCGGTTGTGTGAATTTGCATGAAACGCTGAGCGAAATTGCGGGACCTGCGGTCTTCCCAGAACCAGTTGAGGCGGTCGGTTCGCGCTGGAATTGCGCCGAGCTTTACGACGTTTCGCTGGCATTACGCATGGGCGAAAAAGTCGTGGGCAATACGGTCAACGCGGACGGCAAGCGTCTGGTGGTCGTCACGGGCGCGAACAGGGGCGGTAAATCGACCTTCCTGCGCAGCGTCGGAACGGCGCAGTTGATGATGCAGGCCGGCATGTTCGTGGCCGGGGAAAAATTTTGCGCGAGCCCGTGCGACGGGCTTTTCACGCACTACAAGCGCGAGGAAGATCGAACCATGACGAGCGGAAAATTCGACGAGGAACTGGTTCGTATGAGCGATCTTGCCGAGGCCGTCACGCCGCGATCGATGGTCCTGTTTAACGAATCCTTCGCCGCCACCAACGAACGGGAAGGCTCGGAAGTCGCGCGGCAAATCGTCGCGGCGCTCCTGGAAAACGGGTGTCGGGTATTTTTCGTCACGCACATGTACGAGTTGGCGCACGGCTATTACGAGAAAGCGCCCGAGGATACGGTATTTCTTCGCGCCTATAGGGAAGAAGATGGGTCGCGAAGTTTCAGGTTAAAACTGGGGGAACCTTTGCAAACCAGTTACGGCGAGGATCTTTATAGGACGATTTTTTCCACGGCGGCGCCCGAGGGTGGGTCGGGGGACGTCGTTAATTTATAGAAATTCACCAAATCGATTAAAGGTTCGTCGGATAAAATGGAGAACGCCATGTCTGAAAAAATTAAATCCGTGGATGCTTATGAAATTCTCGATTCCCGAGGCAACCCAACGGTGCGTGTTCGCGTCCACCTCGAAAGCGGTCACGTCGGCGTCGCGTCGGTTCCCTCGGGGGCATCGACGGGGGCATACGAGGCTATTGAGCTTCGCGACGACGACGCACGCCGTTATGGTGGGAAGGGTGTGCTGCGGGCGCTTTCCAACATCGCCACCGAGATCGCGCCGCGGATTGAGGGCATGGACCCGTTCCGCCAAGTCGAGATCGATCGTCTGATGATCGATCTCGACGGGACCGAAGACAAGTCGAATTTGGGCGCAAACGCCATCTTAGGCGTTTCGATGGCCGTCGCCAGAGCCGCCGCCCGAGCGGCGCGGACGCCCTTGTACGCCTATCTTGGAGGAAAGGACGCCTGTCGACTGCCGGTGCCGATGATGAATGTGATCAACGGCGGCGCGCACGCCGACAATTCGCTCGATTTTCAGGAATTCATGATCGTGCCGCACGGCGCGCCTACGCTTACCGAGGCGATTCGTTTCGGGGCGGAGACGTTTCATAGCCTAAAGCGGCTTTTGAAGGCGCGCGGTTATGCGACCAATGTTGGCGACGAGGGCGGGTTCGCTCCCGATCTGAAAAGCAATGAAGAAGCCTGCGAGGTGATTGTCGAGGCGATCGAGGCGGCGGGCTTCGTTCCTGGAAAGGACGTGGCGATCGCCCTGGATCCGGCGGCCACCGCTTTCGCCGTCAATGGCGAGTATAACCTGAAAAAATCGGGCGGCGGCGTCAAAAGTAGCGGCGAGATGACCGAACTTTACGCCGGCTGGATAGGGAAATATCCAATTGTTTCCATCGAGGATGGTCTGGGCGAACGCGACTGGGATGGGTTTCGGGATCACACGCGGACGCTTGGCGAACGGATTCAAATTGTTGGCGATGATATTTTTGTAACCAATCCGAAATTCATTCGTCGAGGCATCCGCGAACGGTCGTGCAATGCGGCCCTGATCAAACTCAATCAGATCGGCACCGTTACCGAGACGATCGAGGCCATCGAATTATGCCGCGAGGCCGGTTGGCGTTTCGTCATTTCGCACCGCTCGGGCGAGACGGAAGACACCTTTATCGCCGATTTCACCGTCGCCATGGGGGGCGGTCAAATCAAAACCGGTTCTCTTTGTCGCAGCGAACGGGTCGCCAAATACAACCGTCTTATGGAAATCGAGCGCGCGTTGGGTCCCGTGGCGACGTTCGATAGCCCCTTTGGCGACGGAACGTCCTGACCTTGGGAGGCTTCCGACACCGCAATGACGGCGTGCCGGTCCAGCGCGGGCTCGGCGTGGGGGGCATGGGGCATGACGGGGCGCGCGGGCAACGGGCGGCGAAGAAAACGAGGCCGCCCAATTCGTCGTGACGAGGGTCTCGCGTTGACAAAATTTCGACGCAATGTAACAGTTACAATCAATGATGGCGATGGAGTTCGCCTTTAACCGCCCTCGGGGCTGATGACTCCTTACTTGCGTCAATTGGCGAAAGGGAGGAGCTCGCGTGAAAGTCACCCGCAAACGTATCCGCGACGCGCGTGCGCATTTTCTCCCCTCCCCGACAGAGGGGAGCCGGTCGTGAGCGCGCGCGACGTTTTGCTTCAAATCGCACAAGTCGTGACCGTTATGAGCCTCGCCCCGTTGATCCAGGGCGTCATCGCCCAGTTCGAGGAACGCATACAACGGGGGCGGGGTCCCGGCGTTTTGCAGCCATATCGAGATCTCTGGAAGTTGTTTCACAAGGGCGTCGTCGTTCCGCAGACCGCATCTTGGCTGTTCTGGGCGGCGCCCGTGATCGCCTTCACCGCCATGCTTACGGTGCCGTTGCTGATTCCGGTTCTCACCAATTATCCGCTACCGCTCTCGGATATGGGCGACATTCTTGGGGGCGGGCTGATCCTCACGCTCGGCTCGTTCGTGCTTGTCCTAGCCGGTCTCGACACATCGAGCGCCTATGGCGGCATCGGTTCGAGCCGGGCGGTGATGGTGGCGATTCTCGCGGAACCGACCCTGATCGTTGTTTTCGTCGGCATCACGCTTTTGGCCAAGGCGATGTTGCCTTTCGTCGTCAATCATCTGTTGGTGGAAAACTGGGCGGCTTACTGGAGCCCGGCGCACTTGTTCGTGGTGGCGGCGTTCTTCATTCTGTTGCTCGTGGAGACCGACCGGATGCCCATTCATTCGAGCAGTTCCTTCGAGATCTACATGATCGAAGAAGCCCGTATCCTCGAATACTCCGGCCCCTTGTTGGGCCTGATTCGATGGGCTTCGATGATGAAGCAGTTCATTTTGTACACAATTTTCTGCAACGTTCTCGTGCTGCCGTGGGGATTGTCGGTCGAGGGAACCGGCCTGGGCGCGCTTGGTGCGGCGGGGGGGCTTGTGATTAAATTCATACTCGTCGCCGGGGTCGTCGTTACGGTCGAGACGGCCCAGTCGCGGCTTAGATTTTATCGTTACCAGGAACCGCTCGCCGCATCGTTCCTGCTGGCGGTTCTTTCCATCATCAGTACGCAGATGAGTTGAGCCATGTTGATTGAGCATCTTGATCCGGTCGCCTCGTCCCTCTTCAGCTTGTTGGCTATCGCCAGCCTGTTGCTTGCGTTTGTCATGCTGGGGTCGGGCTGGCTTAAGAATTATCTTTACGCCTTCGCCGCCGAATCTTGGGTCATCGCCATCATATCGGCGGCCAGCGGCTTTTACGGACACTATCCAGAACTTTACGTGATCGCGGTCCTGACCTGGCTTTTTCGCGGAATGTTGCTCCCTTATCTGATCTGGCGGATCATTCATCGTCTCGACGTCAATCGTGAAATCCATGTCATTTTGCAACCGAGCATGAGCCTTGTCATCGGAGCGTTGTTCGTCATGTTTGCGCTCGCCGTTTCCAATCGGGTGGCGACGGTTTTTCATCTCCAGCTTACGGTGGCGGTTTTGGCGTTGACCGTGATGCTATCGATGAAGCTCATCGGATTTCTCATGCTCGCCGTACGCCATGAGGCGATTAGTCAAATCCTCGGCCTACTCGTGCTCGAAAATGGCATATTTCTCGGTTCGCAGGTGTTGGTGCCGGGAATGCCCTTGCTCATTGAAATGGTTATCCTGTTCGATCTGCTCATCGTCGTCGTTTGTTTTGGCGTGCTGGTGCGCTATCTTAAGACCCACGCCGGAACGACGAGCAGTCTCGACCTTAAAAGGCTTGTCGGATGATGGTAGGCTGGCTCGTCCTTATTCTCGCACTCGCCCCATTGCTCGCCGTCCTGGGGTGTGTCGCCACGCGCCGGCCCCGCGTGAGCGAGAAGCTCAATCTCTTCGCAAGCGTCATTTCCTTCGCGGCGGCGCTGCCGTTGCCGTTTCTGACCGGCGCGCGCGCCGTCTTTTTTTTGAACGGCTATGTCATCGTTGACCGAATGGGCGCCTGGGTGGTTCTCTGCACCGCGATCGTCTACGCGTTGTCGTCGATTTACGCCGTCGGCTATATGCGCCTGTTGGGCGAAGACGCGCGGCTTGCCGACTTTTATGCCCTCTTCGCCGGCTTCGCCTTGACGACCCTCGTGGCTCCACTCATGAACAATGTCGGCATCTACTGGATCGCCATTGAACTGACCACGCTGGTCAGCACCTTTCTTGTGGCTTTCGAGCGCGCCGCCGAAAGTATGGAGGCGACGTGGAAATACATCATGGCGGTTTCGGCGGGCATTACGTTGGCGCTGCTCGGCACCGTTCTGTTCTATTGGGGGGGGACCTTCGTTTTCGGACCGACTTATCAGATGACGTGGGCGGCGCTAGCACGGGCGGCGCCGAAGATCGATCCCGTCTTGATGAACCTCGCCTTTCTTCTTGTCCTGGTGGGATACGGCACCAAAGTCGGTCTCGCCCCCATGCACAATTGGCTTCCAGATGCGCATAGCGAAAGTCCCGCGCCGGTTTCCGCCATGCTTTCGGGCGCGCTCCTCAACACCGCGATAATTGGCATCGCGCGCTTTCTCGGCGTCATGCATTCCGCCCAATTGGGTGCGCTTTCGGCGTTCGCGCTCGTTGTTTTAGGCGTGCTGTCGTTGTTGATCGGGGCGCTTTTCATCGTGCGACAACGGGGAATTAAGAGGCTGATGGCTTATTCCAGCGTCGAGCACATGGGCGTCATCGCGCTAGGCTTGGGTTTCGGCGGTCCTTTGGGTATCGCCGGCGCGCTCTACCACATGCTTAACCATTCATTGAACAAGGCGCTCATGTTTTTCGGCGCGGGCGTTATGATGCGCGCTTACGGGACCAAGGAAATCGAGAAAATTCGGGGTGTCTTTACTCATTTTCCCCGTTCCGGCGCGCTCTGGCTCGCCGGGGCCGTCGCCATAACGGGCGCTCCCCCGTTTGGATTGTTCATGAGCGAGTTCGCCATCATGCGCGCGGGCATGACGCCGAGGTTCTCGTGGGCGGTTTATGTCATGGCGGTTCTTCTTATCGTGATCTTCATCGGGTTTCTCAACCATTTTCGCGCCATGTATTACGACAATGCGGAAGATGGCGGCAAGACGGGATATCCCGCGAAGACGGAAGGGGTCTGGTGTATCGTCCCCATGGGCTTGGCCCTGGTCCCGCTTCTCGTGTTTGGCTTGTGGTGGCCGCCGGATCTTTGGCTCTATCTTGCATCCATTGCCCACAGCTTGTCTCCGGTGACGCCATGAGCGATGTGAAAGATATTGCGTCCCCGCCGGTGGAGATGCGCACCATCGATCCCGCGGCTTTGCCGGAGGCGGTGGGGGCGCTGATCGAAGGCGGGGGACGGATGCAAATGGCCTATGCCTTGCGCGACGGTTCGGGTGCGCTTGAACTGCGTTATCTTGCAAGCGGCAGACCGCGGGAGCCGTTTCTCGCCTGGCGCTGCCGGCCAAAGGATCCGGTGCCGAGCGTTGCCGCCGTCAGCCCGCTTATCGGTTGGTACGAGCGCGAGATCACGGACCTTTTCGGCGTGCGGTTCACCAACCAGCCCGAGCCGTATCCTCTTGTCTTACATCGCGGAGCCCATCCTCTCGTGCCGCCGCTGGATCCGGGCTATCCGGGCGACACGCCGATGGCGTTCCGCGAGACGGAAGGGGCGATGCCGGAAACCGACCATCCGGATATCCAGAAATTGCCGTTCGGACCGGTCCGCGCCGATGTCGTGGAGTCGGCTCAGTTTATTTTTCTTTACGTCGGCGAACATATTTTGCACCTGCAACCGCAACTTTTCTTCAAACATCGCGGTATGGAAAAACGTTTCGAGGGCAAGCCGCTTAGTCATGGGGTCATCCTTGCCGAGCGCGTATCCGGGGTGGGGGGCGTTGCTCATGCGCTGGCCTTCTGCCAAGCGGTGGAGCAGGCCGCCGGGTGCGCGGTTCCTCTCCGCGCGCGGATGTTGCGCTCTTTGCTGGCGGAACTGGAGCGCCTTTATAACCATCTTCACTACTTCGGGCATCTCGCCGACACCACGACGCTCAAGGTTGGTCAGGCCGAAGGGAAACTGTTGGAGGAGCGGGTCAAGCAGATCGGCGCCCGGCTGACCGGCAGCCGATTCTTGCGTGGCCTTCTGACTCCGGGAGGATTGCGCCGCGATCTCGACCCCGGGGCGAAAATGGGCGCCGAGCTTGACGCCTTGCGGCCCGCAATTGCGGATTATTTGCGCCGTCTCGACGGGACCAACAGTTATCTTGATCGGTTGATAAGCACGGGAATTTTGAGCCATAAGGTCGCGCTGGATCAGGGCGCCACCGGCCCGATCGAACGGGCGTCGGGGATCGATCGCGATTTGCGCCGCGATCATCCCTATGGCGGGTATGCGGAACTTTGCGTGACGGTGCCGGTTAGGGCGGAGGGCGACGCCCATGCCCGCGCCCGGGTGCGCATGGCGGAAATCGACGCCTCCCTTGCGCTCATTGAGCGGGTCGTGCGATCGCTGCCCGATGGTCCGGTGCGCGAGGCCTGCGTGCCCCGCCCGAATACCGAAGGATTGGGTTGGGCGGAATCGCCCCGGGGGTCTTTGTACTACGCCGTCCACATCGGGGCCGACGGCAGGCCGTCGCGTGTCAAGATCAAATCGCCGTCCTATTCGAATTGGCGGACGTTCCCCTTCACCGTTCACGACAGTAACCTCATGGACTATGCCATCAATGAAGCGAGCTTCGGGCTGACCGTGGCGGGATGCGATCGATAGGAGGCGACAATGCCGGCATGGACTCTTTTTGGACTTCTCAAAGGCAAAGCCACCACCGCTTGGCCCGGGCGCGACGCGGCGGGCAGTGAGGAATATAGCGGGCAGGACGGCCTTCTCGGCATGCCCCGCTTCGCTCCGCAACATTGTGGGGATGGATGTCGAATGTGCGCCGATGCCTGCCCAACGGACGCCATTTCCGTGAAAAACGACAGCAAGGGCGCCGAAAGATTGAGCGTTGATTACGGACGTTGCGTGGTTTGTCAACTTTGTATCGAGGCATGTCCCAAAGGCGTGGCGCGGGCGTCCTCGGACTGGGCGTTTGGCGCGCGCAACCGGAACGACCTCCAATTTCTTGTGGGTCCCGGCGGCGTGGCGGGGGGAGAAAAAAAGCCCACCGAACCGCGTGACGGATTTCGGCGGAGCCTGCATATTCGTCACGTCGATGCGGGATCGTGCAATGGGTGTGAATCCGAACTTCAGGCGCTTAACAACCCTTTTTACAACCTGCATCGTTTCGGTGTTTTTTTTACCCCCTCGCCCCGCTTCGCCGACCTTCTTCTGGTTACGGGATCGGTTACTTACGCCATGCGCGAACCGTTGCTGCGAACGTATGAAGCGATGGCGGAACCGCGTTGGGTCATGGCGTGCGGCGCCTGCGCCGTTTGCGGCGGGATCGCCGAAGGCGGTTATGCTTGTGGCCATGGCCTTGAGGGGGTCTTGCCGGTCGATCTTTATCTTCCGGGTTGTCCGCCCAATCCGGCGGCGATCATCGAGGCCGTGCTGATGTTTCTCGATCGCACGCGCCAGCGCGTGAAAGGAGGACGTCTTGTCGAATGAACTGGTCCTCGTCGCTCCGCTGACATGGGGCGTCGCCGCTCTCCTCGCCCTCGTCGGGTGGAGGATTGCGTTCGCCCGTATTTTGCTGGCCGTTGGGGGATTGTCGCTTTTGGCCGCCATCGTGATGCGCCTTCCAGGGGGGATGTCCGCCGTTCGCACGCCTCTGGGTTTTGACGGCGCGGTGTTTCAATTGACGCCCGATGCGCTCTGGCTGATGGGCTTCGGGCTTCCGGGGGCGGTCCTTGCGGGTTGGTTGGGAACGACGGCCCGCCGGCAACGGATGTGGATCGTGGGCGTCGCCCTCAGTCTTATCGGCGCGCTTGGTGTTTTTGGCTTGCAGGACGCGGTGAGTTTTGTCATCGCCTGGGAAATTATGAGCCTTGGCGGCGCGATTATGATTCTGGGCGAGCATTTACACGCCGAGACGGGACGTCCGGTTTTGTTCATGCTCGCCTTGCTCGAGGTCGGTGCGGTCGCGATGATTCTCGCCTTTGTCATGATCTCGGCCCAAGGTGGCGATATCTCCCTCTTCGACTTTGCCGCGCAAATGAAGGCGATGCCGCGCACAGAGCAGCTTTTCGTCGGGTTGCTCCTGTTGTTCGGCTTTGGGGCCAAGCTTGGCATGCTGCCGTTTTATGAATGGTTTCCGGGTGCTTATGGCGCGGGCAGTGGCGCGAGCGGGGCGATTTTATCGGGCGTCGTGCTCAACGCCGCCTTCTTCGGTTTGAGCCGGGGGGTTGTTTCCTGGCTGCCCGTGGGCGCCGCGTTCGCGGTGTCCTTACCGGGAATTTTTCTTGTCGCCATCGCGGTGATAAGCGCGATCTTGGCCGCGCTTTACGCCTTTCAGCAGGAGGATTGGCGCAGGTTGTTGAGCTTCTCGTCGGCGGAAAACGGGTCGATTGCGATCTGTTTACTCGGCGTCAGTTTGATGTTCCGCCACGATGGGCTGACCGACCTTGCGGGTCTCGCCTGGACCGTGGCGGCGATCCATCTCGCCGGACACGCCCTTGCCAAGGGGGCGATGTTTTTGGTGGCCGACGGCGTTTACCGCGCCAGCGGGAGCTACAGGATAGTGGGGCGCGGGTTTGTCGCGAAAAGTTCCTTTATTTTTGGCGTCGGCGCATTCTTTGCCGCCATGAGTCTCGCCGCTATGCCCCCGCAAGCCGGGTTCGTTAGCGAGTGGTTCTTGTTTCAGACGGTATTCCAGGGGTTCCACCTCACCAGTTTGGCCAGTCGGTTGACGGCGGCCCTTGCCGGCGCCGGTCTCGCCCTGACCGCCGCCATCGCCTTCGCCACTTATGTCAAGGTCTTTGGCATTGGGCTGCTGGGGCACAATGCCCAATCGAAATACCGGATGCCGGGGGCGACTTCGGCGGCGGTGGGCGCCTTGGGGGGGCTTGTCCTCGCGTTGGCCGTGGGCATGCCCGTCTGGCTTGGCGGTCTCGAAAAGGGGGTCACCACTTTGTTCGGTAGCGACGGCGTCTCGCGTATGCGCGAGGGCTGGCTCTTGGTGCCGCTGACGTCGAAATTCGCCTTTATTTCGCCAAGCATGCTCGTCATCGCCATGCCGCTACTTGCAATCATACCCCTTGGTCTGTTGCTTTTATCGCGCCGTAGAGCCGTCCGCGTCGTGCCCGTCTGGTACGGCGGCACCCGTCCCGATCCGGCGCGGGCGGCGACGACCACGCTGACGTTTTCGAACGCCTTGCGCACGTTCTACAGCTTTATTTACCAGCCGACCGTCACCACGGAACGCGAAGCCGCCCACGAAGGAAACGGGCAACCTTATTTTACCCGGCGGTTGATTTTCTCGCATGACGTGGCCCCCATTTTTGGACCATACCTATTCGCGCCACTGGAGAAATTCGTCGTCGCCTTGGCCGCGCGCCTGCGGGTTATTCAATCCGGTCATTTGAACGTGTATCTGGCGATGATCGGCTTACTTCTGCTTATTATCCTGCTCATCACCCTCCTGTAGGAAACAAGGGCAAATTAGGATATATTTCCTGAAACATCCAACGTCCGTCAACGACGGCCATTCGGATATGCGGGCCTCTTCCAACGGTCGGGCCGTCTTCAGGCCGCTGCGGTTTTCAAGCCCGGCGCCGCCCGAAGGCGGACTCCGCTGCTTTGGTAGCGCGAACGTCCACTTTGCCGTAAGCAGATGCTCACGACTTCTGCCTGTCTCGAACCTTTTTCTCGGCGCTGTCGTTCTTGCTCATGGGTTTTTATCTTATCTTCATTCCCCTAAACGACACCATTGCCCGAACGGGGCGTCGGCCCAGTTTGCTCGCGCGTGTGTTTAAAACAAATCGTATCCACACCCTGGTCATGTTGACGCCTAACGCGACGAATCCTTTTTTCGCCGAGGTTCCGCGTGGCGTGGAAGACGCCTGTTATGCGCATGGCGACAGCTTGATTTTATGCCGCCATTTCAAGTTAGAAGCGTTGACAGCGCCGCTGCGGGGGATTGTTTCAATGCGGGTCTGGCATACGGTTTGGCGGAACGGTGGCGCCTGAAAAAATCGGTTCGCTTCGCCGCCGCGTGCGGGTTGGGGATAAGGAATATTCATTCACTGCGCTTGGCGAAGGTGGGTTTCGGCGTGGGTCAGACCAAGAATTCGGATTTCGCTTCGAAAATAGGGCGTCATTCAAGCATATTAAGGTAGTGGTAACGATCGGTGCGGCAGCGGCTGATGCGGATTTCGATCGGTTGACGATCGAGATTGAAGGCGATGCGGTCGATTTCTAAAATCGGGGTTCCGACCTCGATGCTCAACGCGTCGGCGTCGTCTTCGTCGGCGCCGACGGCGCGAAGGCTTTCCGCGGCGCTGGTCACCGTCGTGTCGTATTTTTCCTGATACAGTTTATAGAGCGTGTTGGGCAAGCTTTCGGACATGTCCTTCAATGAGCCGAACGTCGCGGCCGACAACAGCACGGTTTCGTTGATAACCGGCGCGCCGCCGATGTCGCGCACGCGTTTGATGTCAAGCAAGGAACTTCCCGCCTTCAGCCCTAGGCGAGCGCACTCGGCGCTGAGGCCGCGCCGGATGCGAATCCGCCGCACCGCGCTGTGCGGAAGCTCGCGTCGATTTTGCGCGTCCACCAAGTGGAAAAAATAAAACAAACTGTGATCTGCGGTGTGGGTGGCGATGAAGCTTCCCTTGCCCTGTTGGCGGATGATGATGTTTTGCGTCACCAATTCGTCGATCGCTTTGCGCAGCGTGCCCTGACTGACGGAAAATTCCTCCGCCAGTTGATGCTCGGAAGGCAACATTTCTCCGGGTTTCCACCGGCGCGCCCGAATGGCGTCCAGTATTCGTTGTTTTACCTGAATATACAAAGGGTTGCGTGTCGGTCGCGTGGATGGGAATTGGCTTGCGGTGGAAGGGTCAAGCATCTCTATGATCCATTTTTGTCGTTGGGCCGCACGACGCGGCGTTGAGGGCAGGATTTCGCGAGACTTGTTCTTTCAGTATAGCACACGAGAAGTCAATGAATATAGATTTCATATGTCTTATATAAGACTTGATTGACTCATGTGTATTTTGCCTCTTATGATACCCCGAGCTTTCTTACTTAAAACCATGGAGGAACGTATGCCTGCTCCACAATTTATCGTCCACGACGCCAAAGATACGGTCGGCGTGGTCGTTGTCGAGGGCGTCAAGAAAGGCGCGGCGCTTGACGGCTGGGTCATGGAAAATGACAGCCGGATAGCCATCGCCGCTGCGGAGGATATCCCCCTGGGGCATAAAATCGCCCTCGGAGAAATCAAGAAGGGGGAGACGGTGCTCAAGTACGGCCACGATATCGGCAAGGCCGTCGCCGACATTCCGGCGGGCGCGCATGCCCATGTTCATAACGTCAAGACAAAGAAGTGGTAACGGCCATGTCGAATAAAACTTTTATGGGCTATCGCCGTGAAAACGGCCGTGTGGGCATTCGCAATCATGTCGTCGTTTTGCCGCTGGACGATTTGTCCAATGCGGCGTGTGAAAAGGTGGCGAACAATATCGAGGGCTGCCTTGCGTTGCCTCACGCTTACGGTCGTTTGCAGTTTGGCGAGGATTTGGAGTTGTTCTTTCGCACCTTGATCGGGACGGGGTGCAACCCCAACGTCGCGGCGGTCATCGTGATCGGGATCGAGCCAAAATGGACCGGGCGTATCGTTGATGGCGTCAAAACCACCGGCAAGCCGGTCGAGGGATTTGCGATCGAAGGACATGGCGAAATCAAGGTTGTCGCCGACGCGTCGCGCAAGGCGAAGGAGCTGGTTCAATGGGCGACGGAGCTGCAACGCGAAGAATGCGCATTGAACGAATTGTGGGTGTCCACGAAGTGCGGAGAATCGGATACGACCTCGGGCCTCGCCTCGTGTCCGACGGTAGGCAATCTGATCGATAAGATGGACGCCATCGGGGCGTACACCTGTTTTGGCGAAACGTCCGAAATCACCGGCGCCGAGCGCGTCTGCGCCGAACGCGCCGCGAGCCCTGAGATCGGCGAGAAATTTCTCAAGGTCTGGCAAGCGTACATGGATGAAGTTATCGAGCCGTACAAGACCTCGGATCTTTCGGAAAGCCAGCCGACGGCGGGGAATATCGCCGGGGGACTGACCACGATCGAGGAAAAGGCGTTCGGAAACCTTCAAAAAATCGGCAAAAACGCACGGTATATCGACGTTCTCGAGCCGGCCGAAACCCCCGGTCGGGGCGCGGGCCTTTACTACATGGATACATCGTCGGCGGCGGCGGAATGCGTCACCTTGCAAGCGGCGGCGGGATATGCGGTACATCTGTTTCCGACCGGACAGGGCAATATTATCGGCAATCCCATCGAACCGGTGATCAAAATAAGCGCCAACCCCAAGACCGTGCGCGAAATGGGAGAACATATTGATCTCGATTGCTCGGCGATTTTACGCGGCGAGATGGATCTCGATCAAGCGGGCGAAGCCCTAATCGAGCTTATGCTCCGCACCGCAAACGGTCGTTTGACGGCGGCAGAAGCGTTGAAGCACCGCGAATACGTCATGACAAAACTCTATCGAAGTGCGTGATGGTGAGGGGGGGGGGGACGCCCCATGGGCGAGTGGTTGCCCGGATGGTTCCCCCTTCATTTCTTTTAGGTCGCCGCGCGCGTCCCCAACGGCCTGAACGGATGGCCGCAATAATGCTCGGCAAAGAGCGCAAAATACGCATCAAACAGTTGGAGGTATCGGTATGTTTTCACATTTCAGGTTTAAACCCTTCCTAACCGCGTGGGCGCTTTCGGCGGGGGCGTTCTCGGCGCTGGCGTTCGTCGGTTCGCCCATGGGGGGCGTTGCGTCCGCCCAGGCCGGCGAGTACCCGGACAAGCCCATCCATTACATCATCCCCTTCGGTCCCGGGGGAGAATCCGATATTACGGCGCGCCTTCAGCAGGCATATTTCACCAAGGATTTCGGGCAGGATCTGGTGATCGAATACAAACCCGGCGGCGGCGGCGCCGTGGCTTGGTCACAGCTTAACGGGTATAAGGGCGACGGCTATACCTGGATGGGGGTGAACCTCCCGCACATCATCATCAAGCCGCGCCAGAAGAACGTTGGCTTCAAGACCGATGATTTAACCACGGTCTACATGTTTCAATATACTCCCGACGCCATTGTGGTGCCGAAGGACAGTCCCTTTAAGACCCTGCAAGATTTTATCGATTACGCCAAGGCCAACCCCGGAAAGTTGACCATGTCCGGTTCTGGAAAGGGGACGGCCAATCATTTGGCTAACGTGCGTTTCGATAAAATGGCGGGGATCAAAACGACCTATGTCGCCTTCAAGGGGACGGCGGCGGCCGTTGCCGCGGTGTTGGGCCATCAGGTCCGGGCCGAATGGGGATACACCTCGGTTGCGGCGACCCACGAGGGGAAATTTCGCCTGCTTGCCGTGGCGATGAATAAACGTCACCCCAAATTTCCCGATGTCCCGACGTTCAAGGAATTGGGCTTCGATATGGTCTCGGGGACGTATCGCGGTGTCGCGGTGCCCAAATCCACGCCCGAAAGTCTGCGGATCAAAATTTCCGACATGCTGGGAAAGGTCAACGCCAATCCCGAATACCGTAAGCGTATGAGGGACGACGGCATGGCTTTGTTGGATGTCGGCTACAAGGATATCCCCGCGTTCATGGCGAAAAAAACCGTCGAGGAGGTCGCCGCGGCGAAGAGTGCCGGTATTCTCAAATAATCCGCGTGCGAAGATTAAGGGAGGGAGAGGTAAATGCTTCCGGGTCTTGACCACCTTGTCGCCGCACTGACCCCCCTGAACTTGGCGTTCGCCTTGTTCGGGGTGGTTGCGGGGACCGTTATCGGCTCCTTGCCGGGCCTGACGGCCACCATGGCCATCGCCGTGTTGGTGCCTTTAACCTTCACCATGGTACCGACAAGCGCCCTGATTTTAATGGGCGCGATATATACCGGAGCGATCTATGGGGGGGCGTATTCGGCGATACTTCTCAATACGCCGGGGACGCCTTCGGCGATCGGCACGACGTTTGATGGCTTTCCGATGGCCAAACGCGGCGATGGCGATCTTGCGATTACGTTGGCGTGCTTGGCGTCGGTTACCGGGGGGCTGGTTGGGGCGGCGGCGTTATTGGTGATTGCGCCGCCGCTGGCCAAGGTGGCGCTGGCCTTCGGCCCGGTCGAGTATTTTTGGCTCGCTATTTTCGGATTGTCGCTGATTTCCGCTCTTTCGTCGGGGAACCTCCTCAAAAGTTTGATCGGCGCATGCTTGGGCCTGTTGATCTCGACGATCGGCGTCGCCACGGTGTCCGCGGATGTCCGCTTTACGTTCGGATCGCCCATCCTGTTGGGCGGGGTGGAGAAAATTTCCGCCCTGATCGGACTTTACGCCGTGCCCGTGTTGATCGATTTGGTCGCGACGCCGGCGCGTCACCTTGAGGTCGCCGCCGAGCCGCGTGGGTTTCGCCTTCTAGAGGCCTTGAGGATTTCCTGGGCCGGAAAATTCAACCTATTGCGCAGTTCGTTGATAGGCACCTTCGTTGGGATTCTTCCCGGCGCGGGGGGGTCGATCGCCGCCCTGGTTTCTTATTCGGAGGCGCGCCGCGCCTCGAAAACGCCGGAAAGGTTCGGAAAGGGGGAACCTCAGGGTATTCAGGCCACCGAGTCGGCCAATAACGCGACGGTGGGCGGCGGATTTATTCCGACGCTCGTTTTGGGCATACCCGGCACGCCGCCCGACGCCGTTATCTTGGGCGCGCTTCTGGTTCAAGGCGTGCGCACGGGGCCGGAACTGTTCACCGACAAAGGGTCCATCGTTTACACCTTCGTTTACGGTCTTTTTCTCGGCACCGTTTTGATGCTTCCGGTCGGGTTGGTTATCGGTCGTTACGCCTATAAGTTCATTATCCACGTACCAAAGGCGCTGTTGGTTCCATCCGTCGCTTTCATGACGGTGATCGGTTCCTACGCCATACGCAACGATATCTCCGACGTGGTGATCATGACGGTGTTGGGCGTTTTTGGGTGGGTTCTGGACCGTTTCGGGTTTTCCCCTTCGCCCATCGTATTGGGGTTGATTTTGGGCAACATCGCCGAGCAAGGCTTCGTTCAAGCCTGGACCATAGGGTCGGCGACGGACAATCTGGGGGGGATGTTTTTTGGGCGACCGATTTCGTTGGCCATCATTGCGTTCACATTGTTGTCGCTATTTTATCCCTTGATCGCCCGTTTGATCCTCAAGCGTGGGGACGTATGGCCCAAAAAGGCGCGAGGAGGGTCGTCATGAACGCGCCATTATCTCCACGACCGCAAAATAAGGATGCGCCGGGAACCATTTTGGCGGTCGTCTTCATCGCCATGGGATGTCTGGCTTGGTGGGATACCTATTCGATGAGCGATGCGGATTCTTATATGTTTCCGCGCGCCATCATCGTGACCCTGATTTTGTGCTGTCTGCTTCTTATCGGACGCAATCTGATATGGGGGGGCGGTCGGCGAGGGCAGCCGTTGCGTGGTTCTTTGTGGCGGCGGGCCGCTCTGGTGCTGGTCATGTTGGGCGCGGCGTTGGCGATGCCCGTGGTTGGCTTCGTTCCCGTTGGGTTGGTGTTGTTCGCCGTTTCGATGTTGCTCGCGATGTTCGAACCGTGGACCCGCAAAAAGGCGATCATGTATCCGCTGATCGGTGTTGGGGTCGTCGCGATGTTCTACGCCCTGTTCGCCATGCTGCTTAACGTCGCGCTACCGACGGGTGTGATGTTCTCGTGAAAAGTTGCGCAAGAGGAGAAAAAAAGGAAGAGAGATGGCGGATATTGTGATTTCGGAATTCATGGACGAAGACGCCGTCGCCACGCTGGCGGATGGTTATGAGGTTCTTTACGACCCGCATTTGGTTGACGATCCCGATGCGCTCGCCCGTGCCGTGTGCGACGCCAAGGCGTTGATTGTGCGCAATCGCACTCAGGTGCGAGAAAAACTTCTGGCGTCGGCGAAGGTGCTGAAGGCGGTCGGTCGCCTCGGCGTCGGTCTTGACAATATCGATCTCGATGCCTGCGCGCGCCGTGGGATCGCCGTTCTCCCGGCCAAGGGGGCGAATGATGACGCCGTGGCGGAATACGTGATCGCGACGGCGATGATTTTGTTGCGCGGATGTTATTTCGGCTCGGCGCAGGTGGCGGCTGGGCGGTGGCCCCGCCAGGCAATGATCGGCAGGGAAATTATGGGTGCGACGATCGGGTTTATCGGTTTTGGTGGAATAGCGCGCGCCACGGCGCGGCGCGCCAAGGCGCTTGGCATGAAGGTCGCCGCCTACGATCCCCTCCTCTCAAAAGACGCCGATGTATGGCGCGATGTGCGCCGCTGCGCCACGTTGCAAGAGGTATTGTCCGCAGGTGAGGTGGTCAGCGTTCATGTTCCGCTGAACGCGCAAACTCGGGGGCTGATCGACGCGCCCGCCTTGGCGCTGATGAAAGAAGACGCGGTATTGATCAACACCGCGCGGGGCGGCGTCGTCGATGAGGATGCATTGGTTCACGCGTTGAAATCCGGAAAATTGCAGGGCGCCGCCATGGATGTGTTCGAAGACGAACCTTTATCGGTGGATGGCGGAAAAAAATATGCGGGCTTGGACAACATTATTCTGACTGCGCACATCGCCGGGGTAACGGCGCAGTCAAACGTTCGGGTCAGCGCATTAACGGCGGAAAACGTTTTGCGTGTTCTCGGGGGATGAAAATGAACGATAAAACCTACTCGGTCGCGCATCTGCGCGATCTGGCTATGCGTGTTCTCATGGCTCATGACGTCGGCTCGGCCAACGCCGCATTCGTTGCCGACGCCCTGATCGCGGCCCAGGTTGACGGTCACGGCGGCCATGGTTTGTCGCGTCTCGCCGCCTACAGCGCCCAGGCGGCCAGCGGCAAGGTCGATGGTCACGCCGTTCCCGTTTTGCGCGAAGTCGCCCCGGCGGCGGTACGCATAGACGCCGCCAACGGGTTTGCCTACCCGGCCATGGTCCTGGCGGTGGACGATCTTGTCGGGCGGGCGACGAAGACCGGAATCGCGGCGGCGACGGTTTGTCGTTCCCATCATTTCGGTGCGGCGGGCTATCACGTCGAAAAGTTGGCGGCCAAGGGATTGATCGGTTTGGTGTTCGGCAATAGTCCTCGGGCGATCGCGCCATGGGGCGGGCGTAAGGGCGTGTTCGGGACCAATCCCATCGCCTTCGCCGCGCCGCGGGCGGATGGGGCGGCGCTGCTGATTGATCTCAGCTTGAGTAAAGTGGCCCGGGGCAGGGTGATGCTCGCCGCGAAATTAGGCGACGCCATTCCCGAAGGATGGGCCTTGGATAGGGACGGACATCCAACCACCGATGCGAAGGCCGCCCTGGAAGGAACCATGCTGCCGATGGGCGGCGCCAAGGGCGCGGCGTTGGTGTTGATGGTTGAAATCCTGGCGGCGGCTTTGTCCGGGGCGCATTTCGGCTACGAGGCGTCGTCCTTTTTTGAAGCCGAAGGCGCGCCTCCCGGGGTTGGGCAGTGCCTTATCGCGATTGATCCCGCGCCGTTTTCCGGGGGCGGGTTCGCCGCCCGATTGGAAGCTCTCTTGGCGGAGATGCTCTCCCAGGACGGTGTTCGCCTGCCCGGCGCGCGCCGCCTTCATGCCCGCGAGGCGGTACAAAAGGACGGCGTGCCCGTCCCTAACGTTTTGTATGACGAACTGGTGCGCCTGGCCGGATGATCGCCCCCTGTCGTGCGGCGAGATAAAAGGCCGACAACCTCCCCCCATCGCGCGCCGTTCGGACTCGCGATGGGGGGAATAGATTAATAGATTCTGACCCCAGTCTAACCGACTTGAGAGATGGTCGTTTTTACCGTCATTATTTTTTGGCGGGTTCTTTTGTTTTAAATCAACACAAATTAAATGTGTTTTTTGTTGCATGGGTTTTTGACGGCTTTGGGCGGACGGCGCAAGCGGTCCCGACCCTAATCAGAACGTGTGGATATTGAATTTGACAGACGTAAATCGCGTATGATAGCATATTTTTGAAATTGATTTTCGTAATATGAAAATCTCTCTGAATAAAATAAAAAAAGATGAAATGCGCCGTACGGTTTGGCGCGGTCGGAGCGGAAATCCGCGAGTATTGGGGAGGTATGGTTTTGAACGGTAAGGTGTCGCGCGCCGCGTCTTCTTCGACAGGCTCGCCAAAAGGCGCTGTTTTGCGCACGAAGACGTCAGGCGTCGGCGCCGTGCGCGCGTCCGTCAAGGTGGCGACCAAGAAGGGCGGAACGATCCAGTCGGTCGCGCGCGCTTTTAAGATTCTCGACATTTTGGCCCAGGGGGATGGTCCCGTTGCGCTGACCGCGATTTCCTCGGGTGCGGGGCTAAACATCAGCACATGCCATCACTTGTTGAACACGTTGTCCCAACTGGGCTGCGTGTTTCAAGATCCGCGCACCCGAGAGTACGCGTTGGGAAATAAATTATTCGAATTGAGTAACGCGCGTATCCGGCAGATCGATTTGGGTTCTCTGGCCATGCCTTTTTTACGCGACCTTAATAACCGCACCGGAGAAGCGGTTCATCTCGCGGTGATCCAGGGGGTCGAGCTCATGACGCTCGCCAAGCTCGACACCTTGCACGCCGTCAAGGTCGATAGTGGTTATGTCGGTAAAAGCAAGGCGGCCCACGCCACGGCGACGGGTAAGGCGATATTGGCTTACCTGGGTGACGCCGACTTCAAGCGTATTATTCTCGCGGAGAAACTGGAACGGTTCACCGAACATACCTTGTGCTCCAGAAAAGCCCTGCTGCAAAACCTCAAGGAGGTGCGCAGCCTGGGGTATGCCGAGGACCGTGAAGAATTCCAGCCCGGCGTGCACTGTGTCGGCGCGCCGATCCGCAACAACGCCGGTGAGGTCGTCGCCTCGGTCAGTTGTTCCGTGCCGACCATGCGCGCCACGGCTGATTTTTTTGACCAAGTGCGTGGTTTGGTGATCGAGACCGCGGCAAAAATTTCACAAGAACTGGGATACCTCACCCCGGGCTGAGGCCGCGCAGGAAACGATAAATAAGAAGATCCTCTAAGGGACGAAAAAAAGCAAACAGGATGTATCGCGTAAGTAATGGGCGCTGATCTAAAGCGTTCCTTGGGAGACCGTTTAATGACGAAGACGATATCAGGCGCCAACCTCGGTGGAACCGCGGAAGGTTTCGATGTTCCCGAAACGATGAAGGCATGGGTTTTGGGCGATCCCGAAGAGTTGACTTTGGTGGATAAGCCCGTCCCCACGCCGGGCGCGGCCGAAGTTCTCGTCCGTATCGACGCCATCGCGGTGTGTGCGACCGATATCGAAATCATTCGTCACGGTCCCCCGGCGCAGATCGAGGGAGGGTTGCCGTTCAATAAAAATTTCACCCCCGGGCACGAATACATGGGCACCGTGGTCAAGTTGGGGCCGGGGGTGGACGAGTATCGGCTCGGCGATCGGGTGACGGTGGAGATCCATGCCGGTTGCGGGCGTTGCGAGCGTTGCCGTATGGGCATGTACACGTCGTGTCTGAATTACGGCGAAAATTATGAAGGGCACAACAAGGGGCACCGCGCCAACGGTTTCACCACCGACGGCGGTTTTGCCCAGTACGCGGTGAACAACGTCAATACCTTGGTTCATGTCCCCGACGATATGAGCGATGAAGAGGCCACTTTGGTGGTGACCGCGGGAACGGCCATGTACGGCTTGGACGCCCTGGGCGGCCTGGTTGCGGGCGAGCCCCTGGTGGTGACGGGACCGGGGCCGATCGGCTTGATGGGCGTCGCCGTGGGCAAGGCCCTGGGGGCCGATCCCGTGATCTTGACCGGAACGCGGGATTCGCGCTTGGAAATGGGGATCAAGTTGGGGGCGGATCACGTCGTGAACGTGCGCAACGAAGATCCGGTGGAGGCGGTAAACCGGATCACCGCCGGCAAGGGCGTGCATTATGTTCTGGAATGTTCCGGCGCCCCGAACGCCTTGAACGAGGCGGCCAAAATGGTCAACCGGGGCGGCAAAATATGTCTCGCGGCGTTCCCCGGCGCGCCGGTCCCGGTCGATGTCGCCCATCTGGTGCGCAACAATATCTATGTCTTCGGCATTCGCGGAGAGGGCAAAAGCGCGACGCATCGCGCGGCGGCGTTTATGAAGCAAAAGCGCTTCGATGCGTCGATTATCCACACCCACACGTTCGCGCTCGAAGACGTTCCCGAGGCCCTGCGTTACGCCAGGGAACGTATCGAGGACGCCATTAAAGTGGTCGTCAAGATGCGCTGATGCGACGCATGGCCAGGAAGAAGTAAACACCATGTTGCAATGCGACACATATGTTGTCCCCAAAACCCTGGGAGAGGCCTTCGACGCCATGGCGCGCCATGGCGCGGCCTGCCGATTGCTTGGCGGGGCGACGGACATTCTGCCCCATGCCAGGAAAGAACGGCGGGAAGACGCCCATATTCCTTGTGTGATCGATCTTTCCCGCGTGCCTCAGATGCGCGCCGTGTCCCTTGAGGCGGGCCGTCTCGTTTTGGGCGGGGGCGTTCCCTTTCAACGGTTTCTCGACCAAGAAATCCTTGTAAAAAACGCCGCCGTCATGGGGGCGTGCGCGGCGTGGTTCGCCGACGCTCAGATTCGCGAGCAGGCGACCATCGGCGGCAATATCGTCAACGCCTCTCCCGCCGCCGATGGCGTTCCGCCATTGCTGGCGCTCAACGCCGAGGTGGTTTTGCACCGCCGCGTCGGGGGAAATATCCTCGAACGCACGGTGGCGTTGGCCGATTTCGTCACCGGACCGGGAAAAACGCTGATCGGCGCGGATGAGATCCTCACGACCGTTCGCGTCGATGCCCTGCCCGGTTACGGCGCGGCGTTCGAGAAGGTCGGGCGTCGCCGCTCCTTGGTTATTTCCACGGTTTGTCTGGCGGCGGCGGTCGAACTCGACCCGTCGGGAACCGTCATCGCCGATGCGCGGCTGGCCCTGGGCGGTGTCGGGCCGGTTGCGGCGCGCCTTGACGAATGCGAGGCCATGTTGATCGGCGAGACGGTAACGGCGCAATTGATCGAGGCCGTCGCCCAAAAACCGGTGGAGCGGGTCGCCTCGCGCACACGCCGGGCCTATCGCCGCGACGTGGTGCGGGGCTTCGTCATGCGTGCGCTCTACGGCGCCCTGGAAAATGCCGGGTGGGCGCAGGACGTCCCCCTTCGAACGGAGACCTCGTGATGACCGAAACCATTTTGCGCATGACCGTGAACGGCCGCCCCGTCGAAAAGGCGGTCAGTCCGGATCTGCGCCTTGTCGATTTTCTCCGTGATACGCTGGACCTGACGGCCACTAAGGAAGGCTGTGGGGCGGGCGAATGCGGGACGTGCTCGGTGTTCGTCAACGGCGCGTTGGTGAAAAGTTGCCTGACGATGGCGATGAAGGCGGATGGGGCCGACGTCGTCACCCTCGAAGGGATCGCGCGGCCGGGCGCCATGTCGGTCATTCAAAAAGCCTTTCACAAAGCCGGCGCCAGTCAGTGCGGCTATTGCATTCCCGGCATGGTGATGGCGGCGACGGCGACGCTTCGGCGCAACCCGAACGCCGGACGCGAGGAAATCAAGGAAGGTTTGGGCGGTAATATTTGTCGGTGTACCGGCTATCAGAAAATTTTCGACGCGGTCGAGCTTGCGCGCGATGTTTTGAACGGCGCCGCGTCCGAGAGCGCGCTTGAAGAAGATGGCGACGAGGGCGCCTTCATCGGGGCCAACGTGCGGCGTATCGACGCCCCGTCCAAGGTGACCGGCGCCTTGCGCTATGCCGGCGATATGACGATGTCGGGAATGTTGCATATGCACATTTTGCGCAGTGATCGGCCGCACGCCAGAATTGTTTCGCTGGACCCGTCCCGCGCCATGGCGATCCCCGGTGTGGAAGCCGTCGTTACGTGCGACGACGTGCCCGGCGAGGACGGTTTCGGCGTGTTCGTCGAGGACCAGCCCGTTTTGGCGCGCGGTAAGGTGCGTTTTGTCGGCGAGGCGGTGGCCGCCGTGGTCGCCGTCGATGCGCGCACGGCGCGCCGTGCCGCCGCTGAGATCAATCTGGTTTACGAAGACCTTCCTTGCGTTTTTGATCCCGAGGAGGCGATGCAACCCGGCGCCCCGGTGATCCACGAATACGCCCCGGACAATCGGGTTAAGCATATTCCGCTGCGCAAGGGGAATGTCGAAGACGGCTTCGCGAAATCCGATTTGATCGTCGAGGAAACCTATACCACCCAAGCCATCGAGCACGCCTATTTGGAGCCCGAGGCGGGGCTGGCCTATCTCGACCACGACGGCGTGATGACGATCCATTCGCCGAGCCAGAACATCACCCACCACCGCCACATGCTGTCCAAGATATTGGCGATGCCGATCAACAAGGTGCGCATGATCATGAGCCCGGTGGGCGGCGGTTTCGGCGGCAAGGAAGACATGATCTACCAGGGCATCTTGGCGCTGGCGGTGCTCAAGACCCACCGTCCGGTGCGTTGCGTGTTCACGCGCGAGGAATCGATCCTGGCGAGCGCCAAACGCCACCCCGCGCGGATCGGCTACAAGATGGGCTTATCGCGCGAGGGTAAAATCCTGGCGAGTGAAATCCGTATGATCGCCGACGGCGGGGCCTATGGCTGTTCGACCGAGGGGGTCATGCGCAAGGCGGCTATTCTGGCGGCGGGGCCTTATGCGATCGCCAACGTTAAGGTGGACACGATCGGTGTGTACACCAACAACACGCCGTCTGGGGCCATGCGCAGTTTCGGCGCATTGCAGGCCGAGTTCGCCACCGAAAGCCATCTTGACATGTGCGCCGAAAAGCTGGGGATGGATCCGATCGCCTTGCGTCTTTTGAACGCCATGGAAGATGGCGCGGTGACGCACACCCAACAGAAATTGGGTTCGGTCAGCCTGCGACGTTGCCTGGAGGAGGCGGCGGCGGCGGCGGGTTGGGAGCCGGGACCGTCGAATGTGCGCGGCGGCGCGCGCGGCGATCTCGATGGGCCGGGAACGCGCGCGCCGGCGACCCCGGGCGCGGCGCTGCGTGCGCGAGAAAACGAGGAAAAGAGCTGTGCGTGAGGATTTGAAGAAGACGAAAAAACGCGGCCGGGGCGTCGCCGCCGCTTGGTATGGAATCGCCCGCACGGCGGCGATCGACCGCGCCGGCGCGTGGGCGGAATTGGACGATGGCGGAACGGCGAAGATCGTCACCGGCGTCACCGAAATCGGCGAGGGCATCTTGACCGTTCTCGCTCAGGTGGCGGCCGATGAACTGGGTGTGCGCCCGCAGGACGTGACCATCGGCGACAACGATACCGCCCGCGCGCCCGAGGCGGCTCACGCCGGGGCGACCCGGCAGACCTACATGATCGCCAATGCGGTGGCGCTGGCGAGCCGGGATGCGCGGGCCAAGCTGTTCGCCGAAATCGCAGATCATTGGGGGGTCCCCGAAGATGTAATTAACGCCCACGGTGGGGAAATTTGGGCCCGCGATCATAATTTGAGAATGACGATGGACGAGGCGGTGGCGATCTGTAAGGGGCGCGGCGTGGTGCCTGTGGGCAGCGCCTCGTTTACCGCCCATCATACCGGTCTGGATGCGCGCGACGGCAGCGGAAAACCGTGGCAGGCTTATGTTTTTGGCGCCCAGATCGCCGAGGTCGAGGTCGATACCGCAACCGGTGAGGTCCAGGTCCTGGGGGTCTGGGCGGCCCATGATGTCGGCCGCGCCGTCAACCCGAAGGGTGTCGAGGGCCAAATCGAAGGCGGTGTCGTGCAGGCGATCGGGCAGGCGCTGATGGAAGAGTACGCGCTTAAGGACGGCTATACGACGACGCCGGATTTCGCCAAATATATCCTACCGACGTCGCTCGACATTCCTGAAATCACATCGTGCATCATCGAGGATCCCGACCCGCTCAGCCCCCTGGGGGCGAAGGGAATTGGCGAGCCGTCGATGATTCCGACCGCGCCGGCGATCGCCAATGCGATTTATGACGCCATAGGCGTGCGTATGACCGCCCTTCCCGCGACGCCGGAAAGGGTTTTGGCGGCTTTGAGGGCGCGCGAGGCGAAAAACGCGTAAAGCGTAGGCAGCCTCTAAAAAGAAACGAATGACGGGCAGAAAAATGTCCGCATCTTGGCTTCATTTAAGGAGAGCGGAGACATGTTTTCTAGGTATGCGTTTATTAAGAAAGTGAGTGTGGCGATCGCGCTCGGTGCGGTGGCCGTTTATGCCGGATCGAGTGCGACGGCGCGCGCGGAATATCCCGATCGTCCAATTGAAATGACGGTCCTGTTCGGCGGCTCGGCACTGGCCACCGCGCAGGTTCTGGCCGAAGGGATGAGCCAGCGGTTGCCCCAGCCCGTGGCCGCGGTTAGCCGCACCGGCGGCGGCGGGGCGGTCGGCTATAGTTATGTTCATTCCATGCCCGCCGACGGCTACAATATCGTGTGGAACTCCAACTCCATCAGCACGACCTATCACAAGGGGAACATGCCGTTCGACTACAAGGCCTTCGATCCCGTCGCCCAAGTCAGCGTCGAGGTTCCCGCCCTTGCGGTCAACGCGTCCTCGGGGTGGAATTCCCTCGCCGACCTGATCAAGGCGGCGAAGGCGAAGGGCGGCAAGCTGAAGGTGGGCATTTCCGGAAAGGGAAGTTTCACCCACCTGACCTCGGAGGCTTTATTTTCCAAGGCCGGGGTCAAGGTCATTTATGTGCCGTATGGCAAAGGCAGCGCCCAGGCCGAATTGTTGGGCGGGCGTATCGACGCCGCGGTGCAGTGGCCGTCGCAGTTCATCTCTTTGGCGCAGGCGGGAAAATTGAAAATTCTCGCCGTGACCAGCGCCAAGCGGATCGACGCCTTGCCCGACGTTCCCACCGCCAAGGAACAAGGGATCGACATCGACATTAAGATGTGGCGGGGAATCGCCGTTCCCAAGGGGACGCCGAAACGGGTCATCGGACGGCTCGAAGAGGTGATCCAGCACGTCGTCAACAGTAAGGCGTTCCGTGCGGCGGGTAAAAAACTCGGGTTCAAGCCGGCGTATCTTCCCGCCAACATTTTCGGAAAGGTCATCGCCTCCGACGACACCAAAATCGCGGCTCTGATGGAAGAGCTGCACATGAAGAAGCAGTGACATGATGAGCCAAAGCGCCATAGACCGCGTCTTGGGCGGGGTCTTGTTCGCGATTGCCGTGGCGTGGACGTGGGGCGTGGTTGACACGATCGCGCCCGCGTCCGGCCCGGCGATGTCCGGTCCCCGCTTTTTTCCTCTGGTTCTCGGAATTCTTTTAGGCGTGCTTGCCCTGGCGGTTGTCTTGTCCACGTTTTCGGGACGCGCCGCGGCGAAGATTCCCGATGCCGCGGATCAGGTTTTCGTTCACGAGCGCGAACCGTTGAGCAAGGAAGTGCGCATCGTCGTGTCGGTCTTCGTCTTGATGGTGGCGTATACCTTTTTCATGGACAAGGTCGGTTTTTTGATCGCGACCCCTATCGCCGTTGTCGTGGCGCTCAACGGTATCTTGAGGATCAAGTCCTGGAAGGCGTCGATCCTGCTCGCCTTGGGGATGACCGTGGGGTGTCACCTGATTTTCGACGTTTTGATGAACGCCTATTTGCCGCGCGGCACATGGCTTCATTTCTTTTAGGAGTGAGACGGCGATGGATCCTCTGATACACGCCCTACATATGGCGCTTTCAGCCAACGCCATCGGTGCGGTCGCCATCGGTTCGGTGGTGGGGCTGATTTTCGGCTCGATTCCGGGACTGACCTATTCGATGGCGTTGGCGTTGATTTTGCCGGTAACCTTTTCCATGGGACCTACTCCGGCGATCGCCTTGTTGATTGGCACCTATATCGGCGGTATGACGGGAGGCTCGGTGTCGGCGATTTTGATCGGCGTTCCGGGGACACCGTCCGCCGCCGCGACCGTGATCGACGGGCATATGATGGCGAAAAACGGCAATGCGGGCGTCGCTTTGGGCACCGCCGTGATTGTGTCGGTTTTTGGCGGCCTGTTCAGCCTCGTGGTGATGATCGTTTCCATCCATTTGGTGGCGAAAATCGCTATCACCTTTGGCCCTCAGGACATCTTCGCCTTGGTTTTCTTCGGTCTGTCAACCATATGCGGATTGGCCGAAAAGTCTCTGGTCCGTGGGTTTATCGCCGGGGTCGTCGGCTTGATGTTGATGACCATCGGCATGGATCAGATCGAAGGCACCGCGCGAATGACCTTCGGCAGCATTCAGCTTCTGCAAGGCATAAATCTTCTCGTGGCGATGATCGGTCTGTTCGCCGTGCCGCAGATTTTGTTCACCTTCGTCGATCACGGAAAGCCCGATGAGTTGGGTCCGATGACGAAAAAAATTACGGCGAAGTTACCCTCCATCAAATTGCTGTTAAGCAATTTCTGGCTGATGGTGCGCTGCGCCGTGTTGGGAACGGGGATCGGCGCGATTCCGGGAACGGGCGGCCCGGTCGCGGCGTTCCTGGCTTACGATCACGCCAAACGGTTTTCCAAGCATCCGGAGACATTCGGCAAGGGAGAATGCGCCGGGGTCGTCGCGCCGGAAACCGCCAACAACGCGGTGACGGGCGGGGCGATGATCCCCTTGTTGAGCTTGGGAATTCCGGGCGATCCGGCGACCGCGATCGTCCTGGGCGGTTTGTTGATCCACGGCATCAATCCCGGCCCGATGTTGTTTCAAACGAACATCACCCAAGTTTACACGATCTATATCGCAATCATGCTGGCCTACGCCGTGGTGCTGGTGGTCCAGCTTCTGGGCATTCGCCTTTTGGTGCGCATATTGCACATCCCGTCTCATTATCTGGCGGTCGGTATTTTGGTGATGTGCGTCGTGGGTTCATACGCCATCCGCCATTCCTTTTTCGACGTTTACACGATGTTGGCGATGGGGTTCGTCGGGTACCTTTTTCAACGTCTCGACATTCCGGTAACGCCGGTCATCTTGGGCATGGTTTTGGGCAAAACTTTGGAAAACAAGTTTCGTATGGCCCTGATCATGACGGACGGCGATGCGACGACGTTTTTTACCTCCGGGACTTCGGCTTTTTTTCTTTCCCTTTCCGCGCTCGTCATCGTCATGCAGGTGATTTCGATGCGGCGCAAGAACAAGAAGAAGCGCGAGGCGCTTCATGTCTCCGCCCAACCGGGCAACTAGGCTTCTCACTTTGATTATGGATCATTGAACATGGATACGCAGAACTCTTCGTCGTCCTTGCAAGACAAAACCGCAGCCATGCGCGCCCGCGCCCGCGCGATTCTCCGGGCCGGGGGCGTGAACCAAGCGATCCGGGACGGATCCTTGACACGCCTGTTTCAGTGCACGCTGTCCGAGGCCTTGGTCCTGGGGTTGTTGAAACAGGGCGTGCGCAAGTATCTGGCTATTTTCGGGCATGGTTCGACGGATCTGGGCGAGGTTTTGCGCGTCTACGAGGAAGAAGGCGTGACCAAGACCTATAACTTTCGCAACGAAGTCGCGATGGCCCACGGGGCGACGGCGTTGTCGTGGCAGTATGGGGAAATTCCCGCCGTGATCACCTCGATCGGGCCGGGCGCGCTGCAGGCGATGTCCGGTTCGCTGGCCGCCGCCTCCAACGGGGTGGGCGTTTACCATATCTACGGTGACGAGACGACCCACGGCGAAGGCTACAACATGCAGCAGATACCCAAGCCGGAACAGGGCCTGTACGGTCGTCTGACGGCGTTGATGGGTGAATCTTACGTTTTGCACACCCCCGAAGCCCTGCGCGACGCCCTGCGCCGGGGGACCCAACGGGTGCACCATCCTTATAAGGCCGGGCCGTTTTATCTTCTGCTCCCGCTCAATACCCAGCCTCGGGAAATGGTCCTGAATTTGGAACGGATGCCGCAGCGCCTCTCTCTCGAAGCGGGTGCGCCCTCCGGGGAGAGGCCCTACCTGAAGGCGCTCGGCATGTTGCGCGCGCACCGACGCATCGTCATCAAGGCGGGCGGCGGCACGCGCCCCTTCGCCGACGCGGTACGCCGTCTCGCCCACGCCGTCGGCGCCGCCGTGGTGCTGTCTCCGGGGGCGTTGGGGGTTCTTCCCGACGGCGACCCGCGGAACATGCATGTCGGCGGCTCGAAAGGTTCGATCAGCGGAAATTTCGCCATGCGCGAGGCGGATTTGGTGATCATGATCGGTTCGCGCGGGGTCTGTCAGGCCGATTGTTCCGGGATCGGGTACGACAAGGCCGAGGCCGTGATCAACATCAACGCCGACGTGAACGATGTCGCCCACTATAACCGGACGATGGCGCTGTGCGGCGACATCGGCGCGGTGATCGACCGTCTTCTTGAGGTGACGGAACGTTCCGGCGGTTTGGAATTGGACGACAAGCGCCCTTGGTTGGAGGCGTGCGCCGAACAAAAGGCGCGATGGACCGCTTTTAAAAAGGAACGTTACGCGAGCCCCCTTCTGAGCGACGACGCCTTTGACGCGCCGGTGTTGAGCCAACCGGCGGCGATTAAAATCGTCGCCGATTTCGCCAAGTCGATCGACGCGGTGAAGTATTTTGACGCCGGAGACGTGCAGGCCAACGGCTTTCAGATCGTCGAAGACGACGACCCTTTGCAAACCATCACCGAGACCGGGGCGTCTTACATGGGTTTCGCCGTCAGCGCGTTGGCGGCGGGCGGCATCGCCGAGACGCCACGTTACGCGATCGCCTTCACCGGGGACGGTTCGTTCATGATGAACCCACAGATCCTAATCGACGCGGTGCGCCATGGCGTGCGGGCGATGGTCGTGATTTTCGACAATCGGCGCATGGCGGCGATTTCGGGCCTCCAGTGGGCGCAGTACGACCATGATTTTCGCACCGACGACGGCATCGCCGTTGACTATGCGCGTATGGCTTCGTCGGTGGAAGGCGTCGCGGCCTTCACCGTCGATGGCGCGGGCGGCGGTGACGCCGAGGCCGAGGCCGAGACCCTAAAATCGGCGCTCGCGCGGGCGCATGCGCATGACGGCCTGTCGGTCGTTCATGTCCGCGTTTACGGCGGGCGGGACGAACGCGGCGGCATGGGGGCGTATGGTTCGTGGAACGTCGGAAATTGGGTTGACGATGTCCAGCGCCACTACCTCGAACGAGGGCTTTGAACGCAACGCTACCGTTTGGTGGACCTATTTTTTTTCTCTCTCAGGAAGACGATAAATGATCAAAAAACACGGCTTGTATATCGACGGACAATGGCGCGCGGCGTCGGATGGGCAAACGAAGGATGTTTACAATCCGGCGACCGAAGAGGTCATCGCCACGATCGCGGCGGCGACGCAAGAGGATTTGGACGCGGCGTTGGCGGCGGCCCGGCAAGCCTTTAAGGCTTGGCGCAAGACGTCGCCTTGGGAGCGGTCGAAAAAACTGCGGGCGGTGGCCGAACGAATTCGCGCCCGCGCCGAGGATATCGGCATGACCATGACTCTCGAAACCGGCAAGCCGCTGGCCGAAGCCGTCGCCGAGACCAATGCCGCGGCCGATCAGTTCGAGTGGTACAGCGAGGAAACCAAACGCATCTACGGGCAAACCATCGAGGGGCGCACACCGGATGTCCGCATGAGCGTGGTTTATCAGCCGGTCGGCGTCGTCGCGGCGTTTTCGGCGTGGAATTTTCCCGCCTTGTTGCCCGCGCGCAAGATGGCCGCGGCCATGGCGGCGGGCTGTTCGATCATCATCAAACCCGCCGGTGAAGCGCCGGGGTCGTGTTTCGCTTTGGCCGAAGCGTGCCATGACGAAGGAATTCCGGCGGGTGTCGTCAACGTGGTCAGTGGGGCGTCGTCCCTGATCGCGCCTTATCTCGTAAAATCCCCGATTGTGCGTAAGGTGTCGTTGACGGGATCCGTTTCGGTGGGCAAGCAGATTTTGCACATGGCCGCCGACGGCGTGAAAAAGGTGACGATGGAACTGGGCGGGCACGGTCCGGTGATCGTTTTCGCCGACGGCGACGCGGCGGCGGCGGGAAAAGCGTGCGCGACGACGAAATTCCGCAACTGCGGACAGGTTTGCATTTCGCCCAGCCGGTTTTTCGTACACGAAAGTCGGTACGACACATTCTGCGCCGCCTTCAGCGAAACGGCCAAGGGGTTGAAAATCGGCCCCGGCGTCGAAGAAGGCGTGCAGGTCGGCCCGATGGCCAATCGGCGCGGGCTGGAAACCGCCCGCGAGATGATCGACGACGCCGTCGCCCGCGGTGCGGAAATCCTTTCCGGCGGCAAAACGCCGGACGGCCTGGAGAAGGGCTTCTTCATCGAACCGACGGTTCTCGGTCGGGTGTCCGACGACGCCAAGATCATGAACGAGGAACCCTTCGCGCCGGTCGCCCCGATCACCACGTTCACGGATTATGACGATGTGATCGCGCGCGCCAACGCCCTGCCGTTCGGCTTGGCCGGGTACGTCTTTACGCAATCCTTGCGTCTGGCGCACATGGCCTCCGACGATTTGGAGGTGGGCATGGTCGGGGTCAACGAGATGCTGCTCGCGACGGCCGAGGCGCCATTTGGCGGCGTCAAGGAAAGCGGCATGGGCCGCGAAGGCGGCGCGCTGGGTATCCACGATTACCTGGAGCCGAAATACGTCAAAATGAAACTCTGAGGGCGATGCGATGAACAACGAAAAAAAACCCCAAGATCGGGTCCGGGCGCAAAACCGGGATCAAGACCGAGATGCGCCCCAAGCCCACGGCTTGGCTCGGGGGTTGACCAATTATGGGGATACGGGTTTCGCGCTGTATCTGCGGCGCTCTTTCGCCAAATCGATGGGCTATTCCAGCGAGCTTCTGAAAAAGCCCATCGTCGGCATCGCCTATACGCCAAGCGGGTTTAACAATTGCCACCGCCATTTTCCGGAACTGCTTGAGGCGGTAAAGCGCGGCGTGATCGCAGAGGGAGGGTTGCCCCTGGAATTTCCGACGATCTCCCTCGGCGAGGTTTTTCTCAATCCGACCAGCTTGAAATTTCGCAACCTCATGTCGATGGACACCGAGGAAATGATCCGCGCGCAGCCGATCGATGCCGTGGTGCTGATGGGCGGGTGCGACAAGACGGTGCCCGCCCAATTGATGGGGGCGTCCTCGGCGGGCGTTCCCGCCATTCAATTGGTCGCGGGGCCGATGATGACCAGCCGCTATAAGGAAGAGCGCCTGGGCGCATGCACCGATTGCCGTCGATTTTGGGCGAAATACCGCGCCACCGAGGTGTCGTCCGACGAAATCCAGGTGATCGAAGGCAGTTTATCGACCACGGCGGGGACCTGCGCCGTGATGGGCACCGCCAGCACCATGGCGTGCCTGACCGAGGCGATGGGCATGATGTTGCCCGGCACCGCGGCGATACCCGCCGTTCACGCCGACCGGCTGCGCGCCGGTGAAGCGACCGGGCGCCGGGCGATGGCCTTGGTCGGTAGCGCCTTGACCCCCGATCGGATCATCACCCCCGAGGCGATCGAAAACGCCTTGCGGGTGTTGCTGTCCATCGGCGGATCGACCAATGCGATCATCCATTTGACGGCCATCGCCGGGCGGCTGGGGATCAAGGTGCCCCTCGACAAGCTGAATGCGCTGAGCGACGGTACGCCCGTTCTGGTCAACCTGAAGCCGACAGGCGAACATTACATGGAGGACTTTTTCGCCGCCGGCGGTATGTCGGCGGTGTTGCGCGAGCTGAAGGACCTTTTGCATCTCGACTGCATGACCGTCACCGGAGAAACCCTGGGTCAGCGGATCGCCGCCGAGGAAGGGGGCTACGTCAACCGCACCGTCGTGTGCGCGCGCGCGGAGCCGGTCGAAGAAGTGGGTGGGTTGGTCGCCTTGTTCGGCAATCTCGCCCCACGTGGAGCGATCTTGAAGCGTTCGGCCGCCGATAAATCCTTGTTCGAAAAGGAAGGTCGCGCCGTGGTCTTTACCTCTCTGGAGGATCTGGCCGCGCGTATCGACAGTCCAGACTTGGACGTCACCGCGGACGATTTTCTGGTGTTGCAAAATGCCGGACCGGAAAGTTCCTCGGGCATGCCGGAGGCGGGGTACCTTCCGATACCGGGGAAGCTCGCCCGGACCGGCGTCAAGGATATGGTGCGTATTTCCGATGCGCGCATGAGCGGGACGGCGTTCGGCACGGTGGTCTTGCATGTCTCTCCGGAGGCGGCGGCCGGCGGGCCGCTGGCGTTGGTGAAAAACGGCGATAAAATCCGCCTGAGCGTAAGCAAGCGAACCTTGGATCTTCTTGTTGACGATAAAGAACTAGAGCGCCGCCGCGGCGAATTCGAGGCGCGCGCCCAGACCGCCCCGCCGCCGCGCGGATATGCGAGATTATACCGTCGAAGCGTGCTTCAGGCCGACGAAGGGTGCGATTTCGATTTCTTGCGCGATGCGACGATCGTTTCTTAAGAGGTTCTGAGCCTAATTCGGAGCCGGCGGAAAGCCGCATAAGGACGGGTGAAAAAAATGGCAATCTCCACGGTCTCGATCACTGCGGTTCTTCTCGCCGCCGGTCGTTCGCGTCGTTTCGGCTCGGAGAATAAGTTGCTCGCCGACATGGGGGGCGCGCCGATGGTGCGCCGGACGGCGGAACGGCTGTGTGCCGGCAAGGCGGCACGGGTCGTGGTCGTGGTCGGACACGAAGGAGACCGGGTGGCCGCCGCCCTCGCCGGATTGCCGGTGGCGGTGGTGCGCAATGCGCGTCACCGCGACGGTTTGGCCTCCTCGGTTCGCGCCGGCCTCGCGGCGGTGGACGGCGATGCGGCGGGGGCGATGATGTGCCTGGCCGACCAACCGCTCCTGGAGCCGGAGCACTACAATGCCCTGATCGACGCTTTCGCCGCCCGCCCGGGGCGTATCCTCGTCCCCTATTTCGAGGGAAAAAGAGGTAATCCCGTGATCCTGCCCGCGGCGATATTGGGGGCGGTATTGGGCACGGCCCTCGAAGGCGGGGCGGACAGCGGATTTCGCGTCTTCATCGACGCGCACCCCGATTGGGTCGATCGTCTCGAAATGGGCAGTCCGGCCTACACGATCGATTTCGACACGCCCCGAGCCCTGGCGGCATTGGATAAGGCGAATAAGGATGGGCCGAAGGATCAACACCTCAAACGGGCGATGGAGCCATGACGATACACACGGGCGATTATTTACTGGATCACGCCAAAGCATGGTCGCGTGACGGGCTGGGCGTTGCCTTGGCGACGGTGGTTCAGACGTGGGGCTCCTCGCCGTGTCCTACCGGCAGCCAGATGGTGATCAACGCCAAGGCCGGCTTCGAAGGCAGCGTGTCGGGGGGGTGTATTGAGGCCTCGGTCGTCTCGGAGAGTCTGGAGGCCCTGAAATCCGGCGCTTTCGAGATTGCAGAATACGGCGTTTCCAAGGAAATGAGCTTTGCCGCGGGGCTGTCGTGCGGCGGCTCCGTGCGGGTGATGCTGGAAGTTTTGGACGATGCGCTTTTGGCGGCGCTCTCGGGGCCGCGTCCCGCGGTGCGTATCGTCGATATGAGGGACGGAAAATGGACCGTCGTTCGTGGCGAGGCGGCTATGGGGCGCTTGCCCGCCGACGGGGACATGATCGCGCGCGCCGCAAAGGTCCTCTCCACGGGACGGGCGTGCATTGCCGAAGGATGCGAGGGAGGCGACTGTTTTTACCAACCATTGCTCGCGCCTTATCGCATGTTGGTGGTCGGCGCGGTGCGTATCGCTCAGATTCTCGCGCCCATGGCCGCTGAAGTGGGCTTCCATGTCACCGTCATCGACCCACGGCGGGCTTTTTCCACCGACGCGCGCTTCCCCGAAACCGACATGGTTCGCGAATGGCCGGATAAAGCGGTCGCGAAATTGGGACTCGATGCGCAAACGGCGCTGGTCGCGCTGACCCACGACGCCAAGCCCGACGACATGGCGCTAGGCTTGGCGGTACGTTCCGATGCGTTTTATGTGGGTGCGCTGGGCAGCAAAAGGACACACGCCTCGCGCGTCGCACGACTGCGCGAGGCGGGATACACCGAGGCCGAGATTGGGCGAATTCACGCGCCGGTCGGCCTCGATATCGGGGCGCGCACGCCGGGGGAAATCGCGGTGTCGATCTTGGCCCAGGTGATTGCCGCCAGGAACGGTCGCGCCTGAGGGCGCGGCCCGCCCCGACGCCTATTCGTCGGGCGCATTTTCCGGGCACGCGGTGGGCTGAGAATCGGGTTCGCTCAGGGTGACCTCGGGCAAGACGACGCGTGGCCGTTTGATTTTTTCCATCGGGGCGATGACCAGGGCGGCGCCCTCGATGACGGTGGCGCCGTCTTGGTTGGCGCAGACGCACGCGAATTTCACGCGATGGCGCTTGGCGTCTTTTTCTTGCGCCGTCACGGTGACGGTGACCGTATCGCCGAGGCCGATCGGCGCCAAGAAGCGCAAGCTTTGATCGAGGTAGATCGTTCCCGGTCCGGGCAATTCGGTGCCCAACACGGTGGAGATCAGGGCCCCGCCCCACATGCCGTGGGCGATGATCTTATGGAACATGTCGCTTTTGGCGAACTCGGGATCGACGTGCGCCGGGTTGACGTCGCCCGACATGACGGCGAAAAGTTCGATGTCGCGTCGGGTCAGCGTCCGCGTCAGGCCGGCCGTCTCGCCGATCGCAATTTCATCGAAGGTGCGGTTTTCGATACAGGGATCGTTCGGTGTCATTGATGGCGTCCCATAAAAAAGCAAAGACCAAAGAGCGTCGTGCGCGTGTTCATTCCATGAGAACATATGTGCCGGGCGCGTCGCAGAGCGGAGGGTATCCCGCTTCCGCCTTGCCCATGGCGGGCGGTTTTCTCCGCGCGCCGGAGTGCTTGACCAACCATGCTTGCCAGGCGGGCCACCACGAACCGGGATGTTCCTCCGTGGTCTCGATCCAATCTTCGGGCGATATGTAAGGGTCGCACCCTGGTTTGGTGGCTATACGATGATGGCGGCGCGGATGGTCGGGAGGACTGATGATCCCGGCGTTATGCCCCCCGCTGGTGAGCAGAAAAGTAACCTCGACATCGGCGAAGAAATTGATTTTATAGACCGATTTCCAGGGCGCGACGTGGTCTTTTTCGGCCCCGACGGCGAAGATCGGAACGCGGATGTCGCTTGGAGTTGCGGGCTTGTCGCCGACGTAATAGTGCCCCTCGGCGAAGGCGTTCTTGAGGAAGAGCTTGCGCAGATATTCCGAATGCATGCGGTAGGGCATGCGCGTCGCGTCGGCGTTCCAGGCCATCAGATCGATCATCGCCCGACGATTGCCCAGCAAGTACTCATGCACGATGCGCGACCAGATGAGGTCGTTGGAGCGCAACATCTGAAAGGCGCCGGTCATTTGTTTGGTGTCCAGATAGCCCTTATCCCACATCAGATCCTCAAGATAGGCGATCTGGCTTTGGTCGATGAACAGCATCAATTCGCCGGCCTCGGTGAAGTCGGTCTGCGCGGCGAATAAGGTCATGGACTTGAGCCGGTCCTCGCCGTCCCGTCCCAAGGCCGCCGCCGCGATAGACAGTAGCGTGCCGCCGATGCAGTACCCGACGGCGTGAACTTTTTCCTCGGGGACGATCGCACGGACCGCCGCCAGCGCGGCCGTCACGCCGCCGTCAATGTAATCGTCCATGCCGAGGTTGCGGTCTTCCTCGTGGGGATTCTTCCACGAAATCATGAATACGGTGTGGCCGCCATCGACAAGGTATTTGACCAGGGAATTGTGCGGCGAGAGGTCCAAAATGTAATACTTCATGATCCAGGCGGGAACGATCAGAACCGGCTCGGGATGAACCGTTTTTCCGCTTGGCGCGTATTGGATCACTTCGATCAAATTGTTGCGGTAGACGACTTTTCCAGGGGTGATCGCGACGTCCTTGCCGACCCGAAAATTTTCCGTTCCCAGAGGCGGCTTTTGCAGGGCGGCGCGTGCCCAATCCTCGAAAAAGTTCTGTGCGCCGCGCACCAAATTCATGCCTCCCGACTCCAGCGTGATTTTAAGCGCCTCGGGGTTGGTTAGAAGAAAATTCGACGGCGCGAAGACGTCGAGAAACTGCCGCGCGCAGAACGCCACGACATCCTGGTGGTGGTCGGAAACGCCTTCCACGCTGGTGGTGGCGTTATGCCACCATTGTTGCAGAAGTAGGAACGCCTGATAGTAAAAGATGTAAGGCGGGCGGCGCCAATCCTCGCCGCGAAAACGATTGTCTTGCGCCAATGGCTCGATACACGGGGTCCCCTCTTTTTCCAAGAGAGCTTCGCCGACGTGGGCATTGAATTTGAGGCTCTTGCGAAATGCCTTTTCGAACAGTTCGCCGATCTTACCCGGTGAATTGGCGAGATGGGCGGCCCAGTCCAGATAGGCCGACAGGGCGGACGATGGGGATAGGCCCGCGGTCAGCCGGGCCTCGCCCGCGTGCAAGAAGCGATCTATGGGAAAAACATGCTTGGGCGTCGTGGGGTGTTCCATCGTCATGGCTCTCCGGGGTTGTCCTCGATATGTTTGTTCTAGGCTAGTGGTGCAGCCGCGCCTCGATTCGCCGGATATGGCGGGCCTGCGCCGACACGCGGTGGCGGATGAGGCGACGTACGAACACCTTGGCGGCGTTCTCGATCGGTATCCACAACAAGGCATAGCCCCAGACCGCGAGGGCGTATTTCCAGCCGATCGGCGCGCCGCCCGCCCAACCGTATACGGCAGCCAGCGTGCCGAGAATTTGAGTGAATTCGGTGGTGGCGAAAAGTTTCCAGTCGGGCCAGGGGCGTTCCCAAAACCAGCCGTCGCCGCGCGCTACATAGAGGGTCAGATGGCCGGCGACGAGAAGTTTAAGAAAAATAATCGTCTGGATAACGTCCCTGGGAACGGCGAGATAGGTATCCACAAACCAGAACAGCAAGAACGTCTCGATCACGCCGACGACACCCAGCACGATGCTCAAGGTGAGGACGCGATGCATGTTCCAGCGTACCGGGCGCTTCGCCACGGGGGCGTTGTCGTAGGCGATCATCATGATCGGGAAATCGTTCAAGATCGCCAGCAACACGATCATCGCCGCCGTGACCGGGTAAAAATTGAAGACCAAAATCGAAAGCGTCATGAACAAAAGCACGCGGATGGTCTCGGCGATGCGAAAGACCGCGTAGTTGTTCATGCGCTCGAAGATTTTTCGCGACTGCTCGATCGCTCCGGTAATCACGCCGAGGCCGACGTCGGTCAAGATAAGATCGGCGGCGGCGCGCGCGGCGTCGGTGGCGCCGCTGACGGCGATGCCGATGTCGGCCTGTTTCAGCGCCGGGGCGTCGTTGACCCCATCGCCGGTCATGCCGACGATATGACCGCCGGCCTGCAACGCCTGAACGATCTTGAACTTGTGTTCGGGAAAAACCTGGGCGAAGCCGTCGGCGGCTTCGATCTGGGCGTTGTCGCTGCGCGCGGTGTCGCCGAAGGCCTCGGAGGCCGCGACGATATTGGTCCCCAGGCCCAGTTGACCGGCGATTTCTCGGGCGATGGCGGCGTGATCGCCGGTCACCATGCGCACCTCCAACCCCATGGATTGGGTCTCGCGGATGGTTTGGCGGGCGTCGTCGCGCGGCGGATCGGATAGGGGCAATAGGCCAAGATAGGACCATGCCTGGTGCGCGTCGGCGCGCGCCACGCCCAGTGTGCGGTAGCCCTTGTCGGCCATGGCGTCGATCTCGGCGGTGATGCGGGCGCGAAGCGCGCGATCGGCCTCGACGAGGTCGGCGATCGCTTGCGGCGCGCCCTTGGCGACGCGAAAGGCGCCATCCTCGGCGGCCACCTCGGCCTCCGCCCGCTTGGCGACGGGATCGAAGGGGGTGAAGGCGCGCACCCGATAGGTCTCCAGCGCGGCGCTGTCTTTTAGGCCCTTGATAATGGCTTGGTCGATGGCGTCCGGGTTTTCGCGTTCCGAGGCGAGCGCGGCGGCCAAGACGACGTCTTCGCCATCGTGGGCGGCCAGGATGACCGGTGCGCCCAAAAGCAGTTCGTTCTTGGTCAAAGTGCCGGTTTTGTCGGAGCAGAGAATATCCATTCCGGCCAATTCCTCGATCGAAACCAGGCGCGAGACGATCGCCTTCATCCGCGCCAGCGTCACTGCGCCGACGGCCATGGTGACGGAAAGAACGGCGGGCAGGGCGACGGGGATCGCCGCCACGGTGAGGATCAAGGCGAATTGAACGGTTTCGATCAAAGGGTCGTGGCGAAACAGGGCGACGATCAAAATCAACGCCACCATGCCCAACGTCGTCAGAATCAAGAAATTGCCGATTTTGAGGACGGCGGTTTGAAAATGCGACGACGTTCCCGCGCTCGCGACCAGCTTTGCCGTGCGTCCGAAATAGGTTTCCTCGCCGATCGCCGTCACGATCGCCGTCATTTCGCCCATCCTGGCGATGGAACTGGAATAGGCGGTGTCGCCGATGGACTTGTCTACCGGCAGCGATTCGCCGGTCAGCGCCGATTGATCGACGCTCAGATACGCGCCCTGGACCAGTTGGACGTCGGCGGGAACGATATTGCCCAGGCGTAGTGAAATCACATCACCGGGCACCAGATCCCGCGCCGCGATGTGCGCCCAAACGCCGTCACGCAAGGCGTAAGCCTTCAGCGCTAGGGTTTTTTTCAGCGCCGCGATGGCGCTGTCGGCCTTGAATTCCTCCCAGAAGCCGACCCCGGCGTTGATCAAAAGCATGATGAGGATGATCGTGAAATCTTCCCAATGGCGCACCACCGCCGACAGGATGGCGGCGGTTCCGATCATCCATGGGATGGGGCCCCAAAAATAGGACAGGAACTTGAGTAGGGCGTTGGTGTGTTCCTCATGCAGGGCGTTGGGACCGAAACGCGCCCGGCGGCGCGCGACCTCTTGTGCGCAAAGCCCCGTTTGAAGGTCGGTGTTCAGGTTCGGGTCCGGCGTGGCGGGAGCGAGCGACCCTTCGGGCGCGGGGGAGGCGAGGACATGGCGTGGCACGAGAATGGCCCCTTGAAACCGGCGCAAGCACCTTGACGCGGATCGTGTCTCGGGGTCTTGCCTGGATGAGCGTGAGACACACGGAACACCGTGTTTTTGCGGCCTAAAATGACGCGGGCGAAGGAAAACGTCCCACGACGCAAGGCCGCCACCTGAGATTGTATATCCACTGTCGGCGAAGGGCTAATCAATTTTTCGGGTAGCCCGAACGACGATACGTGGGTCGGCGTCCATCGGCGCCGACGAGATCGTGAATTTTCGTCGTCAGGTCGCCACGGCGGCATCGGGAAAGGCGAGTTGCTCGCGGTCGCGCCAGTTTTGCACATAGTTGATCTCCATGAGTCGGCGCACCCCTTCGATAGGGCGTTTATCGAAGCCGTGCCATGTGTTGTCGCCGGGAATGAAAATCACCGCGGAGTTAAACTGCGCGGCCGCCCGTCCGACCCACTTGCGATCGGCATCGTAGATATCCGTGCCCCAGTCCTGTGCATCGGGCCCGGTGCACAGGTAGATCACCATCGAGAACAACTTGTCGGGGATATCTCTGTGCGGTTCCAGCCAGGCGCCATCGATATCCTGGATATATTCAATTCGCAGAGAACTTCCGTCGGCGTTAATGCCAACCGTTTCTTCCAGTTGTCGCGCGACATCGGGGCGCTGCAGAGCGTCCGCAAGAACGCTGCAGGTCGGGAACTGTTCTCTTCGTTCCGGCGTGAAGAAGGCTCGGCTTTTATTATAGCTATCGCGCGTCCCATCCGTATCGCCGAGCACCGGCGGGGCGATCGGCAATGTGAGTATTCCCGTGCACATGTCCACGGGCAACACATCGGTCAGTTTCCAATGCAGGTAGGGGGTTTCGGCGCGCTCGGCATTGCGCAGGGAATGACAAAAATGCTCGGCGACGCGCGCGGCGTCGGGTATCGGCGGATAGGTCATGGATAAATCTCCTGATAATATGCTCTAGAACATGGGTAAATCGGGTCTCGCGCCGCGCGCCACCGCGACGCCTTCGGCCTCGACGAGCCACTCGGGGCGACAGATCGCTCCCTTGACGATGAACATCGGCAAGTTGGGGTAATGGGTATCGAGATACGTCTTGACGCGAGTGTAGTCGCTCGGGTCGCGTAGATAGACGATCAGATATTTCATATCCTCAAGGCGCGCGCCGCCCGAGAGCAGAAGCGCATCAATGTTGTCGAGCGCCCTTTCGAGTTGACGCATGACATCGCCGGGGTGAACGACTTGGCCATACCTGTCGATACTTGCGGTGCCCGAAATGAAGTATTGCGAGCGTTCGGCATAGGCGATCCGGGTGCCCCGCTCGAAGGTGACATTGTAGTCCTCCGTAGGACAAAGGTGGTCGAAATCGTTAAGATGGGACACCTGCTTTGGGGCGAGACCAAAAACCGAATAGGCGTCCATTCCCACCAAATCGTGGCGATGGGCGCACGCGCCTTCGATTCCGGTGCTGGCGATATAGTGGGTATCGCCGTTCATGCCGTTGCGGACAAACAGTTCGCTGCGGCCATCGACCATGCCTTGGTAGAAAACGTCCACGTCCTTCAGGTAGATCCATGTCCGCATGCAGTTGTCTCTCAGGGTGCCGCCCTGCCTTCTAAGCGCGCCGATCAGATCGTCGAAGACCTGGTGTGTCTGGCTGCCGACCGAACGTGATCCATGGTCGCTTCCGGTGCATAGTCTCGTGCTCCAAAGGTGCCTCAGCCCGTTCTTCGCCATCACGATGTGTTTTTCCGATAGCCTCGTCTTCGTCATCGGCGTGGGGCTTTCAATGTGGTAGGCCAGCATCGAAATTTTCGCCCCTCGCAGGGGCGGTTGCTGAACAATGGATACCGCGACGGGGTTGTCGGGAAGGCCGCAGGCCAGTTCGGTATCGCTCAAAAACGGCGCCTGGTTCATGATGTCGCTGAGGAACAACCGCCGAAATATCGCCGTCTCGGGACCAAGTCCCAACGCGTTCGCCGCCGCCTTATAGGTCTCGTCGAGATGGCTAACTTGCTCTTCGAAAGTGCCTCCGGGAGGCGGTGAGACGGCGATGAAATGTTCCGTTCCGCTTCTTGGGTCGCTGAAGGCGCTATGCGCAATCGGGTCTGTTGCCGACATTTTGGTTCGTCTCCCGAGGGTATTCTTTCCGACCACGCCCCGGCTTCTTGACGGCGCCCTCGGTCCACAAGGCGCGCACCCGCATTTCCAACGCTCCGCATCTCCAAGATTTCGTGATTTTGGAGTACGTCTCCGATCATCTGGAGGGCACTTTACGAAAAGTGTCCACAACACTCCGCAAACAGCCTCGGCCACCCTACCCTGGGTCCGGGGATTTGGTGATCGGGTCGGTGATGGGCCGGGCTGACAATGGATCGGGCCGAGTTTGAATCCATGGGGGACGTTTGTCCAGCATTTACAAATGAATTCGTTGTGGCGATCGTCTGCATTATCGCTTGGGCGGAGGGGCGGGTATCGCGCCCATTCGTGTAAAAATTTGTCCGATACCCGAGGGATATCGGTTTGCACCTCCTTCACAAGCCTCGTCACCGTCTCCGGCGGCGACAATTTTGGGGATGGGCGGTCTTGATTCGGTGTCCCGATCCAGCCGGCTCATATGTCGAGGGAGCTTCCCTTGGGGTGCAGCCTGTTGACGTGGCCCATCTTGCGCCCCGGTCGGGCTTCGTGCTTGCCGTATAGGTGCAGTTTGTTGTCCGGATCGCCGAGAATATTTAGCCAATCGTCGGCCTCGCCGCCGATCAGGTTTTTCATCACCGTGTCGCTGTGGCGGGCGGGAGAGCCTAGGGGAAGGCCGCAGACGGCGCGAATAAACTGCTCGAACTGCGAGGTAACCGCGCCGTCTTGGGTCCAATGTCCGGAATTGTGCGGGCGCGGCGCGATTTCGTTGACGCTTAGCCGATCGTCGGGGGTGAGGAAAAACTCCACCGCGAGCAGTCCGACCAAATCGAGAGCCTGGGCGATTTTCTCGGCGATCGCGGTTGCCTCCGTAGTGACCGTGGCGGGGATCGTGGCGGGGGCGATGGTGGTGTTCAAAATACCACCGACGTGGCGATTTTCGACGGGATCGTAGGCGGCCGTCGCGCCGTCGGGTCCGCGTGCGACAATCACCGACAGTTCCATCTTGAAATCGACAAAGCCTTCAAGCACGGCGCTGGTGGTTTCCAGGGCGGCCCACGCCGAGGCGCATTCCGTGTCCTTATCGACACGGATTTGCCCTTTGCCGTCATACCCCAAGCGCGCCGTCTTCAAAATCGCCCGTTCGGGGATGTCCTTAAGGGCCGCGCATAGATCTTCGCCGCCGTGGATCGCGCGCCACGGGGCGGTGGCGACGCCCAGGGCGTTGAGAAAGGTCTTTTCGACGATCCGGTCCTGGGATGTGGCTAGGCTTTTCCAGCCGGGGCGCACCGGCGCGCGCGCGGCGAGCCACTGGACGCAGGTCTTGGGGATATTTTCAAATTCGAAGGTGATTACGTCGCAGGCCTCGGCGAAGGCTTTCAGGGCCCGCTCGTCGGTGTATGCCGCGCGGGTATGGCGTGCGGCGACTTGAAACGCGGGGCCGTCTTCCTCGGGGGCGAAAACGTGGGTGCGGTAGCCCAGTTCCGCCGCGGCGACGGCGCTCATCCGGCCCAACTGTCCGGCCCCGATGATGCCGATCGTTGCACCGGGCGCGATGATCGCGGTCATGGTTTAGCCCTCGAGCGGCGACGGCGTGGCGGCGACGGCGGCGCTCTGGCGTGCGCGCCAATCGTCCAGGGCATGGGCGACGTCGGGATCACCCAGGGCGATCACGGCGGCGGCGAGCAGCGCGGCGTTGATCGCGCCCGCCTTGCCGATGGCCAGGGCGCCGACCGGGATTCCGGCGGGCATCTGGACGATCGAAAGCAGGCTATCCATGCCCTTTAAGGCCCGGCTTTCCATGGGGACGCCGAATACCGGAAGGGGCGTCAGGCTGGCCGTCATGCCGGGCAGGTGCGCGGCGCCGCCCGCGCCCGCGATCACCACCTGAAAACCCCGCTCGCGGGCCGTTTTGGCGAAATCGTAAAGGCGCTCCGGCGTACGGTGGGCGGAAACAATCCGAGTTTCATAGGGGATGCCCAGAGTTTCAAGGGTTTGCGGGGCGTGACGCATGATCTCCCAGTCCGACTGACTGCCCATGATAACGGCGACGAGAGGAGGACGTTCGGTTGCTGATTGCGTCATCGTGTGGTCCTTGTGCGGGTGTCCTTGTGCGTGACGATCGCCCGGTAATACGAAAAGTGCGCGCGGGGGAAATTCTACGCTAGGTAAAGCGGGCAATTATAGGGATCGCGCCCGTCGGCGCAAGGGGGGGGGCGCATCGGTGTTTTTTATCGTTCTGTGCTATGCTGAGCGGGTCAAAGTCGAGACAAAGACCATCGCAAGTGAAATAACGTCGGGAGCAAGGCATGGACGTCAATCCGATGGATCCCAAAACGCCACCGTCCGCGGTGGGGTCCGGGGGGCGTAGAAGAAATGAAGAACGCCCGGAAAAACGCCATTTGGGGGCCTCGGGACATGACGCCCATTCCGGCGCGCCGCCCGCCGAGCGTAATTTTGACGACGAAGTGTCCTTGCTGGGGATTCCCCGTAAAGACTTGAGCGCGCCGGTGCGCGCGGCGATACAAGAGCTTTTCGATGAAATTAATGAGTTGCGTCAGAAATTATACCAAAGCAGGGGGCATGAGGCGTACCTGGAACGCCAGGTGGAGGAAGACGCGACGCTGGGCGTGCTGAACCGGCGCGCCCTGTTGGGGCGACTGGCGCGATTGTTGGCCTATATGGCGCAAAACGGCGGATCGGCGTCGTTCGTGTATATCGTAATGCGAAATGTTGGCGAAATTCATTTGGTGCACGGTCACGGCGCGGCCAGCCGAGCTATGGTCGAGGCCGCGAGTGCGCTCAAAGAAGTCCTGCGCGACGGAGAGGTGCTCGGGATGCTCGATGCCTCGGGGTTTGGCGTTATCCTACCGACGCTCGGCGCGAAAGAGGCCCGCGCGCGCGGCGAACAATTAGCCCGGGTGATCGCCGCGCGGATATTTTTCTGGAACACCACCCCCGTGCGATTAGGCGCGTCCTACGGGGCTTATGAAATTGCCCCCGAAGACGATATCAATAGCGTGATCGATGCCGTCGATGCGGACTTGATCGCCCGGTTTAAAGAGGAATTTTCCTGAATAGGGTCCTGACCTTAGGCGATAATGTCCGGGACAAGTAGGCTTTGCATTTTTGCGATCTGATCTTTTAGGGCCAGTTTCCGTTTTTTCAAACGTTGCAATAAAATGCGATCGGACGCCGGGTCATCGATGAGATGGGCGATGACGTCGTCCAGATCGCGATGCTCGATCTTCAATTCCTCCAGATCGTCGGATAGGGATTTTTCGGTCATGGCGTCCATCGTTATGAGGGGGCGTGCGGAGGGTGAAATGCACGCAAAAACCGCACCTTCCCGTGGCGTTTGAAAAAAAACGGGGTGCGTCGCAGGAGAGTTATAGCATTTTGCGACCAAAGAACAATCGACCCAATTGTATATGGCGTCGTGGGTTCTTATATCTATTGTCCGCACCGTGGGAGATAGAGAGAGGCACGCTTTTCGGTATGTACGCGGCCGTTAAGTAAAGCGTCAGGTGGGGGCGTGGAGGGGTTTCTTTGTCTGTCATAATTTTGTAAAATGGCGATGCTTGAAATTTAACTTTTAGGGAGAAATGCGATGAGCATGGAAGGCCGGATCGACGCACTGAAGGCGAAGCACCAAGCCCTGGAAGACGCGATCATTAAAGAAACCGCGCGCCCCAATCCCGATATCACAGAGATCCATGCCCTCAAAAAAGAAAAACTTAAAATCAAGGATGAATTAAATTTCCATCCCTAATCTCCGCGAGGAGGCGCACAGGCCGTGGGCGCGTACATCCAAAGATGCGCGCAGGCCGAGATAAAGCCAAAAAACGCCGCGCCCCCCGGTGGGGATATCTTCCCCACCGGGGGGCGCATTCACTCCGCGAGTGGGTTGCTACGCGCCTACTCTTTCACGCAATTTGAATTTTTGAATTTTTCCCGTCGATGTCTTGGGCAAGGGGCCGAAGACGACGTGGCGGGGGCATTTGAAGTGGGCCAGGTTGTCCCGGCAAAAGGCGATGATCTCCTCGCTCGTTGGTTCGGGCGCGTCGTCTTTCAGCTCGACGAAGGCGCACGGCGTCTCCCCCCATTTTGGATCGGACTTGGCGACCACGGCGGCGGCGAGGACGGCGGGATGCTTATAGAGCGCGCCCTCAACCTCGATCGAGGAGATGTTTTCGCCTCCGGAAATGATGATGTCCTTGGCGCGGTCCTTGATTTCGACGTAACCGTCGGGGTGCATGACCGCAAGGTCGCCGGAGTGAAACCAGCCCCCCGCGAACGCCTTGGCGCTGGCGCCGGGATTTTTCAGGTATCCTTTCATCACCACGTTGCCTTTGAACATGATCTCGCCGATGGTTTGCCCGTCGCGGGGGACCGGGACCATGGTGTCGCCGTCCATGACCTCAAGGTCTTCGAGCACCGGGTAACGCACGCCCTGGCGGGCGCGCAGGCGCATTTGGACGTCATGGTCTAGAGCGTCCCACGGTTCCTGCCAGGCGTTGTAGACGGCAGGACCGTAAGTCTCGGTCAGGCCATAGGCGTGCGTGACGTCGAACCCCATCGCCTCCATGGCGTCCAGGGTCGCCGGTGGCGGCGGCGCGGCGGCGGTCATGACGTAAACCGTTTGCGAGAAATCCCGCCGTTCATCAGCCTTGGCGTTGATCAGCAGATTGTGGACGATCGGCGCGCCGCAATAATGGGTGACTCCCAAGTCGGCGAAGGCGTCGAACATGGCCTTGGCGCCGACCCGGCGCAGGCAGACGTTGGTTCCTCCTAGCGCAGCGAGGGTCCAGGGAAAGCACCAACCGTTGCAATGAAACATGGGCAGAGTCCACAGATAGATCGGGCGGCTGGGCATGTCCCAGGCGATGATGTTGGACAGGGCGTTCAAATAGGCGCCGCGATGATGGTAGACCACGCCCTTGGGATTGCCGGTGGTGCCCGATGTGTAATTGAGGCTGATGGCGTCCCATTCGTCGGCGGGTAGCGCCCAGGCGAAATCGGGATCGCCGGAGCGTAAAAAAGATTCGTAGTCGGTCTCGCCGAGACGTTCGCCGGGGCCGTCGTATTCGCCATCGTCGATGTCGATCACGATCAGCTCGCGTCCCAGCCCGGCCAGGGCATCCTTGACGGCGGGGGCGAATTCGCGGTCGGTGATCAGGACCTTGGCCTCGCCATGGTTCAGGCAAAACGCCAAGGTGGCGCCGTCCAGGCGGATGTTGAGCGGGTTGAGCACCGCGCCGGCCATCGCGACGGCGAACGCGCACTCGTACATTTCCGGGGTGTTCGCCCCCATCACCGCGACGGTGTCGTTCTTGGCGATGCCGCGCTTGTTCAAGGCCGAGGCCAAGCGTGTCGTGCGTTCCAGGGTTTCGGCCCAGGTATACCGTCGTCCGCCGTGGATCAGCGCCGTTTTGGTGGGGAAGATGTCGGCGGCGCGCCGCAGCAGGCTGAGCGGGGAAAGCGCGGTGAAATTGGCCGCGTTCTTGTCGAGATGGTCTTGATATGGGTTGGTGGGCGCGCGCAACGCGCCGTGATCGTTGGTCATTGGCGATGTCCTCCCTGACATGCTGTATTGTTTCCCGGTACGATGGTATACGCCCGCGTTGCAAAAAACGATTAATTGAACGAAACTCTCCACAGTATGGATTTAAGAACACGGCGTCGAAAAAAGATACGCCAGGGGAGGAGTCGCCAATGGACCGCTACCAGGAAGCCTATACACGATCGTTGCAAGACCCGGCCGGTTTTTGGGGGGAGGTGGCCGAGGATGTGCGTTGGGTAAAAAAGTGGGACTGCGTGCTCGATGACGCCAACCCGCCGTTTTACCACTGGTTTTCCGGCGCCGAGGTCAACACGTGCTTTAACGCCCTGGACCGCCATGTCGAGGAAGGCCGCGCCGAACAGGCCGCCCTGATCTACGACAGTCCGATGGCCGGGGGCGTCCGGCGGACCTTTAGCTATCGCCAATTGCGCGATCGGGTCGCTTTGGTCGCGGGCGCGCTCGCCGATCTGGGGGTAGTCAAGGGCGACCGGGTGATCCTTTACATGCCGATGATCCCCGAGGCGGTGATGGCGATGCTGGCCTGCGCCCGTCTGGGTGCGGTGCATTCGGTGGTGTTCGGCGGCTTCGCCGCCAACGAACTGGCGGCGCGCATTGACGACGCCAAACCGAAAGTGGTTATCAGCGCCTCGTGCGGGTTGGAGCCGGGGCGGACCATCGCCTACAAGCCGCTGCTCGACGCCGCGATCGACATCGCGGCGCACAAGCCCGATCATTGCGTCGTCGTTCAACGCCCGGAGGTCAGCGCCGACTTGCATCAGGGGCGCGATCACGCCTGGGCGGACGTTGTCGCCCGCGCCCGGCCCCACGACTGCGTCGCGGTCGCCGCGACCGATCCTCTGTACATTCTTTACACTTCGGGGACGACGGGCCGACCTAAGGGAATCGTGCGCGATAACGGCGGGCATCTGGTGGCCCTGAAGTGGTCGATGAAGGCGGTTTACGACCTCGATCCCGGCGACGTCTTTTGGACCGCGTCCGACGTCGGCTGGGTGGTCGGTCATTCCTATATCGTTTACGGCCCGCTGTTTCAGGGCTGCACCACGGTGATGTACGAGGGCAAGCCGGTCGGCACGCCGGACGCCGGGGCGTTTTGGCGGGTGATCGCCGATCACAAGGTCAAGGTCTTGTTTACCGCGCCGACGGCGTTTCGCGCCATCAAACGCGAGGACCCCGACGGCGCCTTGATCGAGAAATACGATCTTGGAGCCTTTAAAATGCTGTTTCTCGCCGGTGAGCGTACCGACCCCGCGACGTTGGCGTGGGCCGAGGACAAACTGAAGGTCCCGGTGATCGACCATTGGTGGCAAACCGAAACGGGTTGGGCGATCGCGGCCAATTGCATGGGGTTGCACCCTTACCCGGTGAAGCCCGGATCGCCGACAAAGGCGGCCCCGGGGTGGGACGTCCGGGTGTTGGACGACGACGGCAATCCGGTCAAGACCGGCGAGATCGGGGCGATCTGCTGCCGTCTGCCGCTGCCGCCGGGGGCGCTGCCCACCTTGTGGCGCGCCGACGCGCGCTACAAGGAGGCCTATCTCGACGATTTTCCCGGTTTTTACAAAACCGGCGACGCCGGGTATGTGGATCGGGACGGCTATGTCTTCGTCATGTCGCGTACCGATGACATTATCAACGTGGCCGGCCACCGGCTGTCCACCGGGGCGATGGAGGAGGTTCTCGCCGCCCATCCCGATGTCGCCGAATGCGCGGTGATCGGGGTCGCCGACGAGCTTAAGGGGCAACTGCCGCTGGGGTTTCTGGTTCTCAGGGCCGGCGCCGCGCGCGCCGAACGGGAGATCGTCGCCGACGTGGTGGCCGATGTTCGCGGCAAGATCGGACCGGTGGCGGCGTTCAAGACCGCCTGCGTGGTGGGCCGCCTGCCGAAGACGCGTTCAGGAAAAATTCTACGTGGGACGATGCAAAAAATCGCCGATAATGTACCCTATAAAGCGCCGGCGACGATCGACGATCCGGCGATTTTGGACGACATCGAAAGCGCCCTGCGCGGTGTCGGCTATGCCGGGGGGCGGGCGTGAGCAGAGCGTGGAAATCGATGGCCTGGAAGGTATGCCGATATTATGAAATTAGACAATAAGGTTGCGATCGTGTCGGGTGGGGCGCAGGGGATCGGCCTCGCCTGCGCCCGGCGTTTCGTGATGGAAGGGGCGAAAGTCGTCATCGCCGATATCGACGAGACTCAGGGCGACAGCGCCGCTCATGCCCTCAAGGGGATCGGCGGCGAAGCCGCGTTCATCAAATGCGACGTTTCGCAAAAAGATCAGGTCGATCGTTTGGTGACGCGCACGGTGGATCTCTACGGTCGGATCGACGTATTGCTAAATAATGCGGCGGTGGTCCACGTCTGCGATTTTCTCGACCTGGAAGAAGCGGATTTCGACCGCGTCGTCGATATCAATCTGAAGGGCTATTTTCTGTTGGGCCAGGCGGTGGCGCGCGAGATGGTGCGCAGCCGGAACGGCGGGGCGATCGTCAATATGTCGTCGGTCAACGCGGTGATGGCGATCCCGTCGATCGCTTCGTACGTGGTGTGCAAGGGCGGCGTCAACCAGTTGACAAAGGTGATGGCCCTGGCCCTGGCCAGCGCCAATATCCGTGTCAACGCCATCGGCCCGGGCACGATCATGACCGATCTCGCCGCCAAGGTGATGGAGGACCCCGAAGCGAAAGACCGCATCATGTCGCGCACCCCGATGGGACGCCTGGGCGATCCCGACGAAATCGCCGCCATCGCGGTTTTCCTCGCCAGTGACGACGCCAGCTATATGACAGGGCAATGTCTGTACGCCGACGGTGGGCGCATGGCGTTGAACTACACGGTCCCCGTCGAGGCGTGATTGTGTCGTCGAGGACGCCATCTTTTAGAATAAAAATAAAAAGACCGCCTGAGCGGGAGGATTGTCCTCGGTCAGGCGGTCTTTTAGACTTTATCTTAAATTTTACGCTGTCAATGGGCGCGAAGTTATTTCTCTCTCGTTTCGGAGATCGCTGTGTCGAGAGGTTCCGCCGGCGCGGCGCCACCGCGAGTAGTGCCGGCGCGGGCGCGGGCGATGGCGACCTGTTTTTCCAGGTCGGCCTGGGCGCATAAGCCGAGGCTGACGGGATTTTGCGCCTTGATGTTGGCGATGTTCCAGTGCGACCGGTCGCGAATTGAAGCGATCGTCGATTTTGTGGTGCCGACCAGCTTGGAAATCTGGCTGTCGCCCAATTCGGGATAATTCTTGAGCAGCCAAGCTATTCCGTCGGGACGGTCTTGGCGTTTGGAAACCGGGGTATAACGGGCGCCTTTCGCCCGTGCGCGGGCTTGGGGAAGTGTCGCCTTGGTCATCACGAGGTGGGCGTTGGGGTCGGCGACGCAACGATCGATTTCTTTTTGCGTCAGGATGTTGGCCGCGATCGGGTCCATGCCTTGCATGCCAACCGCGACTTCGCCGTCGGCGATGGCTTGAACTTCCAGTTCGTGCAATGCGCAAAACGCGGCGATCTGGCCGAACGTCAACGCGGTATTTTCCACCAGCCACACGGCCGTAGCCTTGGGCATAAGGGGGTGTGTCATCGATGTTGTCCTTTACTTTATTATCCAGATGACAGGGGCGCGTATATTCAAGCCCCTAAAAAGTGAACGCTTAGCCCCTTTATAACCTTGCTTCAAGCACAAGGTCAAACCCCTCTACATCCCACAACACGCGGATTTTCGCGCGTCCTCAAAGGGTCAGAACGATCTTTCCTATGTGCTGGCCTTGTTCCATCATTCGGTGGGCTTCGGCGGCGTCATCCAGGGCGAACGTGGCATGGATGACCGGTCTTATTTTACCATCTTCGATAAGCGGCCAGACGTTTTTTCTCAACGCATCGGCGATTTCCCCTTTGACGTCGATCGCGCGCGCGCGAAGGGTCGATCCGGTTAGCGTCAAGCGCTTGAGCATGACCGCCATAAGATCGACGGTAACTTTCGAGCCGTGCAGAAAGGCGATATTGACCAGGCGTCCGTCGGGGGCGAGCGCCTTGATGTTGCGTTGAACGTAATCTCCCCCGACCATGTCGAGGATAACGTTGACGCCCTTGCCGTCATTGAAGGTTTTGGCGTGCTCGACAAAGTCTTGGGTCGGATAGGTGATGGCGAGGTCCGCGCCCAGCTCGCGGCAAACTTGGCACTTTTCCTCGGTGGCGGCGGTGGTCATAACCTTTGCGCCGAAGTGGTGGGCCAGTTGAATGGCGGTGGTGCCGATCCCGCTGGAGCCGCCGTGGACAAGCAGCGTTTCCCCGGCGGTGAGCGCGGCGCGTTCGAAAATATTGTTCCAAACCGTGAAGTAAGTTTCGGGCAGGGCGGCGGCCTCGATATAGGTCAGGCCTTTGGGTATGGGCAAGCACTGGGGAGCGGGCGCGATGGCGTAGGCGCCGTAGCCGCCGCCCGTCAACAGCGCCGTGACTCGTGCGCCGAGGCTTGGCGTCGCGACGCCTTCGCCCACGGCGTCGATCGTTCCCGCCACTTCCAGACCGGGGATGTCACTGGCTCCCGGCGGGGGTGGATATTTCCCCTCGCGCTGTAGGATATCCGGACGATTCACGCCGGCGGCGGCGACCTTGATGCGCACCATGCCGGGGCCGGGGGAGGGGATGGGACGCTGGGCCGGGACCAGCATTTGCGGGCCTCCCGGTTGTTTTATTTCGATGCACCGCATCAGATTGCTCATCGTGAACGAACTCCTTGGGGAAATGCATTGAGGATGGGTGGCGAGGATGCCCCCCGGGGAGGCCGTCAGCGTACAGTCCAGGGGCTTGATCGGCAATGATTTGCTCGGTGATGGTGGCGTGTTCTCGCCCTGTGGGTTCACGCCGTGATCGTCATCGCGGGCGCTTACGGGCAATTTTTCTCCGCATCAATGCGCGCTTAACCGCCCCCCATGGACGACCGTCAATGGCCGCGAGGCCGATGCCGATCAACGCCATGCCGACGAGATGTTCGGGGCGTAGGTTTTCGCTAAGAAAAAGCACACCCAGAACGATTGCGCTGACCGGAATAAGAAAGGTGACCAACAGGAGGTTTGTCGCCCCGGCGGTGGCGAGAATGCGAAAATATAAGATATAGGCGAGCGCAGTCGAGAAAATGGCGATCCCAAACAGGGCCGCCGCGCCCCCCGGACTAGTGGTTTGAGTTTAACATTTGAGTCTGATGCTATTGGACACAAATGTGTGAAGAAATCAAACTGCAACAAAAAGATAGATAGTGGTCGGCCCGATGGTTCGCGGGAGCGAAACGTCGGAGTCGATCCACTAGGCGGTGGTAACGTCCAGGGACGGTCGATCAATCCCATCAACGGGAACAGCATCAGGCTCGACGCCGTCACCTGACCCGTCGCCGTGGCGATCGGCGCGATCCCCAGGGCGCGAAAGCGTCGCCCGTAAACACCGGCAAAGGCATAGGACAGCGCCGCGCCGAGGACCGCGATTTGGGCCACGACGTCAACGCCGAGCGCGTTTCGGGCCGTCTCCCCGATCATCGCCGCGACACCGAGGAGTCCGGCGGCGACGCCTATCAGACGGGATGGCGTTATCTTTTCGTCGTGGGTTAGCCGATGGCCGACAAGAACCGTGAAAAAGGGCGTCGCCGCGTTTAAAATCGCCGCCACGCCAGAGGAAATGTGTCCCAAACTCCAAACGATCAAGGTGAATGGTAGGACGTTGTTCAAAAACCCCATGATGAAAAAAGCCGACCACACCCGGCGGTTTCGGGGCATCTTCAAACCCCGGAGCCGCACGACGCCCCAAAGCGCCAAGGCGGCCAACGCCATCCGGCCGAAGACGATGGTTAGCGGCGGAAGCTCGCGAACGATAATCCCATTTAAAAAAAACGCGCCCCCCCAAAGCATGGAAAGGGCGACAAGCATGCCCCATTCGAGAGCCGACATTGACGCGTTGATCCGGGCGTGCGAAGACATCGAGTATCCTTATCTGTATCCGTGTCTGTATCCGTGCGTGGCGCGATGCGGAATCTGTTTTGCACGGCCTTGCGCGGTGGGGCATCCCGTTTCTTGCGTCTAAATTCAATAAATTTTGGGCGCAAAAGAAAAAGGCGCTTGATGCCCTCCGTCTTCCTGCGGTTCATAATGTACGGATGAATGGCGACGCGCGCGATGGGGCGGCGCTGTCGCGTTTATGCGAAAACCCAGCTAAGGGAGATAAGAGGGACGCGATGATGGATGAAGAAGAACAAACTTCCCGACGAGGGCGCCCACCACAAAAAAACTTGGATGAGATGTCGATCGAAGCCCTTCAGGGTTATTTGCTTGAACTCAAAGAAGAAATTGAACGTGTAACCAAGGTTATCGACGACAAGGTCCAGGCCCGTAGTGGCGCGGAAGCCTTTTTCAAAAACTGACGCCGACCACCTTGAATGCAACTTATAATATATTATTTTATTGCAAATGCCCGCACAGTTAAGTAATGATTAACCCGCGACACATACCCTGAGGCGGCGTCGGACGGGGTGTATTCGATACGCTCGACGCCTCCCTGTTAAACTCGCGCCACCCTCTATTCGGGTGGCGCCTTTTTCGCTTTGTTTCAAATTGTTTCAAATGGTCCTTGACCGACGCAGTTATATTTGGTTACAGTCGCAACTATAAACAATAAGAGTATGCGAGTTTAACAGGCTCGAGGGGTAAAGACAGGGTCGCCGTTGGCGGCCCTTCTTCTTTGGTTTGGAGATGGTTTTTTCCGCCCGTTCGGATGCCTTAATCTTGTCGTAAGACGCCGACCTTGAAGTATCCCCTGAAGCAAGCCCCCAGGAGTGTGTTATGGCGGCCAAAAATGATCGTTTTGTCCGGCGTGCCGATTTTCCCTTGATAACCGATGTTCAGACGCGTTGGGAAGACAACGACATGCTGGGGCATGTTAATAACGTCGTTTTTTATTCATATTTTCAAGCGGCGGTGATGCACTTGCTCGACGCCTGCCCCTTGGATTGGAGCGGCGCGCCTCAGGTCGCCTACGCCGCCGAAACGCAATGCCGTTTTTTTCGCCCCTTGAGCTATCCCGAGACGGTAGAGGCGGCGATCGGCGTCACCCGGCTGGGAAACACCAGCCTGAGCTATAAGGTGGCCCTGTTTTCCAAGGGAATCGAGGACGCGGCCGGAGTCGGACGCTTCGTTCATGTTATCGTCGATCGCAAAAGCGCAACCCCGTGTTCGATACCGGCCTATATGCGTGAGGCGCTCGAACGCTTTGTCATGAAAGGCGACGCGGAGCAATCCCAAACGATCGCCTGAAGGCAAGCCGTCGGGTCGAACGGGCACGCCCGCCCCAGCCGGACGGGCGGAACCCACCCGGCTGAGGCCGGTTTTATGGACAGTTCGGAAAGTTAGGCCAAAGAACTTAGACCGGCAATTAGTCCGGAGGGGTATCGTTCTTGGTACGGCAGGTGTTCATGCCAAAAATCGCATACGGTGGGCACCATCCGATCAAGGCCGTTCCCAGGGGGATCAATCCGACAAGCGCCCAATACCGCGCATTGCCTTCGAGGATAAAAAACAACGATAAGATCGCCAATCCCAAAATGATTCTGATGATGCGATCCGCGCCGCCAACATTCTTCTTCATTGCGTCCCTCTCTCATTTCAAATTGTACAAGATAAAACTATACAACTCGAAGAAAGAAAGGCCAATCGCCTCGTGCGCCCAACCGGCATATTCACGAGGAAGTGATCCCCCGTGGTGGGTGCAAAACCCAGCACGGGGGAGAAAAAGAGCCTCAAGGGCGCGATAAAGGCCCCAGTGGATCGATACCGACGTTTCGCGCCCGCGAACCATCGGGCCGACCACGATCCCTCTTTTTATTGCGGTTTGATTTGTTCACACGTTTGTGTCCAACGGCATCGGACACAAATGGTAAACGCAAACCACTAGGCGGCTTTGTTCTCAATGGATTTTTGAACGTTCCCGCCGGGCTTTGCCGTGATTTCTATTTTCCGCGGCTTCATTTCCTCGGGGACTTCTCGTTTAAGATCGATATGCAATAGGCCATTGGCCAAATCGGCGGCGACAACCTTGATGTGGTCGGCCAATTCGAATCGGCGTTCGAACGTTCGTCCCGCTATGCCACGGTGGAGGTACTTGACTTCCGCCTCGGGGTGATCTTGGCGACCGGAGACGACCAAGGTGCTTTCCTTGACCGTGACGTCCAGGTCGCCGGCGTCGAAACCCGCGACGGCCAGACTGATTCGATAGTCATTTTCGCTGCGCGCCTCGATATTATACGGCGGATAGGATTGGGTGGTCTCGTCCAATCGGCTGAGCGTATCCAGCTGGCGCTGCATGTGATCGAAACCGACGGCGAAACGGTGAAGTGGGGAAAGATCGATAGTACGCATTTCTGTTTCTCCTTTGATAAGCAAGATACATGTTCGGCCCACCAAAACGGCTGGGCGCGCGATTGCTCGCATTCAGGGATCCGAAAAATGGCATCGCTGAACAGTGCTGATGTATGAGGGTAATGATCCCCACGCAAGGGGGGGAGCGCTGAAAAGAGATGCGGCAAACGCGCCTGTGGCGTGCAAGCTTCCGGTCTTATGCGTTTGTCGGCGCCTTGGCGGGCGGCGCGGCGGGAGAAGAAGAGGCGCGCGTCTGCGCGGCCCCGTCAGTGAGCACAGTGGTCGCGTCGCTCGGTGTCGGGGAAGGCTGGGAGGCGATGGGGTCGGGGGACGCCTCCGGAAGACCGGCGGCCCGGGCCAACCGGGCGTTTTCCGCGGCGGCCTCTTTTTGCAGTACGGGAATGTCGGTCCGGCTATCCCAGACGACTTCGTATAGATAAGCGGGGCCGTCGATACCCTTCATCATGTACGGTCCGCGTTTGATAAATTGAATATCGCCGCCCTTGGACATGCCGTGGACGGTTTCGGAAACCAAAATCTGATCGGCCTGCGCCTTATCGACGATGCGCGCCGCCAACTGCACGGTAACGCCGTAAAGATCGTTCTCTTCGGCGAGGGCGCGCCCGACGTTGACGCCGATTTTTATTTTCAGTGGCGTATCGGTGTTATTCTGGTTGTGAAGAGCGACTTGGCGCTGTATCTCGGCGGTGGCGAAAACGCTTTTTTGCACGTTTTCGAACGAAGCCATGATGCCGTCGCCGGTGTGCTTGACCTCATGTCCGCCGGTGCGAGAAAGGATGTCGCGAACGATCGTATTATGGGCGCGTACGATTTCCTGGGCGCCTTTGTTTCCTTTTTCGTGAGTCATCGCGGTCGAGCCGACCAAGTCGGTGAACATCACGGTGACTTCTCTTTCCGGGTCGTCGGGTTCCTTCGGTTTGTTCCAGGCAAGCAGCGCGTTCGACAAGCCGGTTTCCTCGCCATTCATCGGCTTGCCATCACCGGGCGCGCCGAGATATTGGTTCATGTCGAGGCGTCCGGATTGAAACATTTGCATGTAGCGGCTGTCTTGCAAAAGGTAATCGTGGTAACGCTCGGAAAAGGTTTCGGCGTTTTCTTTTTTAAATCCCATGATTTGGACGCTTTCGCGCAGGATATGGGCGGTCGCGGCGGGCTCCAGTCCGCGTTCGCTTCCCAGCGTTTCTGACGCGCCGGCGAGGTAGAGATTGACCCCAAATTTGTTGTAAGTATCCATTTTTTTCTGGGCGGCGGTTAACGTGCCCAGTGCCTGTCCGAAGAAGGTCATCATTTGCGCCTTTTGTTTTTCAACGAAAGGCGTGAGTACGGGATCTTTTTCGGGCTCGGGCTCGGGCTCGGGTTCGGGTTCGGGTTCGGTGTCTTCCTCCGTCTCGGGTTCTTCGGTCTCGGCTTCCGCGTCTTCCTCTTCCTCTTTCTCGGTCTCGGGGGCTTCCTCGGTTTCGCTTTGCGCCTCTTCGTCGTCGGTGCTCGCCTCTTCCCGGTCGTCGTCGGTCTGCGCGGCCTCGTAGAGAGGTTTTTTCGGTTTTTTCTTGCGCGCGCGAGGGGCCTTCAGGTCATCCTTCGAAATGAAGGCGACGGCCGAGGACAGCAGAGTAAATAGGAAGAAAACAATAAAAAAACCGAGAAGGGCGTTCGAACGCGTTTGGCCGTAAAATGCAATACCGAAAATTTTCTCGGCGGGAAGCATTTCGCCGGCGATGATGGTGATCAAGGCGGCGACAACCATGCTAAACAACGTCACCAAGACCAATTTTGTGAAAAAACCCGGGCCACGTTTTTTACCGTTCTTGCTTGCGCCCCCCGAGGGGGTTAAGCCCAGGTCAATATCCACATCGGAGGCGGTGGAACGCGATTTCCAGTTTTGCTGCGCCCCGGCGCCCCGTGAAGCCCCCACCGAAGGCCCGCCCCAAAGACCGGAACCGGAGCCGCCGGTCATCATACGGGTATGTTTGTAAACGACGTGCTCGTGGCTTTCGCCGGTGCGAGAATTATAGACGTCGCTGACCACCTTGATATCGCCAAACCCCCGAATTTCCTGAAGTGATTTGGCTTCGTCTATGGCGTCTTCTTTTTGAGTGGCGGGGTATTGGGCATGAATCATCCACCGCCCAGATTGAAAAACCTGGATTTCATATGTCTTGGAGCCACTCTGGCCAGGGCGTTTCATTCTACCTCCGCTATGCGCGGTCTCGGCCGCAGTTCATGCACGGGTTCGTCAAGAGCACGTTGGATATGGGAATTGCGCGTAAGGATTTCATCGTTTGCGGTCGTGAAACGTTCCAATGAAATTTTTCGAGGAAAAAAACTTGGACGATTGTAGGTAAAAAGCCTTTCCCCGAGAACCTTATCCTCGCAACCTCCCAAAAGTAAATGGAGCTTCCGGTGCGGTCGCACGCCCGACTACCCTAGAGACAACGGAAAATGGCGCGAGGATAATCCACCCTCGCGCCATTTTTTATGTCCGTGCATGACTTCGATCAGTTTTTAATGCCGAAGTCTTTGAAACGCTTGTTGAATTTGGCCAATCGACCGCCGCTGTCCATAAGGCGATGCACGCCGGTCCAGGCGGGATGCGTTTTCGGATCGATGTCCAATTTCAAGGTATCCCCTTCGGCGCCCCAAGTGGATCGCGTCTTGAAGGAGGTGCCGTCGGTCATCACGACAGTGATTTCGTGATAGTCAGGGTGAATATTTTTTTTCATGAGTTCGCTCCGGAAACAAGGCGCTCTATATACCCAAGAGCAGGCTTGGGCACAAGGCTTTCCTGGCTTAATGCAAAGGTTTTTTCATCTCTTGCGCTGGAAAGGGGCGAAAGGGCACAATATTTTCACCGTTTCGATGCTTCCATCTCCCCAAAATGAAAGAGAAAATGACCATGGACGAAAAGACGTTTCATCTTCGCGCCGACGAGACCCTGGAAACCGTGTTCGATAAAATCGAAGCTCAGTTGGGTGACCGCGCGGATGTCGATTGGGAGGAGGGCATTCTTACCGTGGCATGGGATGGAGGGGAAACCTACGTCATCAACAAACATGCGCCCAATAGCCAAATATGGATGTCTTCTCCACTCAGTGGGGCTTCTCATTTTTCCTGGGACGCCGCCGCCGCGGCCTGGTGCAATACCCGCGGCGGAGAAGAGCTTTTGCAGACCCTGGAAGAGGAGTTGACGCGCACGGCCGGGGCGCGGGTGACGTTGCGTTAGCCCCGGATCGCGCGACAACGCGCCAGCGCCCGCACACGCCCCGCCCCCGCACACGCCTATGCGCCCGCCTACTCGCCTTGGGGCGGGTTCACGTTGACGGCGGCGCGCTTCGCCTCGATATTCGCCTTCATCGAGACAATGGCGATCACGCCGACCACAACCATGATGACCGCACCGCCATAATAGGGCCACGCCTTGCCCAGGGACGCAAACAGGAAACCGGCCCACAGCGGCCCTATGACGCGGGCCATAGTGGTCGCCGAGCGGGTCACGCCCATGGTCGAACCCTGATGAACATTGGTGACTTGAAGCGAAATCAAGCTGTTCAGCGAGGGGTTGATGACGCTGAATCCATAAGCGACGATGGTCATGGCGACCAGCAGAACCGGCAAACTGGTTGAAAAGGGGATGATCGCCATGCCGAGGGCCAAGGCGAACGCGCCCTGGATGATCAAATTCGCCTCGCCGAAACGTTTCGCCAGTCGACCGACCAGTCCGCCCTGAAGCAAGGCGGCCATGACGCCGATGTAGGCGAACAGGTAGCCATTTTGTTGCGGACCCCAGCCGAATTGACGGCGCGACCACATGGCGAAGGTGGTTTCCATGCCGGAAAAGACGAACGTGGCGAGAAACGACAGTCCGATCAGAAGCGCGATGTTGGGGATCGTGAGCGCGTCCTGGAATTGGGCCCAGCGGCTTTTCTTCGGTTGAGCACGGGCGTGGGCGCGGGCCTCGGCGGGGAGGGACTCCTTGAGAAAGATCGCGGTCATGATCAGGGCCAGACACGACAGCCCGGCGGCGGCGAGGGCCGGGCTTTGAAAGTCGGCGTTGACCGGGTCGGGGCCGGCCAGAATGCCGCCCAATGCCGGTCCGGCGATAAATCCAAGACCGAAGGCGGCCCCGATTAGACCCATGCCCCGGGCCCGATTTTCCGCGGTGGTGACATCGGCGATATAGGCGAAGGCGGTGGATATGTTGCCGGCCATCAAGCCGCCGAAGGCGCGCGCGGCGAACAACATCAACAGACTGCCGGCGAACGCCAAGCCGACGTAGGACAGAACCGCGCCGCCCAGGCTGAGAATGAGAACCGGCCTACGTCCGATACGGTCGCTCAATCCGCCCCAAAAGGGGGCGGCGATGAACTGGGTCAGCGAATAGATCGCCATCAACATCGCCACGGTGAACGGCGTTGCGGCGAAATGTTCGCCGTAGAACGGAAGCAGGGGAATGACCACGCCAAAACCGACCAAATCAATGAACACGATCAGAAAAAGAGTGAGAAGACCGGAACGCTTGGAGCGGTCGGATTTGGTTTTGTCGCGGGTCTGTGTTGGGCTCATTGTCGGCATAATCCAAATCTATGGGACAGGGGCCTGGCCTGGGTCGTGGGGTGGGGATGACCAAAGTCAGCGGACGATGTCCTGGGGTTTATCGGGGCGAAGGTCCCGTGCGAAAAAACCGTAGGCGCGGACGGTGGCTCATGGTGAGGTCCGCGCTGAGGGACGCCGGGAGGTTCGCGAGAATTTACATTAGGAACGCTCTAATTATTCAGAACCATCAGCGCTGTGTCAATTTAAGTTCGATGCGCCGGTTGCGTCGATAAGCGATTTCGTCGTCCCGATTGTCGATCGGCTGGTATTGGCCAAACCCGGCGGCGACCAGCCGGGAAGGTGGAATTCCCTTAGATATTAGATACTTAACGACGGATATCGCGCGCGCCGAGCTGAGTTCCCAATTCGATGCGAATTTATTGTTATGGATCGGCACCTTGTCTGTATGGCCATCGACGCGCAGCACCCAATCGATACCTTTGGGAATTTTTTGCGCCAATTCACGCAGGGTCGTCGCCAGTTTGTCCAACTGCGCCTGGCCGTTCGGGCCGATGTCGGCCTCGCCACTGGCGAATAGAACTTCCGATTGAAAAACGAAACGATCGCCGACGATGCGAATGCCCGCCTGATTGCCCAGAACTTGACGCAGGCGACCGAAAAACTCGGACCGATAGCGCGACAGTTCCTGGACCTTGGAGGCAAGCGCCGAATTCAGCCGTTTGCCGAGGGCGACGATTTGCACGTTTTGCGCCTTGGCGCGTTTTTCCGAAGCGTCCAGGGCGGCCGAGATCTGCGCCAGTTGGTCGCGTAGCGCCGCCATTTGTTGGTTCAGCAAGGCGACCTTGGCGCGCGCCGAGTTCGAGATGTCCTGTTCGCGCAGCAACGAACCCTTGGTTTCATCCAATTTCGAGGCCATCTGCGCGATCTTGCTTTCCAGATCCTTCTTCAGGGCCGAAAGGCTGGCGACGTCTCCGGAAAGCGCGGCGATTTTTTCCTGGGCCTTGGTGGTCGCCGTCTTCAGAGTGTCGCGTTCGGACAAGGTCGATTGGAGTTCCGTGCTGAGGTCGTTGACGTTGGCGCGCAGGGCCTGATTGCTCTTGCGCTCCAGGGCCAGAAGGTCGCTCAATTGCGAGACCTCGCCGCCGAGTTTCTTAAGTGCGCTTTCGCGTCCGCGCAGCGTCTCGCCCAACAGAATCTGGGCGAGAGCGAAAACCAAGACCAGAAACACCACGACCATCAACAGCGATGCTAAGGCATCGACGAACCCGGGCCAGGTGTTGGCGGTATAGCGGGATCTACGGGATAAACCGGGCATCGCGGATCACTCGTTCGAACGGGCGGCGATGGTGCGCGCCAGAAGTCGGAATTCCGAACGCAATTGTTCGACCAATTCGCTGCGCCCATTGCCGATTTCCTCAAGCAGGCGCGCCACGTAAACGTCCAGGTTGCGGATATGGGCGCGCGTAGCCCCGTCCATGGTCGCTTCGTCGCTTGTGGAGCGATCGACGATCTTGGTCAAAATGGCTTTCAACTCGATCTGATTTTCCGCCATTTTCTTCATCAGCATCTGTTCGGTCTGCATGAAGTCGTTAAGCACGCCCAGTTTGTCGGTCAACTGGATAAGATGGGTGTTGGCGGAAATACGGTTTTCCTCGCCGCGGGCGAGGGTGCGCTGCAAATTGTCCAGGCTGTCGGCGGATTGTTCGAGCAAGGCCTGCACATAGGCGGGCACCGATTGATCGCCTTCGATGCTCAACGATCCGCTGGACAGGCGGGTTAGGCTGGATAGCCAGTCTTCCAGTTCGGTGTAGAAGCGATTCTGCGCCTGCCCCGCCTGAAGATCGAGGAAACCCAGGATCAAAGATCCCGCCAACCCGAAAAGAGAGGACGAAAAGGCGGTTCCCATGCCGGTGAGCGGCGCTTCGAGGCCGCTTTTCAGATCGGCGAAAACACGGGTGACGTCGCCGCCGCCGACATTCAGTCCGGCGATCACGTCGCGAATCGCCCCCACGGTGGACAGCAGCCCCCAGAAGGTGCCGAGAAGACCGAGGAAAATCAGCAGCCCAATGGTGTAGCGTGCGATATCTCGGGTTTCCTCCAGGCGTGAGGCGATCCCGTCCAACAGCGATCGCATCGACAGGGTGGACAGGCTGATCGAATCGCGTTTTTCCCCGAGCATGGTGGCCATTGGGGCGAGCAAACGGGGCGGCGTTTGCGAGGAGACGGACGATTGGTTGGTGCGAAAATTTTCAATCCATTCGATTTCCGGGACAATCGAAAAAACCTGCCTGAAGTTGTAAACCGCGCCCAGGATGAACACGCCGACGATCATGCCGTTGAGTGGCGGATTGCCCATGAACGCCGATTTTAGAGGCACGTACAAGACGGCGGCCGCGACGGCGACAACCATCAAAAACATAATCATGCGTATGAAATACAAACGGGGCCGACTCATCGAGGGCGTCTCCTTGGAGGTTGACGTCGTATGTGTCCCGTGTCCCGTCGGCTTCGTCGCGCGGGCTTGGGGCCGTGCTTGTGGGGTAGGCGGCGGTCTCCCCCCGAGCGGGTCAAAATTAACGTTCCACGATTGTGATATCGACCCGGTTCGGATCGCCCTTCGAAGATTTATCGCCCAGCGCACGGACATCGATACGGGTGCTGCGCACGCCGCTTTGAATCAGGTGCGAGCGTACGCTCAAAGCGCGCGAGAGAGAAAGTCGGCGCGCCTTGCTGGCGTTTAAATCCGCGCCGCCGGCATAGGCCAGAAGCTGCAGACGCAAGGCGTCGTTCCCTTTCATTCTTTGCGCCAATGTCCCGAGAGCGTTCAAAGCGTCGTCGGGAATTTTGGTTTGTTCGGGAGGGAACAGGACCTGCATCGTGTTGCCCTTCACGACGGCGTCCGGCGATGGGGGTGTCGCCGTTTGTTGTTCCGGCGCGGTTTTCGGCGTCAGCCGGGCCTGCAAGGAACCGTCGAGCGCGCCCGTGGCGGGCGTCGCCTGCGCGGATTGTGTGGAAGGTGCGCCCGTGGCGGGTTTTTTCGGGGGCGGCGGAATATCGAGTACGACGGAAGGCGATGGCTGGGACGGCGGCGGGGGCACGTTTAAACCGCCTTGCGGAAGATGGGTGGTGGACGGTTCCGTGGACGGCGAGCTCTCCCCCATGGGGGCGGCGGGGGCGGCGGGGGCGGAGCTGGGCGCGCCGGGAGCCGGGAGCCGTTTCATTGCTTGGGGCGCGATGGGCGCTGTGGGCGCCATGGGTGTCGGTGGCGTCGGGAGCGCTTTCACCGTGTTTTCCGTCGCCGCTCCGGTCTTTTTCTGGGCGCTTATGTGCGGTGATGTCGGCGCTGTGGGCGTCTGAACGGAAGGTGTCGCGATGGAAGGGCTCGCGATGGAAGGGCTATGGACCGCGGTTTCCGTCGAGTTCAGTGCGGTCATCCGATCTGCGGCGGGTGCGCCCTTCGTCGTCGCGACGGAGGGCGGCATTGGCGCGGGTTCCGGAGCCTTGGCGATGACCGGAACGGGCGGTATAGCGGAGGCGGGCGCGTCGGGCGCACCCGACGTTGGTTGTGCCGGCCTTTGCACCGTGGCGGGGGGCGTCGGTGTCTCCGGAACGGGCATCTTCGGCGTTTCCGAGAGCGTGATCGGCGCCGGTTTTTCGCCGGGCTTTGGCGGTGCGATCGTGACTGTGTCCGATGCCACCCGGGTAGGAGGCGATTCTTCTGTCGGAGGGGTCGCCAGGGCAACCGGTCGTGGCGCCAAATGTCGAGGTGCGACAATCCTAACCGGCTTTTTCGGCTGTACCAGCAATTGGGAAACCGGCATCTTCGCTCCAGGCATGCGGTGAGGAAGAGCATTGTCCATTGGGGTCGGCGAAACGCCCGCGCCGGGAACCCGTCCACCGTCGGTCAAGACGCTGAGGTCAACGACCACGCTGGGGTCGCTGACATCGACCGTGTTTTCTTGCGCCCATGCCGAGGGAACGAAAGATCCCGGCCCCCCGCTCAGGGTAACGCCCTGGACCGTCAAAACGCCCGCCACCAAAAGGGCCTTTAGCGAAACGTCCGCCACCACGACGCCTAAGGATTTATACATGAACGCGCTCCGGGCTTTGCGCACGCCGAAAACCCTAATTTTGGAAGGTATCACCACCGCATCCGTCTTCATTGCATCCGCCATAAGTCGATCGCTCCCCCTAAAACGAAGTCTTTCACGCCTTTACCCCTCCGTCAACGCGCCGCCGGCCCGTCGCGCAGCCCCCGCCGGGGCGATGCGTCTGTCGTGATCACACGACCGTCCGGCGTGTGCGCCATTGTTTACCGTTTTTGTCGCCTCCGCAACATTACCAACACTAGGTGCGGGTTGCGTATGGTTTTCACACTAACGGACCTTACCCAAGGGGAAAGGGTGAGACAACAGATTAACGCCACGCCACGCGTCGCAGTTTGGCCGGCATTGACGGCAAAAATATGACAGGGCGTCGGCGCATAAAACTTCTATGAACATTGGGAGCATTGGGCGTTCGGCCCGGGATAAGCTCAGGGCGCTCACCTAGCGAAGAAGGCGCGTAAGCGGTTCGTGAAGATTGGCGTTGGCGGCGATCACCGATCCATTCGACAGCATGTCCTTGGTTCCGTCGATGTCGCAAACATATCCTCCGGCCTCGCGCACCAGAACGATTCCCGCGGCGATATCCCACGAACACAGACCGGCTTCCCAATATCCCTCGTAGCGTCCGGCGGCGACGTAGGCGAGGTCCAGGGCGGCCGACCCGAAACGGCGCACGCCGGCCGTTTGGTTCATGACCGCCTCCAAACGGCTCAGAAACTGGGCGTCCTTGTTGGCGCCGAGGAACGGGATACCCGTGGCGAATAGAGATTCTTGGAGGTTCGCCCGCGCCGAGACCCGTAGCCGCCGACCGTTTAGGAAAGCGCCCTGGCCTTTTTCGGCCCAAAACATTTCATCGCTGATCGGGTTGTAGACGACCCCGGCATGGGGCGCGCCATCACGCACCAGGGCGATCGAAATTGCGAAGTGGGGAATGGCGTGAAGGAAGTTCGTGGTGCCGTCGAGGGGATCGACGACCCAGGTGTTGGAACTGTCCTTACCCTTGACCACGCCGCTTTCTTCCATGACGAAGCCATAGGTCGGGCGCGCCTTGGCCAGTTCGTCGCGGATCGTCTTTTCGGCGGTATGGTCGGCGGTGCTGACAAAATCGGCAGGTCCCTTACGAGAAACTTGAAGATTTTCGACTTCGCCAAAATCACGGACCAGTTTGCGCGATGCTTTCGTCGCGGCGCCGGCCATGACATTGATAAGGGCGGAACGTGGGTGGGCCATTGCGTGCCTTCTCTGTTTTCTACAAGTTCAAATATTTTAGCGGCGTTTGTCGCCGAAGGGGATGCGCGATGCGCCGGTATGCCTAATCCTTGGCGCGCTCGACGTAGGACCCGTCGGCCGTGTTGATGATCACCCGCGTGCCGGTTTCGATATGCGGCGGCACCAAGGTGCGCACGCCGTTTTCCAACAGAGCCGGCTTATAGCTCGACGATGCGGTTTGCCCTTTAACGACGGCGTCGGCCTCGACGATATCCAGGGCGACGGTGTCGGGCAACTGCATCGCGATCGGGTCGTCGTCATGGCTTTCGATGGTGACGGTCATGCCTTCTTGGAGATAGGGGGCCTGATCTTCGCCGATCAAATCGCCGCTTAGGGTGATTTGATCGTAGGTTTCGGTATCCATGAAGGTGAACATATCGCCTTCGGAAAAAATAAACTGATAATCCTTTTGATCGAGGCGCGCGCGTTCGACCGTTTCGGACGACCGAAAGCGGTCGTTTAGTTTGGTTCCGCTGCGGATGTCTTTTAATTCGACTTGGAGATACGCCCCGCCCTTACCGGGTTGGGTGTGTTGAATTTTAACCGCACGCCAGAGGCGGCCTTGATGTTCGATGACCATGCCGGGGCGGATGGCGTTACCGTTGATCTTCATGCTCTGATCCCGTGAAAGCCTTGATGCGTTGTCGTCAATGTATCCGAAGGCGCGGAAGCTATCATCACGTTTGACGATAAGCAAGTTCGCTAAACCGCCGAAGACACCCTATCCACGGTAAAAAGCTAGGCGGAATGGGATGCGGGGCGAATCAGGGAATGTCGCTGTCGGACACGACGCGGTTTTTACCCTTGCGTTTGGCGTTGTACATCGATTGGTCGGCGCGGAAAATCATTTTATGGGGGTTGTCGCCCGCGCGAAAGGATGAAACCCCGATGGATAGGGTGACTTTTCCTAGTTCCTCGCCGGTTTCTTTGTTGCGGATCGTACGCTGTTCGAGTCCGCCGCGGACGTTATCGGCCACATGCATGGCGTTGGCGTTGGTGGTGTTGGGCAAAATCGCAGCGAATTCATCTCCGCCCCAACGCGCGATAATGTCGCTGCCCTTGAGATTTCGAGCGAAATTTTCCGCCACCAGACGCAATACCTGATCGCCGACGTGGTGGCCGAGGGTGTCGTTGATCGATTTGAAATTGTCGATATCCGCCAGCAGGACGGAAATTTGATTGTTGAATTCGCTGATCTTGCCCAAGAACAGCTTCAAGGCCTCCTCGAATTTACGCCGGTTTCCGATGCCTGTCGTCGGATCGACCATGGCTTCCAGCTTGGTTTTTTCCAATTGCCGGTTCAGGTGGATAATTTCCTTGCCGTATGCGGTAATACGCTTCTCGAAGGCATGACCGATATTGACGATATCGGAGACCTGAGTGTGGATCGTGCTCAGCAATTGGGCTATGGGATCGCCGGTTTTATTGGGTTGCGCATCTTCATGGCTTTCGTTGAGGAAGAGTCTGTTTTCCGCCGCAACGTTCTCGATCGCCGCGATGACGTCTTCCAAGCCATGGGTAATTCGGCCAGCGCTGCCCTTCAGTTCTTCAATACCGCGCTCGAAGCTGTTTTTTTGCTGGTCCATTATCCATCCTGTAGGGCAAAGAAAGGGGGAGGTAAGATGAAGCTATGCCAGCGCCCGGCACACAGTGTCATTTTGCACCAAGGCTGTCCATAAGTTCATTGAAAAGGCGCACGGCCCGGGCGGGGCCTTGGGGGTGGCTCCAAATGCCGTTGCTGACGGCAAGGAAATCGGCTCCCGCTTCGATCAATGGCGTGCAATTTTCGGTCGTGATTCCGCCAATGGCGACGCAAGGTACTTGCGTGGCGGTACTCCAAATTTGCAGCAATTGCGGCTCGGCGGTCGTCTTTGGGGTTTTTGTCCGGGTGTCGTAAAAGGCCCCGAAGGCGACGTAATCGGCGCTCTGTTCGGCGGCCAACATCGCGAGGTGGCGCGAATTGTGGCAGGTCGCGCCGATGATGGCCTCCTCGCCCAGGATATCGCGCGCCCGGACGATGGAGACGTCGTCTTGACCCAGGTGAACGCCGTCGGCTCCACTCTTTTTGGCGATATCGGGGCGGTCATTGACGATCCAGGCGACATCGTGGCGGTGCGCGATCGGCATTAAAATTTCGCAGGCGTCGAGAAGTTCCCGGTCGGAAACGTCCTTCAAGCGCAATTGAACGCAGGCGACGTCGCCCGCTTGGAGAGCCGACGAGAGAACGGGGGCGAATGCGGTGGGAGCCAGGGTGGGAGGGGTGATAATATAAAGCCGGGATCTCATCGCGAGGGGGGTCTTCCTGTGCGCGGGGAGCGCCATTCTCGCACCCCTCTTTTTATGTCTCCATCAAACCACTATACGAGGGGATTGATCAAGGCTCGGTGCGAAAATGCAGATGGCGAGGGTAAAAACGGAGGCCGAAAGCGCCCTGTTACGGGGTCGGAAGACATCAAAGATCGGCTTAAAGGCCCTTCGTCCGAGATCGACTTTTGACACAAAAGCGGGGCCGTTAGGCCCCGCTTGAGTTTTTGTGACGTTGTAAAAGGAACCGTTATCCGACGTTATGCAAGGCGACGGCGGTGTCGGACATGCGGTTGGAGAAGCCCCACTCGTTATCGTACCACGACACCACGCGCACGAAGTCGCCCTCGCCCATGACTTGGGTCTGGGTGGCGTCGAAGATCGAACTGTGAGGGTTGTGGTTGAAATCGACCGACACCAAGGGCGCGGTGTTGTAAGCCAAGACGCCCTTGAGGTGGCCTTCGGCGGCGGCCTTGATGGCGGCGTTGACGTCTTCGACCGAGGTGTTTTTCATCGGCACGAATTTCAAATCAACCATCGAGACGTTCGGCGTCGGCACGCGCACCGAGGAGCCGTCGAGCTTACCGTTCAGTTCCGGCAGCACCAAGCCGACGGCCTTGGCCGCCCCGGTCGAGGCGGGGATCATCGACAGCGATGCGGCGCGGGCGCGGCGCAGATCCTTGTGCAGGGTATCCACGGTGCGCTGATCGCCGGTGAAGGAGTGGATGGTGGTCATGTAACCCTGCTTGATGCCGATCGCCTTATTCAAGACGTCGGCCACGGGGGCCAGACAGTTGGTGGTGCACGAGGCGTTGGAAACGACTTTGTGCTCGGCGGTCAATTTGTCATGGTTGACGCCATAGACGACGGTCAGGTCGGCGCCGGAGGCGGGCGCCGAAACCAAGACCTTTTTAGCGCCGGCGTTCATGTGTACGGCGGCTTTGTCGCGGGCGGTGAAAATGCCGGTGCATTCATACACGATGTCCACGTTCAGATCCGCCCATGGCAGGGCGGAGGGGTCGCGTTCGGCGATGACCCGGGTTTTTTTGCCGTTAACGACCATGCTGTCGCCTTCGACGTGAACGTCGGCGGGCAAGGTTCCGTGCACGGAATCGTATTTTAAAAGGTGGGCGTTGGCGTCAACCGAACCCAGGTCGTTAATGCCCACGACCTCGATATCCGTGCGCCCGGATTCGACCAAGGCGCGAAACGCCAAGCGTCCAATCCGTCCAAAACCATTAATAGCAACGCGAACCGCCATACCGTCCTCCTGAATAAATGTTGCGGCAGAAAAATACCATGAAGCCTTAAATCAATTTGCCGTTTTCTAGCACAAACGGATGGTTATCACGAACACTCTCGTGGGGAGGCTGCAAACCCACCTTAAAGTGTGGCATTCGCGAGGCGTCAAACACAATCAAAAAAACACGTGGGGTTGGGCGAGCGGTTGGGGGAAAACCCGGATCACTCGGCGCAGGGCTGTTGACGCTTACGATGGGGAAACTTACTGTTACGATTGTATTGCAGAAGATTCGTTCCAGTGACCATCATGGCGTCGCGGTCTTCGGGAGATCCCACCCGAGGGAATTTCCTTTCCGTGTAACGTGGCGCCATGTCGGGCCGGTTGGCGTGTTCGCCCGGTTCCGTAATGGGCTGATGGGGTGTCATGCGGTCGCGGCAAAGAGTGCTTTTCATGACGACCGCCCGCTATACGAACAAGCATAAGGGGGAAGCCTTACCGTGAGTGATGTCGCAACATCAATGGGGACGGGTCTCGTCGCTGAAAGAACCGCCACCGCGCGGCCCGGCGCCGGACAAGATGGTAAGGATGCGTCCGAAACCTCCGAGGATGCGCAGACGATGGACGCCCAGGTTTCCGACGCCCAGGTTTCCGACGTCAAGGCGCGCCTGGAGAGCGCCTTGGCGCGCCTTGAGAACGCCTTGCACGAGAAAGCGGAGCGCGACCTTGCGACGGGAAGTGACCCCGCGGACGGCGGGCTCAAGAATGGCGGCGTGTCGGCGGAACTGCAGCGCCGGCTTGACGTCCTGACGACAGAAAACGATCGGCTTCAGCGTAAGCACCAACTGCTGGGCGAGCGCTTGGACGCGACGATCGACCGGATTAAACGCCTGATGCAAGGATAAGCCGCCGCCATGGCCCAAGTCGCGATAACGATTAATGACCAACCCTATAAGATCGCCTGTGATGACGGACAGGAAAGCCACCTCTTGGATTTGGCCGATTATGTCGGCAAGCGGGTCGATCAACTCGCCGCGGCCGTCGGTGATGTCGGGGAAAGTCGCCTGCTGGTGATGACCTGCTTGCTTATCGCCGACGAATTGAGCGACGCTTTTCGGGAAGTCGAGGCGTTGCGCGCCGGGACCGCGGGGGGCGGCGTTGCCCCCGCGCCGAAAGACCCGTCTTCCGCGGTCGAGAAGGGTGCGGACGGCGTGCCGGTCGATGTCGCTACCCTGGATTTTTGGGCCGGGCGGATCGAAAAGATTGCGCGGCGGATCGAACAGTCATAGATACTAGGGCAGGGGCGGTGCTGTGGAGTGCGTTAGGCCATTTTTCCCTGGGGCTTTCTTTCTCTAGGGAGCTGTCCCTGTCGGACCCCTGGGTTCGGTATATGGCGCCCACCTGCACATGCAGGCCACAGAGGATCTATCGTGCCGACGGCTCATATGGCTCCGCCCTGTTTTTCGTTCCGCCTTACGCCCGGGAGGGTTCGTGACGTTGGGTGACGCTTCCCCTTCTCCCCTTGATGCCGCAAAGACGTTGTTGCGCGCCCAGGCGCGGGCGCGGCGCGAAGAGATCGCCCCGGATGCGCGCGCCCGGGCCAGCCGGCGGCTGTGCGCCCGTTTCCTGGCGATGATGGCGGACGGGGTCATTCCCTTGCGAACGGGCGAAAGCATTGGCGGCTATTGGCCGATGGGCGCCGAAGTCGATCTGCGTTCCTTGTATGAACGCCTGGCCAAGCGGGGCCATTTTCTTGCGCTGGCGCGCGTGCGGACCCGGGACGCGCCCTTGGAGTTTCGTCGCTGGCGACCGGGGGACCCCTTGGAAACAGGCGTTTACGGCACGTCTCATCCTCTCGACGGTGCGCCATTGGTATTTCCCCGACTCGTATTGGCGCCGCTGCTGGCGTTCGATCGCTTGGGGGGGCGTTTGGGCTATGGCGGGGGGTATTACGATCGCACCCTTGAAAAAGATCGCAAAACCGGCGATATCACGGCGGTGGGCGTCGCCTTCAGCGCCCAGGAAGTCGCGCGTGTTCCGGTGGATCGGCGCGATCAACCGCTCGACTGGATCGTGACCGAAAAAGAGGCCATTCAAAAACCATGAAAATTTTATACTGCGGCGACGTCGTCGGACAGTCCGGGCGGCGGGCGGTGATCGACCACGTGCCGACGCTGCGCCGGGAACTCGATCTCGATTTCGTTATCGTCAACGCCGAAAACGCGGCCCATGGCTTTGGTTTGACCGGGAAAATCTGCCAGGGGTTCTATGACATCGGGGTCGATGCGATTACCACCGGTAACCACGTTTGGGATCAGCGTGAGATTATCGACTACATCGCCCGCGATCCGCGTCTGCTCCGACCGTTGAACTATCCGGAAGGAACGCCGGGGCGGGGCTGGAACATATACGACGTCGCAGGCGGGGCGAAAATCATGGTGGCGCAGGTGATGGGGCGTTTGTTCATGGACCCCTTGGACGATCCTTTCGCGGGCGTCGATATTGCGCTTTTGAATAAACGCCTGGGCCACGGCGTGGCGGCGATCATTGTCGATATCCATTGCGAGGCGACCAGCGAGAAGATGAGCATGGGGCATTACCTGGACGGTCGGGTTTCCGCCGTGATCGGCACCCACAGTCACGTTCCCACGGCGGATGCGCAGATTTTGCCGGGGGGGACGGCATACCAGACCGATGCCGGTATGTGTGGGGATTACGATTCGGTGATCGGCATGGTTAAGGATGGGGCGATCTCGCGATTTCTCAAAAAAATACCGTCGGCCCGCCTGCAACCGGCCTTGGGTGAAGCGACCCTGTGCGCGGTATATATCGAGACCGACGATGCCAGCGGCCTCGCCCGCGTCGTCGCGCCGCTCCGCCGGGGCGGGCGTCTGGCGTCGTGCACGCCGCAGGGCGGCTGAATACGCTGGTCGCGAAATAGATACGGATTGAAAACGCCCCAATGCTGCCATATTGCTCTGGCAGCTTAAGGGCTGTATTGAATGGCCGTTATCCCCCCCTACCGCGTGCGGAAACATGGTATATAAAGCGATCATTAGGGAAAGGGTTCCCGATTCCGTGGCGCTCCGCCGAGAGCGCGGTGGGGGTTGCAGTGACGTTAGACAGAGAAAAGAGACATGGCCGGTCATTCCAAGTTTAAGAACATCATGCACCGCAAGGGCGCGCAGGACGCCAAGCGGGCGAAAATTTTCGCCAAGCATGCACGTGAAATTTTCGTAGCGGCGAAGTCGGGCTTGCCCGACCCCGACCAAAACGCCAGTTTGCGCGGCGCGGTGATCGCGGCGCGCGCGGTCAATATGCCCAAGGACAACATCGACCGCGCGATCAAAAAAGCCGCCGGCGGCGATGGCGAAATGTACGAAGAGGTGCGCTACGAAGGCTATGGGCCGGGCGGCGTCGCGATGATTGTCGAGGTGTTGACCGATAACCGCAACCGCAGCGCTTCGGACGTGCGGTCCGCCTTCACCAAGCACGGCGGCAACCTGGGTGAAACGGGCAGCGTCGGGTTCATGTTCGATCGCGTAGGTGTGGTGCGCTTCGCCGTCGGCGTGGCCGATGGCGATACCGTCTTCGAAGCCGCCCTTGAAGCTGGCGCGGATAACGTGACCAGCGACGAGGAGGGCCACGAGATCACGTGCGCTCCGGACGATTTCAGCGCCGTGCGCGATGCCCTGACGGAGCGTTTCGGCGACCCCGAAGAGGCCAGTTTGGATTGGAAGCCGACAACCACGACCGAGGTGGACGAAAGCACGGCGCAGACCTTGTTCAAGTTGATCGACGTGCTTGAAGACAACGACGACGTTCAACGCGTGGCGGCCAATTTCGAAGTGTCCGACGAGGTGATGGAAAGGTTGAGCGCCTAACGACATCGGGCGACACGACGCCCGGGAGGATCCTGGGAGGGTGTTGCAACACGCCGCGGCCGCGGGCCGGGCGCTGAAGGAGCGGTTGAAGACGATATGCGGTTAATCGGACTTGATCCTGGGCTTCAACATACCGGATGGGGCGTGATCGACGTGGAGGGCAATCGGTTGCGCTATGTCGCCGACGGCGCGGTATCGACCGACAGGACCCGATCCTTGCCCGACCGTTTGGTGCAATTGTTCGAGGGCGTCGCCGCGGTGATCGCGCGCTTCACCCCCGACGAGGCGGCGGTCGAGGAGACGTTCGTCAATAAAAACCCGTCCTCGACCCTGAAGCTGGGGCAAGCCCGCGGCATCGTCTTGCTGGTTCCCGCGCAGGCGGGTCTTGTGGTCGGCGAGTATTCGCCCAACCTGATCAAGAAAACCGTCGTCGGCGGTGGTTTGGCGGGTAAGGCGCAGGTCCAGATGATGGTCAAGACCCTGCTGCCCGGCTATACCTTTTCCGGCGCCGACGCCGCCGATGCGTTGGCGGTGGCGATCTGCCACGCCCATCACCGTGAAACCGCCAGGCGCGTCGCGGTCGGTAGCGGGGCAATAGGTAGCAGGGCAATACCGGTAGCGGGGCGGGAAACCGGGGGCGGCGCGTGGCGCGAAGAGGGTGGGGCGATGATCGCGAAACTTAGCGGAACGATAGACCAACTGGGCGACGACTGGACGATTGTCGATGTCGGGGGTGTCGGCTATTTGGTGTTTTGCTCGGGGAAAACCCTGTCGCGGCTGTTCGTCGGCGAACCCGCGCGCCTCAGCATCGAAACCCATGTTCGCGAAGATCATATCCATTTGTACGGCTTTTACGATGCGCACGAGCGGGACTGGTTCAAATTGTTGACCACCGTTCAGGGGGTCGGGGCGAAAGTGGCGCTGGGAATCTTATCGGCTTTGTCGGGGGATGAATTGACGCACGCCATCGCCGCCGCCGATAAGGCGGCGATTTCCCGCGCGCCCGGCGTCGGCCCCAAGCTGGCGGCGCGCATCGCCAGCGAATTGAAGGACAAGGTCGCCAAACTGACTTTGGGTATGGCGCCCTCCGGCGCTTCGCAAAAAAGCCCTCCCCCGCTCGGTGCGGGCGGTGATGACGCCGCCCTGCGCGACGCCGTTTCGGCGTTGGTCAATCTGGGTTACGGCGCGTCCGATGCGCTGGGCGCAGTGGCGCACGCGGCTTCGACGTTGGAGGATCCGCCACGGGTGGAGGATCTGATCCGCCTGGGTTTGGGTGAGCTTGGCCTGAAAGAGGGGCTGTGATGGTCGATGAGGATCGCCTGGTGGCGCCTGCTCCGCAGGGGGATGATTTCGGCGAAGTCAGCCTGCGTCCGACCAGCTTGGACGATTTTGTCGGCCAGCGCCCGGTCTGCGAAAATTTGAAAATTTTTATCCAGGCCGCGCGCGCGCGCGCCGAGGCGATGGACCACACCCTGTTTTACGGTCCGCCCGGCTTGGGAAAGACGACATTGGCGCAAATCGTCGCCCGCGAACTGGGGGTCGGTTTTCGCGCGACCTCCGGGCCGGTGATCGCCAAGGCCGGCGATTTGGCGGCGATCTTGACCAATTTGCAACCCCGGGACGTTCTGTTCATTGACGAAATTCACCGCCTTAACCCGGTGGTCGAGGAAATTCTCTATCCCGCGATGGAGGATTTCCAACTCGACCTGATCATCGGCGAGGGCCCGGCGGCGCGGTCAGTGCGCATCGACCTGCCGCCGTTCACCCTGGTGGGGGCGACCACCCGTTCGGGCCTGATCACCACGCCGCTGCGCGAGCGCTTCGGCATACCGCTGCGCATGATGTTTTATTCGCCCGAGGAACTGATCGGCATCATCAAACGCGGGGCGCGGTTGCTGGACGTGGAGATGACCGAGGACGGCGCGATGGAGATCGCACGGCGCGCCCGCGGCACGCCCCGGGTGGCCGGACGCCTGTTGCGCCGGGTTCGCGATTTCGCCGGCGTCGCCGAGAATACCCTAGTTGATGAGACCGTGGCCGACGGCGCGCTCAACCGTCTCGAAGTCGATAAGGCCGGGTTGGATGGCATGGATCGGCGCTATTTGATATGCATCGCCGAAAATTACGGCGGCGGGCCGGTTGGCGTCGAAACCTTGGCGGCGGCGCTGTCCGAACAGCGCGACACCATAGAGGAGGTGATCGAGCCGTATTTGATTCAGCAAGGGTTTTTATTGCGCACCCCGCGTGGACGCGCCTTGGCGCCGGGGGCCTATGGGCATCTGGGCTTGAATTTTCCGGCCTCCGGGGCGCAACTCGAATTGATCGGCCAGGACGATGACTAAGACGTTAAACAAAGAAATGTCCGACCCGCGGCTCGGCGCAAGGGGCGTGTTCGTGCTGCCGGTGCGCGTTTATTACGAAGACACCGACGCCGGCGGCGTCGTTTATTACGCCAATTATTTAAAATTCGCCGAGCGCGCGCGCAGCGAAATGTTGCGCCGACTGGGCATTGAAAACGCCACTCTGCAAGAGCGCCATCGTTTGACCTTTGTCGTGCGCTCCGTGTCGGCGCAGTATTTCAAGCCGGCGCGCCTGGACGACCTGCTGGATGTCGGGTTGCGCCTGACCAAGGTCGGCGGGGCCTCGCTGGAGGGGGTGCAGTCGATCCGCCGGGACGGCGAGGAACTGGTGCGTCTTGAAATTCGCCTGGGGTGCATGAAGCTGGATGGCGGTCCGGGGCGCATGCCCGAGGCGATCCGGCGCAAGCTGCAAGATTTTATTAAAGCCTGATGAGAGATGATCGGGCGATGCGCAACGCACGCCCCGTTACCGAGGATAAAGTATGCAAAGCAATGTCATCGATGCCGTTAACCTGGGGGCATCCGCCGCTCAAATGAATTTTTCCGTGTGGGCGCTGTTCATGCGCGCCGACTGGCTGGTCAAGACGGTGCTTTTCCTGTTGTTGCTGGCTTCCGTGTGGTCGTGGGCGATTATTTTCGAAAAAGTGATGGGACTGCGTAAGTTGAACCGTTTGGCGGCGGCGTTCGAGCAGCGCTTCTGGTCGGGTCAACCGCTCGATTCACTATACGATAAGGTCGGCGCGCATCCCGAGGACCCGATGTCGGCGGTTTTTTCCTCGGGCATGCGTGAATGGCGCCGCGCCCTGGAAAAGGGCAAGGGCGATGCGCGGCTCAGCGCCTCGTTGTCCGAACGCATCGATCGGGTGATGCAAATCACGGTATCGCGGGAAATGAGCCGGATCGAGCGTTACATGACGTTCCTCGCCTCGACCGGATCGACGGCCCCGTTCGTCGGCCTGTTCGGCACTGTTTGGGGGATTATGAACAGCTTCCAGTCGATTGCGTTGACCAAGAACACCTCGTTGGCGGTGGTCGCGCCGGGCATCGCCGAAGCGCTGTTCGCGACCGCCTTGGGCTTGTTGGCGGCGATTCCGGCGGTGCTGGCGTACAACAAGTTGTCCAGCGATCTTGACCGTTACGGCGCCCGGCTCGATGGCTTCGCGGTGGAATTCGGGGCGATTTTATCGCGCCAGATGGAAGAAAAGGCGTAACCCATGGCCGCCATGGTAAATATTAGGGGGCGGCATGGGGGATCGCGACGCGCCCGCCGCCGCCCGATGAGCGAAATTAACGTGACCCCGATGGTCGATGTGATGCTGGTGCTTTTGGTCGTCTTCATGGTGACGGCGCCGCTGTTGACGGTGGGGGTGCAGGTCGAGTTGCCGAAGACGAAGGCCTCGGTGATCAGCGGTCATGACGAGCCGCTGGCGGTCAGTATCGACAAAAAAGGCCGTATCTATGTACAGGATACCGAGGTCAAGTTGTCCACTCTGACGGCGCGTCTGATGGCGATCAGCCACAATAACCCCGGTGTGCGCATCTTCGTGCGCGGCGATGAGAACATCGATTACGGGCGGGTGATGACGGTGATCGGGGTGCTGAACGGCGCCGGGTTTCAAAAAGTCGCCCTGATTACCCGGCAGGTTCATCCGTCCGCTCCGACCCCCTCGAAAACGCCCGGGCGGTAGGTGGGGGACGCGGTGTATAAGAATTTGGCGCTGTCGGTTGGAATACATACCCTGGTGCTTGCGCTGGCCTATTTTGGCCTGCCGATGCTGCACCGTCCGGTTCAGAACGTCGATGTGCCGGTTTTTGTCGATGTCCTGACCGTCGCCGACAAGACCAATGTCGGCGCTACCCGTCCGAAACCCGAGAAGGCCGATGTCAAGCCCGTCAAAAAGACCGAAGCCGTTAAAAAAACGCCGCCGCCGAAAGTGAAACCCAAGGCCTCCCCACCGCCGAAGCCAAAACCGAAACCCAAGGCGTCCCCGCCGCCCAAGCCCAAGGCGTCCCCGCCGCCCAAGCCCAAGGCGCCTCCGGTTCCCAAGGCGCCCAAGGCGGTGGCCGCCCCGCCCAGCGTGACCCAGGTCAAGGCGAAGAAGCAGGACAAGCCAAAACCGAAACCGAAACCAGAGCCAAAGCCAAAGCCAAAGCCAAAAAAGAAGCCGGCGCCCGATCCCTTCGCGTCGGTGCTCCATACGGTCGAAAAGCTGAACGCGCCGCCGCCGCCCAAGGTGGAGAAAAAACAGGTTCAAAAGAGCGCGCCGGCCAAGACATCGTTCGCGGACAAGATCGCCAAGGTATTACAAAAGGCGACGCCCGATTACATGGCGTCGCAGCCGTTGACGATCAGCGAGAAAGATTTAGTGCGCCGCCAGATTGCTCAATGCTGGAATCCGCCCGCCGGGGCGAAAAACGCGCAGGACATGATCATCACCATAGCGATGGCGATGAATCCCGACGGCACGGTGCGCGAAGCGCGCCTGGAGGGCGCGGGCCAAATGCGCTCGGACCCGTTTTATCGCGCCATGGCCGAAAGCGCGTTGCGGGCGGTTTTGAACCCGCGTTGTTCGCCCTTCAAGTTGCCGCCGGAAAAATATGCGACCTGGCAAAAAATGACGTTGACGTTTAACCCCAAGGAGATGTTCGGCTTATGACACGCCCTAGAGTTTTTGCTGTTCCGGCTTTCCTGTTGTTCCTGGTGGTGGCGTTGGGCATGATCGGGCCCACGCCCGAGGCCCGCGCCGAACTGCGCATCGACATCACCCGAGGGACCGTCGCCCCGATGCCGATCGCGGTGACGCGGTTTTATGGGGATAACGCGTACGAGCAAAATTACGGGCGTGATATCGCCTCGGTCATTGCCGCCGATCTGGAACGTTCGGGCTTGTTCGCACCGATCGATTCGAAGGCGTTTATTCAGGCCGACACCTCGCTGAACGTCTTGCCGCGCTTTGGCGACTGGCGCATCATCAACGCCCAGGCGCTGGTCCAAGGACGGGTGATCCAAACCAACGACGGTCGCCTGCGGGTCGAGTTTCGCCTGTGGGATGTTTTCGCCGAACGGCAGATGGCCGGGGTCGCCTATTACACGGTGCCGTCCAATTGGCGGCGGGTCGGGCACATCATCGCCGACGCCATCTACGAGCGGATCACCGGTGAAAGCGGCTACTTCGACACACGGATCGTCTACGTCGCCGAATCGGGGCCAAAGAATCACCGCATAAAACGGTTGGCGATCATGGATCAAGACGGCGCCAATAACCGCTTCTTGACCGATGGCTCATCGTTGGTGTTGACGCCACGCTTCTCGCCGACGCTTCAGGAAATCACCTACCTGTCCTATTTCAAGAACACGCCCCGGGTTTACATTTTCAATATTGACAGCGGCCGTCAGGAGCGGCTCGGCGATTTTCCCGGGATGACTTTCGCGCCGCGGTTTTCGCCCGATGGCCGCAAGGTGATTATGAGTATGGCCAAGGACGGCAACTCGGAAATCTATATAATGGACCTGGCGACCCGGGAAGTGCGCCGTCTGACCCATAACTCGGCGATCGACACCTCGCCCAGCATGTCGCCCGACGGCAAGAAAGTCGCCTTTAACTCGGATCGTGGCGGTTCTCAGCAACTTTACGTCATGGATTCGGATGGGAGCAACGTCAAACGGATTAGTTTCGGTAAAGGGCGTTACGCCACCCCGGTGTGGTCGCCGCGTGGTGATTTGATCGCCTTTACCAAGATGGCGAACCATAAGTTCTATATCGGCGTGATGCATCCGGACGGTAGTGGCGAACGTCTGCTGGCCGAAGGTTTTTTGGTTGAATCGCCGACCTGGGCGCCCAACGGGCGGGTTTTGATGTTCTACCGTCAGACCCCCAGCGACGACAAGGGGCGGGGGGGAACCTCTCGTCTTTACACCATAGACCTGACTGGGGCGAACGAACGTGAGGTCATTACGCCGACGGATGCGTCCGATCCTGCGTGGTCCCCCTTGATTCCCTGAAATATTAGCCCTATAGTCGCAGCGTAAAGGCCTTTATTATCCGAACATTAGGCAAAGAAATATTGAGGCGAGTTATCTTTGCGTTTGGTCACAAAAGGGTCAAACGAAATGGTTAGTTTCGTGTTTCCAGAGGGCTAGAGTCGTTTTGTGTCGCACTCGGCGGACGGCTGTTGAAAATTGAACGCTCCAGAAGGTCAGGAGATATAGATGCGTTTTAAAGTTTTAAGCATGATTGCGGTTGTGTCCCTCGTTGCCGCGTGCAGCACCACCCCGACAGAAACCGGTTCCACCGCCGGGACCGGGGGGGCAAGCGCGCCGATGACGACGACAGCACCCTCGGCGCCCTCCGGGGCCGTGGTTTCGGGGCCCGCTGCGGGCACTCAGGAAGACTTGGTGGTCAATGTCGGCGATCGGGTTCATTTCGGGTTTGACAAATACAACCTCACGTCCGAAGCGCGTTACGTCCTGCAAAAGCAGGCGGCTTGGCTGAAAGCCAACCCAAGCGTTCGGGTGACGATCGAGGGGCATACCGATGAACGGGGAACCCGCGAATACAACCTCGCCCTCGGCGAGCGCCGCGCCAACGCGGTGCGCGACTATCTTGTCTCTCAGGGGATTTCTCCCGATCGCATGGATGTTGTCTCCTACGGCAAGGAACGTCCGGTGGCCTTGGGTTCCAACGAGCAGGCCTGGGCGCAAAATCGCCGTGCCGTGACGGTCGTAAAGTGATTCGCGCATAGAGGCTTCGCGCGCCCCGCGTATTGCGCGCACGCAAGGTTAAAAAGCGCCTGTCCTTCCGGTTTTTCCGTGAAGGTCGGGCGCTTTTGCGTCTACGCCACACTTTCGCCCTAAAAAATGCGTCTGATGTCGGCGTGCCTCTGCGCTCTGATCGGCGCGCGCCGCGTGGCGTATGCGACGGTGTGGAAATTCGGCGCGGCGGGCCGTATGATTTGGTGTGATTTGGGTGGCCGTCCGAGGTTTGCTATACGCGGGGATCGGTGTGTCCGGTCGAGATCGGCGTGTGCAGGACAGATGTCGCGCGCCGAAAAATCCGAAAACGCCGAGGATTATTGAAGATATTGGGGATGAACATATGAATAGAAAGTTGGCGCGTGTCCTCACGGTGGCGGTCGTCGCGATGAGCATACGACTGGTCGGCGCCCCCACTCCGGCGTGGGCGCAAAGTTCCGATGGAACGCCCCCCGACGGAACCACCATCGAACAGCTGGTCCATCGGATCGACCGTTTGCAGCGGGATATTCGCACCTTGCATATGCAATTGGCGACGGGCCGCACGGATGCCCCGACTTCGTTGCCCTCCCCGGCGACGTCCTCGGCGGGTGCGCCAACGTCCCCGTCCGGCGCCACGCCTCCAGGCGTGGGGGCGGACAATTACACCCTAGATCGCTTCGATGAACGCATTTCCGCCCTTGAGGGCGAAATGCGCCAACAAACCGGGGCGAACGAAACGCTATCGTACAAGGTCGATAAATTGACCCAGCGCCTCGATAAATTGGTCGCCGATGTCGATTTTCGCTTAAGCAGCCTTGAAGGACGGGTCGCGGGGAGCGCCACGTCGGCGCAGCCGCTTACCCAGGGGGCGCCCGCGCCGGGAGAGGTTGTGCGCGGTGAAGCGATGCCGTCCGTGGGTGCGCCCGCGCACCCCCTGGGGACGATCACGCAATCGGAATTGGACAAACAGGCGGAATTGGATAAACAGGCGGAATTGAGCAAAAGTGCGCAGCAGGGAAACCGCAGCCAGACCGGGGCGGCGACCTCGCCGACGTCCGTTTCCGAACAAGCCGCGACCTCCGAGTCGGTGTTGCCGCCGGGAGACGCCAAAAGCCAATATAAATATGTTTTCGGATTGTTGAGCGACGGCAAATACGATACGGCGGAAACCGCCCTGAAGGCGTTCATTGACCGCAATGGGAAAGATCCCCTGGTCGATAATGCCCGCTACTGGCTGGGGGAGACGTACTACGTGCGGGCGCAGTACGTTCCTGCGGCGAAGGCCTTTCTCGAAGCCTATCAGAAAGCGCCCAAGGGACCGAAAGCGCCCGACAGCCTGCTAAAGCTAGGCATGTCCCTGGGCAACCTGGGCAAGAAGACGGAAGCCTGCGCCGCCTTTTCCAAAGTGAAAAGTGCGTATCCCAAGATGCGTGCGCCGATCGCAACGACGCTAAAGCGCGAGGAGGCGCATTACGGGTGCTCGAAGTAATCGAAGCCGCGTCTCCGCCCTCCGATCTTGGCGGTCGCTGCGACGGATGGGTTCTTGGGGTGTGACGTTTGTACGCGACGAGAGGCGGACATGACGTTGAACGGGGACGATCGAATGGACGCTGGAGACGTGCGATTCGAACGTCCGCCCGCGTTGGAGCAGACGTGGACGGGCGCTCTCGATGACCGATTGTTCGCGCGTCTGATGGCGCGTCTCGAACTTCCCGACGTGCGCCGTGGCGGTTTGGCGGTGGCGGTTTCCGGTGGGGCCGATAGCATGGCCTTGACGTGTCTCGTCGCCGACTGGTGCGCTCGGCGGGACGTTGCGATGACCGCCCTTGGAGTGGATCATGCCCTGCGTGAAAATTCGGCGCGGGAAGCCGCTCGGGTTGCGTGCTGGCTGGCGGCCCGCGGGGTCGCCCATGTCACGTTGCGTTGGCGCGGCGTCAAGCCCCGCACAGCCATTCAAGAAGCCGCCCGAACCGCCCGCTACGCCTTGTTGACCGACTGGTGTCGCGACAACGGGGTGACGACGGTGTTGTTGGCGCATCATGAGGATGATCAGGCGGAAACCGCGCTGATGCGTCTGGCGCGTGGCGGAGAGATCGAAACTTTGGCCGCCATGCGTTCGACACTGGTGCGCGATGGAATCGTTCTTGCGCGGCCTTTGTTGGAAATTTCGCCATCTTCCTTGCGGGCGACGTTGCGCGCGAAAGGGCAATCGTGGATCGAGGACCCGTCGAACCGAGACCGGCGCTATGAGCGCGTTCGGGTGCGCCAGGCGTTGGCGCGTCCGGGTGGGGCGGCGCTCAAGGATGGCGCGCTCGGCGTCTGCCGCAAGGCGGGCGTTTTGCGCGAATTGATCGAAGCGCTGGCGTATTCTTGGATTGACCGCCATGTCCGCTTTTTCGAGGCCGGTTATGCCCAAATCGAACTTTCACCTTTGCGCGCCGCCCATCGCGCCTTGGCGCGGCGCGTTCTGGCGTGGGTCTTGGCGCGGGTCGGGGGGCGAAACTACGCCGCTCGGCGCGACGGCTTGGACGCCTTGTTGGGCGCGCTCGTCCCGGTCGGGGGCGGGGACGGGGACGGGGACGGGGACGGGGACGGGGACGGGGACGGGGACGGGGACAAGACCTTTGCCGGTCGCACCTTGGCGGGATGCCGTCTCCTTGTTCAGGCTCCGGGAACGGGGTCTGAAGCCGACCCGGGGACACTTTTGGTGGCGCGCGAAATTCGCGGCGTATCGGCGCTGCCATTGACGCCGGGACGTCATACGTTCGACCATCGTTTCGAGGTCGATGTGCGGGCGGATGCGCCCGTGGGGCGTTATCTCGACGCGCTGGACAGTGCGGGGTGGCGGGAACTGGCGGTGCGTGCGCCGGGCTTGAAAAGCCATCCGATTCCCCTTATCGCGCGGATGTCCTTGCCCGCCGTCAAGGATGATTTGGGCGTGGTGGCGGTGCCTCATTTGGGCTACCGGCGGGATTGGGGGCTTGCGCGTTTGCCCGTTTTGCGCCACGTTGCCGGAAACACCGTAAGGCTGGCGCACGAGGTCTTCGCGTAAGCGTTGGTCATGGAATATAGTGGAAGATAAAAGAGTTTGCCCTTGCGTGGCGGTGAAGCGGGATTATCTCAGAAAGGTTCCGTGGTATGCTACGGAGTGTGATGCGGATGCTCGTTGATCGGGCGGGGCGCGGCGAAAACGGTCGCGTTTGAATTTAAAGTTTAATGAAGGGATACGCCGGTGAACTTCAGCAGGAACATGGCGCTCTGGGTTATTATCGCGCTTTTGGTCTTCGCCCTGTTTAACCTGTTTCAGGGGACGACGCAGAAAAGTGCGCAGAGCACGATTTCCTATTCTGCGTTCTTGTCGTCCGTTGACGCCAAGGAAGTCAGCAGCGTGACCCTTAAAGGGGCGGCCTCGGGCTATGATATCTTAGGCACGCGCCGCGATGGCGGGACGTTCTCCACCTTCGCGCCGACCGACCCCAACCTGATATCCAAGCTGACGGCGCAAAATGTGCATATCACGGCGGTGCCGTCGGACGCCGGATCGCCGACCCTGATGGGGATCTTGATTTCCTGGTTCCCGATGTTGTTGTTGATCGGGGTGTGGATTTACCTGATGCGCCAAATGCAGGGCGGGGCGGGCGGCAAGGCGATGGGGTTCGGCAAATCCAAGGCCAAGCTTCTGACGGAACGCCAGGGCCGGGTCACTTTTCAGGATGTCGCGGGTATCGATGAAGCCAAGCAAGAGTTGGAAGAAATCGTCGAATTCCTCAAAGATCCTCAGAAATTTCAGCGCCTGGGTGGAAAAATTCCCAAGGGGTGCCTTCTGGTCGGTCCTCCGGGAACCGGCAAGACCCTTCTTGCGCGCGCCATCGCCGGCGAGGCGAATGTGCCGTTCTTCACCATTTCCGGCTCGGACTTCGTCGAAATGTTCGTCGGCGTCGGCGCGTCGCGGGTGCGCGATATGTTCGAACAGGGCAAGAAAAACGCGCCCTGCATCATTTTCATCGATGAAATCGACGCCGTCGGTCGCCATCGCGGCGCCGGCCTGGGCGGAGGCAACGACGAACGCGAACAGACCCTCAACCAGTTGCTGGTCGAAATGGATGGCTTCGAATCCAACGAGGGCGTGATCTTGATCGCGGCGACCAACCGGCCCGACGTTCTCGACCCGGCCTTGCTGCGCCCGGGGCGTTTCGACCGCCAGGTTACGGTGCCCAATCCGGATATCTTGGGACGTGAGAAGATTCTCAAGGTGCATATGAAAAAAGTGCCACTGGCCCCCGATGTCGAAGCACGGGTTATCGCGCGGGGAACGCCGGGGTTTTCCGGCGCCGATCTCGCTAATCTGGTTAACGAGGCGGCCCTGATCGCCGCCCGCGCCAGTAAAAGGTACGTCACCATGGCCGATTTCGAATTCGCCAAGGATAAGGTTATGATGGGGGCGGAACGACGCTCCATGGTGATGACCGACGAGGAAAAGAAACTGACCGCCTATCACGAGGCCGGTCACGCCTTGGTCGGTATTTACACGCCCAAATCGGACCCCTTGCACAAGGTGACGATTATCCCGCGCGGCCGCGCCCTCGGCGTGACGATGAACCTGCCCGAGCGGGATCAATACACGTTCTCGCGGGTACAGTTGCAGTCCCGCCTGGCGATGATGTTTGGTGGACGGGTCGCCGAGGAATTGATCTTCGGGAAGGAAAATATCACCACGGGCGCGGGCAACGATATCCAGCAAGCGACCAATATCGCCCGTCGGATGGTTACCGAATACGGATTTTCCGATAAGTTGGGGCCGTTGCGTTACAATGAGAACGACGAGGAAATTTTCCTCGGCCATTCGGTTACCCAACACAAAAATATTTCCGATGCGACGGCGAGCCTGATCGATAGCGAGGTGCGCGGGTTGATCGATACCGCCGAAACCACGGCGCGCTCTATTCTGACCGAGCACGACGACGATCTGGATGTCGTGGCGCAGGCGCTGCTTGAATACGAGACCCTTTCGGGAGATGAGGTTCGGGCGCTTCTACGTGGAGAGACCCTGCACCGTCCCGAAGATGACGACGCCGCCAGCGAGGGTGGGCGTAAATCGTCGGTGCCGAGCAGCGGCGCGCGCAAGGGACCCAAGTCTCCGCCCAAGGACGAAGGCGCGGAGGGACTGGGCGCCCATCCCCAGCCGGAGGGATGATATCCGACGCCTCGGGCGTTCTTTTTCGAAAAAATCTCGCCTTGTGCGGGATTTTTTTTGGGGCCATTGTGTGCGCATGACACATAATGTACACGATACGTTCGCGGGTTTGACGCTACGCCGCCCTTTGCTGATGGGGATCGTGAACGTCACGCCGGACAGTTTTTCCGACGGCGGCGAGGCGTTCGACCGCGCCGCCGCTATCGCTCGAGGGCGGGCGCTTACCGCTCAGGGCGCGGACATTATCGACATCGGCGGCGAATCGACCCGTCCCGGCGCGCAGCCCGTCACCATTGATGAGGAATGCGCCCGCGTCGTCCCGGTAATCGAAACCCTAAGCGCCGAGGGAATCGTCGTTTCCGTCGATACCCGCCATAGCTTGGTGATGGCCGAGGCGGCGCGCGCCGGGGCGCGGATCATTAACGACGTTTCGGGACTCGAGGGCGATGGCGACGCCCTTCGCGTCGCCGCCCAAAGCGGGACCGATATCGTTCTCATGCACATGCGCGGCGAGCCGGGAACGATGCAAAAAGCCCCACATTACGTCGATGTTTGCGCCGAAGTGCTCGGCTACCTCGAAGCACGTGTCGCGGCTTGCGTCGCCGCTGGAATCGCACGGGAAAAAATAGCGCTTGATCCGGGAATAGGTTTCGGCAAAACCGATGCCCATAACCTGACCTTGATCGCGGGACTCGAACGTTTTTCGGCGCTTGGTCTGCCTATTCTCCTGGGGGTGTCGCGCAAAAGTTTCATCGGGCGCATCGCCGGGGTGGACGATCCCAAGGCGCGCCTCGGCGGGTCGCTGGCGGCGGCCTTGTTCGGGATCGCCCGAGGGGCGGCTATCGTGCGCGTTCACGACGTCGCGCAGACGCGCCAGGCGGTCGATATCTGGTGCGCGCTCGCGGAGTCATCGTCATAAACGGAAACAATTTTTTACGCCGCATTAAGGCGATCCGGGGTATGTAACGAAAGCTTCGGATTTGGACCCCGGGGCGACGCGTGATGGTATGGAAAAAACAATGAAACTTTTCGGCACCGACGGCATTCGCGCCACCGCCAATACCCCGCCGATGACGGCGGACATGGCGCTGCGCGTCGGCCAGGCCGCCGCCCTGCATTTCAACCGCGGCGATCACCGTCACCGGGTGGTGATCGGCAAGGATACCCGACTTTCCGGCTATATGATCGAACAGGCCCTGAGCGCCGGATTCCTGTCGATGGGGATGGATGTATTTCTGGTCGGCCCGATGCCGACCCCGGCCGTCGCCATGCTGACCCGTTCGATGCGCGCCGATATCGGGGTGATGATCTCGGCGTCGCACAACCCCTATGCGGATAACGGGATCAAGCTGTTCGGACCCGACGGGCATAAACTGTCCGACGCGGTGGAGCACGAAATCGAAGCGCGCGTGCAGGGCGATATGGATACGGGGCTCGCCGCGCCGGCGCACTTGGGGCGCGCGAAACGGGTCGAGGACGCCCAGGGACGTTATATCGAATTCGTCAAGCAGACCTTCCCCCGCGGCGCCTCGCTGGAAGGTTTGAAGGTGGTGCTCGATTGCGCCCACGGCGCGGCCTACAAGGTCGCCCCCGAGGTTCTGTGGGAACTGGGCGCCGAGGTCGTGGTGATCGGGGCGTCGCCCGACGGCTTCAACATCAACGCCGGGTGCGGTTCGACCCATCCCGAGGCGCTTTGCCGTCGGGTGTGCGAAGAAGGCGCGGATGTCGGGATTACCTTGGATGGCGACGCCGACCGCATCTTGGTGTCCGACGAAAAGGGAAAACTTGTCGATGGCGACCAATTAATGGCGCTGATCGCCGGACGGTGGGCGGATATCGGGGCGCTGAAGGGCGGCGGCTTGGTCGCCACCGTGATGTCCAACATGGGGCTGGAACATTACCTGCGTGGGCGCGGCCTGACCCTGGAACGCACCCCGGTGGGCGACCGATATGTTGTCGAGCGGATGCGTGGCGGCGGCTTCAATGTCGGCGGCGAGCAGTCGGGCCATATCGTGTTGTCCGATTTCGGTACTACCGGTGACGGTCTTGTCGCGGCGCTGCAAATTTTGGCCATTTTAGGCGCGCAGGACAAATCGGCGAGCGACCTTTTTCGGATTTTCGATCCGCTGCCCCAGCATCTTCGCAATGTGCGATTTTCCAATGGGAAACCCCTCGACGCCCCGGCGGTTAGAGGGGCCATCGCCGACGGCGAAAAACGTCTGGGCGGTCGTGGACGATTGTTGATCCGAAAATCGGGCACCGAGCCTCTGATCCGGGTGATGGCGGAAGGCGAGGACGAACACGTGATCCGTGGAATCATCGACACCATCGCGCAGGCGATTGAACGTGCCCAGAGTTAGGGGCGATCGCGGCGAGGACGCCATGACGCGGACGCAAGGCCGGGTGCTGATTATCGCGGGCTCCGATTCGGGGGGCGGCGCGGGGGTTCAGGGCGACATCAAAACGGTGACCTGCCTGGGTGGCTATGCGATGACCGCGATCAGCGCCCTGACGGCGCAAAACACCCGGGGGGTGCGCGCGATTTTTGATATCCCCGCCGCGTTTGTCGGCGAACAGATGCGCGCCTGCCTGGAAGACATCGGGGCCGACGCCGTCAAGATCGGCATGCTCCACAAAAAAGAAACCATCGATGTCGTCTGTGATATTCTTGCCGAGACGTGCCCGCGAACGCCGCTCGTCGTCGATCCGGTGATGGTGGCCAAGGGCGGGCAGTCGTTGCTCGACCCCGAGGCGTTGGCGACGCTGAAAAGCCGCCTGCTGCCCAGGGCCACGGTGTTGACCCCAAACATCCCGGAGGCCGAAGCGTTAAGCGGTATCGCCATTGGCGGCGACAGCGATCTCGCCGCCGCCGCCCTGATCCTGGAAAAGCAGGGCGCAAAGGCGGTTCTTATAAAAGGGGGGCACCGCGACGTCGATCCGGTGGTGGATGTTTTGTGGTCGGGCGGACGGGTGGCGGCCACGTTTAGTGGTGCGCGAATCGATACCCCCCATACCCACGGCACCGGTTGCGCCCTAGCCTCGGCGATCGCCTGTTCGCTGGCCCAGGGCATGACCCTTGAGGATGCCGCGGAGCGGGCGCACGCCTACGTGCGCGGGGCGATCGAAAGTGCGCCGGGATTGGGTCGCGGCCACGGCCCCTTGAACCACGGCCACCCCTGCGCCCCCTTCGACGCCTAACTTCCAAGGTTGTTAAGGGCTCAAGGCCTGCTGGTCGCCTGGAACTGAAATACGGTTCATATATGATCCTCCATACGGCGCGCCCGATAGGAGAGGGCGTGAAGGCGATGCGGTTCATCGGCGAGCGTCCTTGACGCAGCGGGCGCGCCGTATGGGGGACCCGCTTTGCCTCTATGATCGTTTGGGCGCACGGAAAAAAGGCTTCGGACGTCGTCATGGCCCGCTTATGATGTTCCCGCATTATGGCGCGGACCCTTCCTAGCCGAAGCCTTTTTCCGTGCGTCATATGTGCACCGTATTTCAGTTCCAGGTGACCAGCGTGAGGCCCCTCACATCATGGCGAAATTTATCGCACTCGGGTTTTCGATGGCGTCGCGCACGATGTGCAGCCCCTCGACCATCCGCTCGATCGGCCCCGCCGCCCCCAGACAGAGGCGAATGGCGTTGGGCAACGGCCCCTTGCCGGCCATGAACGGCCCCGGCGGGGTGACCGAAACGCCGCGGTCGATGGCGGCGCTGACCACGGCGTCGGGACGCAGGCCGTCGGGCAGGGTGAGCCAGACGTGCATCGCCTCGGGTTGGGTGGTCAGGTCGAATCCTCCGAGAAGATCGTGGGCGATGACGACCCGCTTGCGGGCGTCTTCGCCGTGCCAATGAATGAGGTCGGCGGCGATACCGCTTTGGATCCAGCGCGTCAGCACCTCGCCCATTAGGGGCGGGATCATCCATCCGGTGGCCTGAATGCCCAGGCCGATCGCGTGCTTGTGCTTTTTCGGCGGCACCATGACGCCGACGCGCAGGCCGGGGGCGATGCTTTTTGTCGCACTGGTGACGTAGCATACTTGATCGGGGGCGATGACCGCCAGCGGCGGCGGCGTTTCGCTGGGTTGGAAGCCGTAGACGTCGTCCTCGATGATGATCACGCCGTGACGCCTTGCGACGGCGATGATGTCTTCACGGCGTTGGCGGCTCATCGTCGCGGTGGTCGGGTTATGATGGGTCGGCAGGGTGTAGACGGCCTTCGCTCGGCTTGTTCGGCAGGCGGCGTCGAAGGCGTCGGGTATCAAACCCTCCGCGTCGATTTCGACGCCAAGAAGCTTGATGCCTAAACTGTGGGCGAGGCCGACCAGCCCCGGATAGGTCAAGCGCTCGGTGAGCAAGACATCTCCCCGCCCCAGCAGGGCGATGGCCGCCCCGGCCATGCTGTGTTGCGCGCCGTTGGTAAGAATAACCGCCGCGCCGTGCACGGCGAAGCCCAAGCGGGCGAGCAGGGCGGCGGCGGCGTCGCGGTGGTGAGGCATGCCGTTGGCGGGCTGATACTCGGTCAGGTATTTAATGTTCGGCGAGTCCGCGATGTCGCGCAAGGTGTCGGCCAGCATGTCGCCTTCGGGGCCGATCGCGGGGCGGTTCATCGACAGGTTGATAACCCCCGACGGTTCCGGGCTGCGCACGTCGTAGACCGACAACGGTCGCTGCATTTCCAGGACGTAGGTTCCGCGTCCGACTTCGCCGCCGATAAGATTATGGCGCTGCGCCTCGCCATAGGCGCGGGTCACGGTGCCGACCGTAACCCCCAAACGGAACGCCAGTTCCCGATGGGTCGGCATGCGGGCGCCCGGCGGCAACTTGCCGGCGCGGACATCGTCTTCCAGCGCCTGGGCGATGGCCAGGTACTTGGGGCCGTCATAGGATGAAAGGTCTGGGATCCATATTGTCATAATGACAATGTAATCATTGACCCCATACAAATGTCAACAATAATGGAAATTGTATCGAAGATAAAAATAACGGAATCGCCGCGAAAGGATTCGATGTGCCGTGTCGGATGGGTGAGATATCGAAATTTGACGAAGCCGGACGCGGTCTTGCCATCGATGGCGTTCGATATTCGCACGCGCCCGTGAACCGTTTCGCCGGGGGGGTATGATTATGCCCGCCTCTTCTTCATTCGGGGGGCGTCGCGTCGCGGGCGCGCCGATAAAAAACCTATTCCCGGCTTACGCCGCCGGGGCCACGGTCGTCGTGATTTGGGGGGCGACGCCGGCGGCGACGCGTTTGGCGGTCGATGCGGTTGACCCTGTTTTCGTCGCCCTGGCGCGGACTTTTTTGGCGGCGGCGTTGGTCGCGCCGTTTTTGTTATGGCGTCGGCGCGCGCGTCCTCGAACGGGAGGGCAGTGGATATCGGTGATGACGGCCGGGGTGGCCGGTTTTATCGTATTTCCCCTGGCGTTCAGCATCGGGGTCAAGGCGACTTCACCCACTCACGCGGCTTTGATTAACGCGGTTATTCCCGTGTTTTCGGGTTTTTTCGGCGTTTTGTTCGAGCGGCGCCGTCCCGGCGGGCGTTGGTTTTTGGGTATGGCGATCGCGGTGCTGGGGGTCGTTTTTTTGATTGTTCTACGCTCTAGGGGCGTCGGGGAAGCGACGGTGCGTGGTGATTTATTGTGCCTGCTTTCCTCGGCGATGGCGGGGTTGGGCTATGTTGTCGGGAGCCGCGCGAGCCGCACCTTGGGAAGCGTCGTCGTGACATTTTGGGCGATCGCGATTGCTGCGGCCCTTCTGCTGTCGGCGACCTTCTTGATGCCGTTTGGGGCATTGTCCATATCCCCGGTCATGGCGCGGGATGTGGGGGCGATTGCCTGGGGCGCGATCTTTTATCTCGGGTTCGGGGCGACGGTCGTCGCCTATGTCTTGTGGAATTGGGCGCTCGCCGAGGCCGGGGTAACGCGCATCGCGCCCCTGCAATTCGCGATGCCATTGGTCAGCTTGAGCCTAGCGGTGGTTCTTTTTCATCAACATTTCTCGGTTCCCCTGGCGTTGTCGGTCGGCGCCGTGCTTCTGGGCATTTTTCTTTCGCGCAGGGGCTAAGCGGAACCGGACGCCTAAAAAACGAAAGAAAGGACGGATTTGTGAGCACTTTTGATTTGAATTTGGACGCCATTGAAAAGGCCGGAGCGGACATCTATCGCCACATGTCGCCGACGGCGCAGTATCGATGGCCCTTGCTATCGCGGCGTTGCGGTTGTGACGTTTGGGTTAAACACGAAAACCACACGCCGGTCGGCGCGTTCAAGGTGCGCGGCGGTTTGGCCTATATGGCCGAGCTGGCCCGTCGCCAACCCAATTTGCCGGGCGTGGTCTCGGCGACCCGGGGCAATCACGGCCAATCGCTGGCTTTTGCGTCGGCCAAGGTCGGCAAGAACGCCACCATCGTCGTTCCCCATGGGAACGATTCGGAAAAAAATGCCGCGATGCGCGCCTTGGGCGCGGAGTTGATCGAACACGGCGCGGATTTTCAAGAAGCGCTCGAATTCGCCGGGACGTTGGCCGAACGGCGGGGACTGTATCCGATCGGCCCGTTTGAGGAGCAGCTTATCCGCGGCGTGGCGACATACGCGCTCGAATTCTTCGGGGCGGTTTCGGACCTCGATACCGTGTATGTTCCGATCGGCATGGGATCGGGGATCTGCGGGCTGATTGCGGTGCGCGATGCGTTGGGGCTGAAGACCGAAATTGTCGGCGTCGTCAGCGAACAGGCCCCGGCCTATGCGCTGTCCTTCGAGGCCGGGCGTGCGATTCCCGGGGCCGAGACCGTGGAAACGATCGCCGACGGCGTCGCCTGCCGGGTCCCCAATCCGGATGCGGTGGCGATGATAGTCAAGGGGGCGGCGCGGGTGATCCGGGTCGGCGACGACGCCATCCGCGCGGCCATGGCGGCCTATTTCAGCGATACCCACAACGTCGCCGAGGGGGCGGGGGCGATCCCCCTGGCGGGCCTGATGGTCGAGAAGGAAAAAATGGCGGGGCGCAAGGTGGGCCTGATTCTCAGCGGCGCGAATGTGAGCCGGAAAACGTTCGCTGACGTGCTATCATCCGTGGCCTAGACGCCAACCCTTCACGGACCTCAAGGAGTGAACATGACCGAAACGCTCTTTCGTGACGACGCTTATCTCGGTCGGGCGACGGCCAAGGTCGTGCGCGCCGATGCCGGAGGTATCGTTCTGCAACGGACGATTTTCTACCCTGCGGGCGGCGGTCAGCCGGGCGACCGGGGGACCTTGACCTGGGGTGGGGAGACGATCGAGATCGTCGATACTCTCAAGGACAAGGAGACGGGCGATATTATCCACGTCCCGGCCTCCGGCGCCGCGCTTCCCGAAAACGACCGGGAGGTGCGGTTGGATTTGGATTGGCCGCGCCGTTACGCCCACATGCGCATGCACACCTGCTTGCATCTGCTGTGCGCCGTCGTCGATGGCGCCGTCACCGGCGGGCAGATTTCCACCGAAAAGGGCCGCCTCGACTTCAACTTGGCGCAAAGCCCGGATAAGGAGGCCCTGAACGTCGCCCTCAATCGTCTGATCGCGGATAATTTGCCGGTGACGTCACGCTGGATCGAAGACGCCGAGCTTGCCGCCAACCCGGACATGGTGCGCACGCTGTCGGTCAAACCGCCGATGGGAACGGGGCGAGTGCGCGTGATCGACATCGCGGGGGCCGACAGTCAGCCCTGCGGCGGCACCCATGTGCGCGCCACCGGGGAAATCGGTCCGGTGCGCATCGGCAAGATCGAAAATAAGGGCAAGCAAAACCGCCGCATCAACATCCTGTTCGAGGGGTGAGACGATGGCTATCGTTTATGCGCTCGAAAACGATCTTTGCGCCGCCGACTTTCTCGCGGTGCTCGACGGCTCGGGCCTGGCCGAGCGTCGCCCCGTCGGCGATCTCGAACGGATCGCCAAGATGCTGAAACACGCCGATTTGATCGTCACCGCGCGGGACGAGGCGGGCGGGATCGTCGGCGTCGCCCGCTCGGTCACCGATTTCAGTTTTTGTTGCTATCTGTCCGACTTGGCGGTGGATAAGGCTTTTCAGGGCCAGGGGATCGGCGCCCGCTTGATCAAGCGCACCCGGGCCGAGGCGGGCCGGGAGACCACGCTGGTGCTGCTCTCCGCGCCCCAGGCCATGACCTATTATCCCAAGGTCGGACTCGACGTTTTCGACAACTGCTTCGGGCTCAAACGTCCATGGACGGAGGATTGATTATGGACCAGGGTCTTCCCCTGTATCAGGTTGACGCCTTTACCGACGCGGTGTTTTCCGGCAACCCGGCGGCGGTCTGTCCGCTCGCTTCGTGGTTGGACGACGCGTTGATGCAAAAGATCGCGGCGGAAAACAATCTGTCGGAAACGGCTTTTTTCGTTCCCCAACCGGAAGGCGGCGATACCGATTTCGCCTTGCGCTGGTTTACGCCCAAAACCGAGGTCGATTTGTGCGGCCACGCCACCTTGGCCACGGGATGGACGGTGTTCAACGAACTGAGGTTCGCCGGCGACGTGGTGCGTTTTTCCAGCAAAAGCGGGATATTGGCCGTTCGCCGTGCGGAGGCGGGACTTGAGTTGGATTTTCCCGCCCGCCCGGGTGAACGGAAAACACCGCCCGCGGGACTGAAAAAGGCCATCGGCGCGGATGTCGAGGCGTTCTACGCCGCCGACAAACCGATGGCGGTGCTGGCGAGCGCCGATATGGTGCGTTCGCTCGTTCCCGATTCCGAGGCCATCGTCGCGCTGGGCGGCGACGGCCTGATTGTCACTGCGCCGGGTGACGATTGCGATTTCGTGTCGCGCTACTTCGCCCCCCATCATGGTATTCCCGAAGATCCCGTGACCGGGTCGGCTCATTGCGTTCTGACGCCCTATTGGGCCGCGCGGCTGAACAAAGACACGTTGTTCGCCCGCCAGGTTTCCGCGCGGGGTGGGGTTTTGCGTTGCCGCCTGGGCGGGGATAGGGTTTTTATCTCCGGCGCGGCGGTTCTATATATGCGCGGGCGTATTTTTCCCTAAGGCCGGGACCTTGCCGCGCCGTTCCGGGCATGACCATAAAAGGGGGCGGGAAGGAAGCACAGGAAAGAACATGCGCAAGGGTGCGCGCATTGTCGCCCTTACCCCCCTACAAAACGGAGGAGCCATGGTCTATATACTGAGTATGCCGTGACTCCGAGGCCCGTGGGGGGCCACGTTTTGGAATAAGGATTACGCCCGATGATGCTCAGAACTACGTCGTTTTTGATTTTCGCCGTCATAGCGTTGTCCGCCGTTTCGCCACGCCCCGCAATGGCCCAATTGCCGGGTGAAAACAATCACATACAGATGAAATTCATCATGGCTCCGGTAAAGGATTACAAGGGGCGCTCGCGGGGACCGATGCCGGTGACCCCGGTAATGACCGTGCCGCGCGCCGACGATGCCGCGATTGTTTGCCAAAGCGCGCCGCGCATCAATGACGCGATTATTGGCGTCTTTTTTTCCCACCCTTTGATTTTACAAAGAGACGGACATCTCCAACTCGATGGCGCCGGCCCCAAACTTGTCGGGCCGATCAATCGCGCCTTGGGTAAAGCCATGGTGAGCGAAGTGTTTTTGATTCAGGGTGGAAAAAAGCTGGGTAAGGGGGTGATGGCGAGTCTGCCTTTCGCAACCACACAGGGCTGCGGTCGCGTCCTCGACGAGTATGAAGCGCGGATGAAAAAGCTCAAAGGCGAGTAGGGCGGGGTGCGCCGCCCATTGGTCCGCCGACGTCGGGTCGGGTGCATGAATTGTTTTCAAAAAGTTGGGATATTTTTGTAATTCAGGTACTATCCCTGGTGTCGTGCGGGGGACGAAGGCCGTTTCGCGCGCTTGGGAATCTGATAGAGATTGCATGATGATCGAAAGGGGTCAACGGTGACGGGGCATCGAATTCGGCTGTTGGCGGTCGCGGCCACGCTTTTGGTCTTGGGCGGCTGTAGCGCGCTTCAGGATGGGGAAATTCTAAAGCCGGAGTTTTGGGCGTCCAGCCCTCTGAAAGACAATACCGAGGCCGAATTGGGGCTCGGTGAAATGGCCAAGGGCGACAATGTCAAGGCGATGACGCACTTCCAGAAGGCCTTGAAAGCCAATCCCAACGATGTTGATGCGTTGCTCGGTTTTGGCTTGTTGTACAAGAACACGGGCCAGAAAACCAAGGCCCGGCAGATGTTTGAGGCCGTCTTGGCTTTGCGCCCGGACGACAATAAGCAAATGTTGGTTTGGGCGGATAGACAGCCGCAACCCATATCGAAAATTGCAAGCGTCAACTTGGGTCTGCTCGATGGCGCGCCGCCACCGGAAGCGCACGCCGTATCCGGCGACGGAAGTGGGACCGACGGCGAGGCTATGGCGTCGAAACCGCCCGTTCAATCCGCTATGGGGACGATGTCGGACTCTTCGAGTCAGCCTTTCGTCGAAGCGGATAGCAATGTGGAGCGCCGATTTAAAATTTTACGCGACCTTCTCGATCAAGGTTTGATCACCAAGGACGAGTTCATCGCCCGTCGCCAAGCCAACGTGGGGGCGTTGTTGCCGCTAACGTCGCCGCCGCCCGCGGCGGGCTTGGATCGCCCGGTGCCCTCCGCCGAACAGATATCGGGGCGTCTGCGGGCGATTGGACGGGCGCTTGAGATGCGCGCCATGAGCGTGGCTCAGCATACCGCGGAACGGACCATGATCCTGGACGCCCTGATGCCCGCCACTCCGGTAGCCATCGCCAATCCCGGAGAGCCGCCGCAGGGTCTGATGCAGGCCGCCGATGCCGTGCGCCGCTTGGAAAAGCTCAAGGAAGAACACCTGATTACCTCCGACGAATACACCAAGGAACGCGCCGCGATCGAACGGGCGATGCAACCCGCGCCGATGAAACCCACGACAAGTAAGGCTCCGTCGGCGCAAAATGGCGGAGAACCGGCCGCGCTGAAGGGGTTTCGTCCGGGTGTTCACCTCGCCTCGTATCGTTCGAAACGGGCCGCCGATATCGGCTGGCGAAAGCTCCTCAAAAGCGACGCCCGCCTGCTCAGGGGCTTGTCACACCATGTCGAGCGTGTCGATTTGGGCGGGCGCAAAGGGATCTACTATCGCCTCAAGGCGGGGCCGCTTAAAAATAACGACGCGGCGAAGGCTCTTTGCCGCAAGTTCAAGGCGCGCCGCCAGTACTGCGTCCCGACGATGATCAATTTTGGATAAATGCTCCGGTTTGGTCTCGTTCTCGGTGCCGTGTCGGCCTTCCTGAGGGCGGATTTTTCGTTGTGGCGCGGACGATAGTTGAACGCCTCGGTAGATATATTGGCCGGCGATCGGCAGTCGCGGTGCGAGGGGAGGTATTCCGCCATGCCCTTACATCAAAATCATCCCTTTGCGCGTGAGAAATATTATGGAATAGCGCTTAATATCGGGAGAATCTCTGATGAAGAAAATTGTATTTTTAGCCTTAATTTTAGCCTGCTATCCAACATTATCCTTCTCTCAGTCTTTCTTTGAAAATGACGCAAAAAACCAAAACAACACAAAAAATCAAGACGACGCAAAAAGCCGTTTAGCCGCCGCGAATCGTTACGCGGACACAATGGATTTCAACAAAATGATGGCCAACATGACAGCGCAAATGGCCACGAAAATGCCCGAAAACAAGCGCGCTTCATTTGTTCGGGAAATGAGTTCTCTCGACTGGTCGTGGATGCGCAAATTGATGGTCACGTCGATGGTTCAGGTGTTCTCAACAAAAGAACTCAATACCCTTGCGGATTTCTATGGAAGCCCGACCGGACGGGAAATTACGCGGAAACTTCCCGCCTATATGGCGTCTTTTTTATCCGTCGCAGAACGGCAGATCACGCAGGAGATGGCCGCGAGCAAGAACCGGTAAAAAAACCGACATCGACTTGCGCACGGCGCCGAAGGCGCGCCCCGCCCTTTTCCCGCACCCACCGCGCAACCGTCAACTGGTGGCGCCGATGCCCACCCCCGTCATCATCACCGTGGCCGCGCGAAAGGCGGAAGCGCCCATGATGGTCTCGGGAGTGGGGCGTCCGGGGCGCTATATCGCTACAAATGAAGCGCCATCACTAAATTTTAGTTCGTTTGTATCATGGCAGATGCATCAAAAGAGCGGATGCGACAAAAAACAAAAAAACGGGCGCGGTCTTCTCGGCGGCTTGATAGGTACGCTCGCCCACGGTCGATTCTTGGGCCGATTCTTGGGTCGATGCTTGTTTCTCAGCGCGTTGGCGCGCCGCGCTCGGCTCCTTCGTGAGGAGAAACCGTGAGGATGATGTTGGACCCACGCAAGCTGGCGTCCGATATTTGAACGGATAAGACCCGCTGGCCACGTTGCGAGGTCAAAATGCTGACATTCCCACGCACCGA